>WTJK01000032.1:1819-30455 GCA_011524855.1 Methanobacteriota archaeon | reverse complement strand
CCGCGACGAAAACTTCGCCACCGTTGACCGTGTGAACAACCGCTCGTGGATGGGCGTGCCCATCCTCCCCGGTTTCTTCCAAAACGTGGCCGACGGCATGAAGTTCCTGGTGAAGGAACACATGGTGCCCCAGCGCGCCGACCGCCTCATCTTCGAGACGTCACCGTTCCTCATCGTATCGTCCACCCTGTTGATTCTGGGGATGATTCCCCTTTCAAGCGGTATTTACGCCACCAATCCCGACCTCTCCATCCTCTACGCCATTGCCATCTTCGGCATTGCTCCGATCGGTGTGTTCTTTGCCGGTTGGTCCTCCAACAACAAGTACACCCTCATCGGCGGTATTCGCTCGGCCGCCCAACTGACGGCCTATGAGATCCCGTTGCTGTTGACCTTGTTGTCCGTGGCGATTTTGACGGGGACGTTCAACATCATCGAAAGCATCCATTTCCAGCACGCCGCCGGTTCGTGGAACATCTTCCTGATGCCGTTGGGCGCTGCGCTGTTCCTCGTGACCATGATCGCTGAAGTGGAGCGTGTGCCGTTTGACATGCCCGAAGCAGAAGCCGAACTTGTTGAGGGCTGGTGGACGGAGTACGGCGGTATGCGGTTCGGCATGTTGTTCATGGCCGAATACATCCGCACCTACGCCGCTTGTTTCCTGTTCACCCACTTCTTCCTTGGTGGTTGGCACTTGCCTTTCCAAGGCACCATCGGTTCGATCCCCTTCCTCGGTGACGCTTACCTGCTCATCCCCGGGGCCATCATGACCCTGCTGAAATCGTGGTTGGTCTTCCTCGTGGTCTTCGTTTGGGCACGGTTTGCCCTGGCTCGCATCCGAACCGACCAGATTCTCGAATTCGGCTGGCGCATCCTTCTACCACTGGCCGTGCTGCAAGTCGTTCTGGCCTTTGTGTACCGCCTTTACTTGTTCAACCCCGACGGCATGTCCGCTCAAAACGACGTCGCTGGCGGCCAAGCTTGGGATGCATTTGGCATCCCTTGGGTGGTCCCTGTGCTGACGACCGTGTTCTGGGTCGGTGCCTTCGTGGTGTACCTGAACGACGAGGACAAATCCGTCAACCAGGAGCGTATGTTCCACGTCCATACGGACAAGCCCGCGGGAACGGTGACCCCGGGGCAGGAGTGAGGTGAGACCATGCCAATGCATCCACACGCACAACCCAACTTCCGAAACTTGTTCTGGTACCCGTTCAAGATCACCTTGGTTACGGCTCTGCGCACCTTTGCCTTCATCGGCAACCGCTTCGGTCAGCGCCTTGGCGGCTACCACAACAAGGCTCACCCTGAATTCCTTGATGACGGCAGCAAGGCTCGCGCAGCCTCTCAAGCGGAAATGAACGACATCACCCGTCAGGAATTTGCCGCTGACCGTGTGACGTCGGACCTGAAGCCCACCCTGTGGAAGCCTCAGACGGTGCAGTACCCTTACGAACGTCTCGAGGACATGGAGCCTTGGCTCTTCGTGCCGGGCAACTACAACGGTCGCATCGGCGTGATTTGGGAAACCTGCACGGCTTGCAAGATGTGCGTCAACATCTGCCCCAACGACTGTCTCCACATGACGACGGAACTCCGCGTCGACGTGCTGGACGGGGCTGAAGGTGAACACGCCGGCATGGGCATGGAACTCGAGGTGGGCAAGTTTGCCGCTGTCGAAGTCCCTGAGGTCAAGGCGACCCTTGACACGTTCAACCACGTCACGGCCCACACGGACACGCCACAGGAATGGCGCTTTGCAGAGGTGCTGGATCTGAGCGGTGACACCGCCACCGTTCGATGGAACGACTCGGGCGAGGAAGCCATCGTGGAGACGGCCGAGTTGCGGCCAGCAGACGATCAGATCGTTTCGGGTCGTATTGACCTCGGCCGCTGCATGTTCTGCGGTTTGTGCATGGAATCCTGCGGTTTCACGTCGTTCTTCATGACCAACGAGTACGACGGCATGTCCGGGTTCACCCGCCAAGACCTCTGGTTTGACGCCTCCCGCACTCGCGTGCTGCCCGGTGTTCACCAAGAAGCCGTGGATGCCGAACTGGCCAAGCGCGCCTCCAAGGAGCGCGACAAGCGTGCCAAGAAGGCGGCCAAAGAAGCCGCTGCCAAGGGGGAAGCCTGAGATGGACGTGGTGTCGGTTGCCGAGACGGCCGTGTTCTTCGTGTTCGCCGCCATCACCTTGGGCGGTGCACTCGGTCTGATTTTCGCTCAGCGCGTGGCGCACTCGATGCTGTCCCTGATTTTTTGTTTCATGGCAGTGTCAGGTATTTTCATTCTGCTCGGTGCCGAGTTCCTTGCGGCCATTCAAATCCTTGTGTATCTGGCCAGCGTTGGGCTGGTCGTGCTGTTCGGTATCATGCTGACCCGACGTCAAATCCTTGAGGAGGACTTCGAATGAAGTTCATTTCCTTGTTCAGCCGTTTGGGTCTGCTGGCCTTGGGCTTCCTCTTGGTGGCCATCGTCAACGACGACGCCGTGTGGGCCTCACCGAGCGACACGACACCCACCACCTCGGGATTGGCCGACGCTCTGCTCCACGAATGGGGCCTGGCCATGATGGTGCTGGGCATGCTCATGGCGATGGCCATGATGGGCGCAGCGTACTTGGTTCGAGACGAGCGACGTGAAAACTTGCTCTGGGAATTTGGAGGTGAAGAAGAATGATCGATCCCGCATGGGTCTCCGGTTTGTCTGCCTTGCTGTTCGTCATCGGCTTGGCCGGTGCCTTCACCCGAAAGAACGCCATCATTGTGCTGATGTGCATCGAATTGATGCTCAACGCTGCCAACATGCAGTTCGCTGCTGCCGCCGTTCACCACGGCGACACGACGGGCTGGGTGTACACCATCTTCGCCATCGCCATTGCGGCGAGTGAAGTGGCGATCGGCTTGGCTATTTTCCTGGCCATGTACGGTCAGCACGAATCGATCACGCTGGACGATGTAAACGTCCTGAAGAACTGAGGTGGAACCATGGCAGGAAGCGGCAGTTCAGAAATTGTTCACAGTACAGCGGCGCAGTATGCACCGTGGATCCTTTTGCTCCCGATGTTGGCGTTCCCCATCATCCTCTACCTCGGAAAGGCCTTGAACGGCAACAAGATGTGGAAAGACACGCTCAAAGAAGGCGGTTTGATCGCCCTCGGTTTCATGGGTGCCAGCTTGGTGCTGTCCCTGTGGCTGGTCGTTGACTTCATCGGCGCCTACGGTGGCACGGAGATGCTCAGCGATTGGACATGGTTCACCTCCAGCATGTGGGCCGACGGCGACAACGCCGTCAGCACCGTTTCCTTCGGATTCGGTATCCATATCGACCACATCACGGTGATGCTGTTGTTCATCGCCTCCTTCCTGTGCTTGCTGATCAACACCTTCGCCATCGGTTACATGAACACCGACCCCATCAACGACAACCGCAACCACCGCTTCTATGCCGAATTCGTGCTCTTTTGTTCGGGCATGCTCGGTATGGTGCTTGCCGATTCGTTCCTTTGGTTGTTCATCTTCTGGGAACTGATGGGTTTGTGTTCCTACTTGCTCATCGGGTTCTACTACGAACGCCCCAGCGCTGCCTATGCGGCCAAGAAGGCGTTCCTGACGACTCGCGTCGGCGACGTGTTCCTGATGGTTGGTTTGGCCATCCTTTGGGACCTCTTCGGGTCGCTTGACTACGCCGTTGTCTTCGATTCCCACAACATCGAAGCCGTGGCGAACAACAGCGCGGGTACCCTGGCTTGGGCGTTGGGCTTGATGTTCATCGGTGCTGTCGGAAAATCCGCCCAATTCCCGCTTCACGTGTGGCTGCCCGACGCCATGGAAGGGCCAACGCCCGTCTCTGCACTCATCCACGCCGCCACCATGGTCAACGCCGGTCTCTACCTCGTGGCCCGCATGTTCCCCTTCTTCGGTCACGAGGCCATGCACGGCGAACTGGCGGACTTGGCGTTCATCATCGCTGCCATCGGTGGCACGACGGCCGTCATGGCCGCCGCCATCGCCTTCGTTCAACACGACCTGAAGAAAGTTCTCGCTTACTCGACGATGTCGCAACTGGCCTACATCTTCACCGGACTGGGCGCAGCCCTGTACTTGGCCAACACGTTGCACTGGCACAAGTACCTGCCCGACGGGACGACGAACCCTGAGTACTACGTCAACCACGGCATTGTCATCGTGGCCTTTGGTGCGGCGCTGTTCCACCTGTTCAACCACGCCATGGCCAAGGGCATGCTGTTCATGGCCAGCGGTGCGGTCATTCACGAAGTGCACCATGCGCACCACCACTTGCACCATCACGACGACGATCACGGCCACAGCGACCCCGAGGAACTCGTCATGCTCGCCAAGTACCTCAACGACAACGACCAAACGGTGTACGAGTTCTTCAAATCCATTGATTTGGACGGTTCAGGGGACATCGACATGTTCGAGTTCCAGAAGGCCCTCACTGCCAGTCAAATTGCCAACCTTCCACCGTGGGAAATGACGGCCCTCGTCAAGGCCGTCGACCTCAACGGCGACGGTCGCCTCAACCTGCCCGAACTTGACCTTGCCCTTGGTCGCATCATCTCGGACCTCGACCACGGCCACCACGACGAATTCGACGCACAATCGATGGAGAACATGGGCGGCCTGGCTTCCAAGATGCCCATCACCGCAACGGCCATGCTCGTTGGGTCGCTGTCCATCATGGGCTTCCCGCTCATCGGCGGTTTTTGGTCCAAGGAAGGCATCATCGCCAACACCTGGCGGGTCGCCCTCGAAGACCCTCGCTTCTTCTATCCGGCGCTGTGCGTGCTGCTCGGTGCCGGCATGACCGGGTTCTACATGTCCCGCATGTGGCTCAAGACTTTCGCCGGTTCACCCAAAGGCGAGGTCGCAGCGCACGTCCACCCGACCAACACCTGGATCAAGATCCCGTTGTTCACGCTGACCTTCTTCAGCTTGGGCGGTGTCATCCTTGCTTCCATGGGCTTCACGCACTGGGCGCCGGACATCGAATACGGGCTCATGTCCGACCACGGCGGCTTCATCGGTGGCTTCCTCTACGAAATGGAACACGTGTTTGCTAACTCCAAGCCGTTCTTCTTCATCTTGACCTACATTGCCATCTTCATCGGTGCCATCGTCGGCCCAGGTATCGCTCTCTCCCTTTACGGGGGTGCCTTGGACGAAGGTGAAACGGTCAAGCCCTGGTTTACGCCCGTGTTGGCACTCAACGCTGCGGTGAAGGGACGCTACCACTGGGACAACAGCGCCTTGGCCGGTTCTGGTTTTGCCACCGCCTTGAGCAACCGTTTGTACTTCGACCATTACTACGACATGGCCATGCTCAAGATCGTTGCTGCCTTTTCCAACAAGGCCGCTGAGGCAGACGCATCGGTCATCGACGGGACGGTCAAGACCATCGAGCGGACTTCCCAAGACATCTCCACCAAACTTCGAGCCCTCACCACGGGCTCCGCTCGCGATTACATCCTGATGGCGGCCGTCGGCACCTTGGCGCTGGTCGGTTTGATCTGGGGGGTGGTCGCATGATGGACTGGATTTCGATTCCCTTGGTGGGTTTCCCGCTCGTGGCCAGCTTGGCCTTGTTGGCCTTCGTTGGCAACGCATCACCCGCTGCACGAGCCAAGATTGGACCCACCGTTCGTTGGGTCACGTTGGCCGTCTCTCTCGCCATGCTCGCCATCACCACGGCGATGTTCTTCGGCAGCCTTGACGGCGATTCCATGCTCGATTGGGACACCATGGCGTTTGGCGACTTCAACTTTGAATTCCGGTACATGTGGATCGAGATGCTCGGCATCCACTGGAGCGTGGGCATGGATGCGTTGTCTTTCCCGATGGTCTGGCTGACGACGTTCTTGCTCCCCGTTACCATCGTGGCCACGTGGAACGAAAAGAACGCAGCCGTGTACTTCCCGCTCGTTCTCATGATGGGCGGGGCACTCATCGGCGTGTTCGTGGCGTTGGACCTCTTCATGTTCTACGTGTTCTGGGAACTGACCCTCATCCCGATGTTCTTCCTCATCTTGAAGTGGGGCGGCAAGGACCGAAAGTATGCGTCTCAGAAGTTCTTCATCTACACCTTCACGGCGTCGGTCGTGATGCTGCTCGGTTTGGTGACGCTGTACTTCATGCAGCCTGAAAACCTCAGTTATGCTGGCGATTGGACCGGTCGCACCTTCGACATCCCCACCCTCATCGCACATTCGCAAGCTGCCAACGCTGGCGGTGCGTGGTTCCTTGGCGAGAGCATGCAAAAAGCGCTGTTCATCATGCTGATGATCGGTTTCCTCGTCAAGTTGCCCTCTGTACCGTTCCACACCTGGCTTCCCGATGCGCACGTCCAAGCGCCAACCGGTGGTTCGATGCTGCTGGCCGGTGTGATGCTGAAGATGGGTGCCTACGGCATGTTCCGTCTGCCGTTGGCCATGTTCCCCCACGCAGCCCACCACTTCCAACTGTGGTTGCTCGTCTTCGGGATGGTTTCCCTGGTCTGGGGGGCCATCGTGTGTTTGGGTCAAACCAACCTCAAGAAAATGGTCGCTTATTCCTCGGTGTCCCACATGGGTGTCATCATGATCGGCATCGCCACCATGCAGCCGCTGGGATGGGCTGCTGCGCTCTTCATGATGTTCGCTCACGGCATCATCAGCCCCATGCTGTTCGCCGTCTGCGGAGCGTTCAAGCACCACTACCACAGCATGGAGATCGGCGCCATGCGCGGCATGGCCAAGCACTCCCCCTGGCTGGCCACCTCGATGATGTTCGCTTGGATGGCCTCGTTGGGCCTGCCCTTGCTCGCTGGATTCGTGGCAGAACTGATGATGTTCCTCGCCCTGTGGCATTTCTTGGCCGCTGAAGGCTGGAGCGTGTTGTGGATGGTCGGCCCTGCCTTTGTGCTTGCCATCACCGCCGCTTACTACCTCTGGTCCATGCAGCGTACCATCTTCGAAGGCGGCGAGAAAACGCAACCTCCCGAGAGCTTGCACGGCGCCCCGGTGCCCGACATCGCCGATTCGGAGAAGCTGGCCATGCTCATCATGGCCGTTTTCACCATTCTCTTCGGCGTCATGCCCTGGATTGCGCTGAACATGATGAACGGCTGGACGGTGGGCATCTTCAACTCGCTGTTGATTCCGATTTTGGGAGGTGCCTGAGATGCAACAGACCATGGAACCCTTTGGTGAAGGCTTCATCACGACGTTCGCTCCCGAATTCGTGTTGGTCATCGGGTTGTTCACCCTGATGATCGCCCCCAACCTCGGCGATGGCAAGTTTCGTCTCCCGCTTTCACAAATCCGTGTGCCTTACCTGTTTGGTGGCCGACGCGGCAAGTTGGACAGCGACCCACGCCTGCCTGGCCTGTTCGCTTCGTTCTTTTTCATCACCGCTTTTGGCATGGCACTGCTGTCCTTCGTGGACGGCATGAACACGACCACGGTTCAAGTGGTTGATGCCGACAACAACGTCACCAACCTGCTGAAGGTCGACGAGTTTAGCCGCACGTTTGAGTTGATTTTCTACGGCGCTCTTGCCCTTGCTTCCGTGGCGTCGATCAACCGCTTGCCAGCAACCTCTCGCAACGACCGCACCAACGCAGGGCTGTACAACAACCGCCGTCAGGTGGATTTCTACATCCTGCTCATCACCTGCGGACTGGGCATGTCCATCGTGGCCCTTGCACAGGACCTGTTCTTGCTGTTCATCGGCTTGGAGTTGGCCTCCTTCTCCACCTACGTGTTGGTGTCGTTCATGAAAGAGACCAAGGAAGGTACCGAGGCCGGAATGAAGTACTTCATCGTCGGTTCGGTGGCTTCCGGTGTCGGTCTCTACGGTCTTTCCCTGCTTTACACCTGGGCGGGTTCCCTCCAGTTCGAAGCCTTGACGAACGCCTTCATCACCTCCGGCATGGAACCCCTGCCGCTCGTGGCGTTGAGCATGCTGTTGGTTGGTTTCGGCTTCAAGGTCAGCGCTGCACCGTTCCACTTCGCTGCGCCCGATGCGTATGCCGGCGCAACCGGCCCGGTGGCCGGTGTTTTGGCCACCGCCAGCAAAGCGATGGGCGTGCTGGGTTTGCTGCGTATTTTGATCATCGTGGCTGCACCCGAAGCGACCGACGGTGCTGCTGTGTGGTTGGTGGCGCTGGGTGTGCTGGCCGCCGTGACCATGACCTGGGGCAACCTCGCAGCGTTGGGGTCGACGAATCCCAAGCGCATGCTCGCTTACTCCTCGGTGGCGCACGCCGGGTACATGCTGGCCGCCATCACGGCCATCGGTGCGTTGAACTGGGAGCCGGCCCACATGACGGAGAGCAACAACGCTGCGCTTGCCATCGTGACGGCGTTGGTCTTCCACCTCGTGGTTCTGGTTTGTTTCAAACTCGGAGCGTTCCTCGTGCTGTCCCTGCTTGAATCCGAGCAAGGTGGCCACACGCTGGCTTCCCTCGGAGGTTTGGCCAAGCGAGAACCGATGCTGGCCGTGACCATGTTCATCTTCATGCTCTCCCTTGCGGGCGTGCCACCGTTGTCCGGTTTCATGTCGAAGTTCCTTGTCATCATGGGGATCGTCAAGGCGGCGCTCATCGGCTCCACCGTGGACGGTACCATCGTGTTCAGCGAACTTCACTGGGTCTGGTGGCTGGCGTTCTTGATGGTCATCAACTCTGCCATCTCCGTGTTCTACTACCTACGGGTCGGCCTTGTCATGTTCTTCCACGAGCCAGAAGAAGGCCGCCGAACATCTCTTCCGCCCGGGCGCTCGGTTCGTGTGGCCATCGTGGTCTGTTTGGTCGCCACGGTGTTCTTTGGTGTCGGAGCCAATGGCCTCATCGCCCTTTGCGAGTCAGCAGCCAACGCTCTGCTCAACGTGTGGTGATGCACCAACCGGTGCCCCACCTCGTTGAGGTGATGGCTTCAAGAAGGGTTGACCGCTGGCCATTGACAGGTGAGCACGGTTGGGACGACGAGGCGAGGAAAAGGTCGACGTTGAGGAATTGGCCCGTCTGGAAAATCCAGAGGGCGCCAGCGACGGCAAAATCCGCGTCAAAATGCCCAACAAGAGAGTCAACGAAATGTTCGCTCTCGCTTCACAAATTTTGGGCGGTCGTCGCGTCACCGTGTTGTGCGAGGACGGCGAAACCCGTTTGGCCCGCATTCCTGGGAAAATGCGACGGCGTCAGTGGGTTCGCGAAGGCGATCTGATCATCGTGTGGCCTTGGGACTTCCAAGACTCCAAAGCGGACGTCAAGCACCGTTACACGAAGACCCAAGCCATGTACCTCTCGAGGAAGGGGGTGCTTCCTGACGATGTTGACATGTTCGGCATGAACACCAACTTCGACGACGACGGCGAGCACGATGACCTGTTCGCATCCGGCCGTGAGGACGATGAGGACGACATGTTTGATGACGAAGGCGATGACAGTGACGACCTGTTTGGCGGCGACGGTGATGACGGTGACGACCTCTTCGCTGATGACGGCGACGACGATGACGACCTGTTTGCCGACGACGATGAGGGCGACGTCGAAGAGGCCCCCTCGGAAGACGCCATTACCCCTGCAACGATGCCCGAGGACGAGGGCGATGACGACGACGACGATGACGACGACGTCGACGCTCTGTTCGCTTGACCTTCCGGAGGGTTGGGATGCACCGGGACGATTGGGACGAACTCGGTGGGCGACAAAAGAAGAAGCGCAAGTCCAAGCGACGGCAACACCGCAGCAAATCGGCGCAATTGGACGAAGACCACCACCGTGAGGAGCAAAATGAATTCCTCAAGGGGTTGACGGACAAGTACAAGCAGTTTGACTGGATGAAAGAAGATCGTTACAACACGATGTTCCGTGACATCGAGTCCAAGATTCAGGGCGCCATTGGCACGGGAAGTTACGATTGGGTCGATCGTCGAGTGTTTGATCAGGTGTTCGATCGCCTCACCTTGATGGCGTTGTACAAGCTGATGAAGTCTGGCATCATTGACACGCTGGATTTCCCCGTGGCCCGAGGCAAGGAAGCGCATGTCTTCCACGGGACCAGTTTGGACGGAAAACCGGTGGCGGTCAAGATTTTCCACACGTCCAACGCCGTGTTCAAAAATTTGGTTCAGTACATCGAAGGCGATCCCCGGTTTACGGGTTTACGACGAAAACACCGGGACCTCGTCGAGGTTTGGGTGCGAAAGGAGTACCGAAACCTGAACCGTTTGGCCCGTTGGGGGCTCAACGTTCCCAAAGCCCTCGGCGTTCACAAAAACGTCCTGGTGATGGAATACATGGGCTCCGATGCATCCCCGTCCCCCAAGTTACGCGAGGTGGCCGTCCCTGCTCCAGAGGAGGTGGTGGACGATCTGCTGCATTTCCTCGCCGTCTCATGGCAACGAGCCAACCTCGTTCACGGCGATTTTTCCCCCTACAACATCCTGTGGCACAACGAGCGTGCCTGCGTCATCGACGTTGGTCAAGCTGTGGTCGACAGCCACCCCAAGGCGCAGGAATTCCTCGTGAGGGACGTCACACGGTTGGTGGAATGGGCGAACAAAATGGGGATCGAACTGACCTTGGCAGAGGCCATGTACGAGGTGCTGAACATGGATGTCGCCGACATCGAGCAACTTCCGCTCGAAGACGGATGAATCACTCTTCTTCCCACTGAATGGCCTCGTCCTCGGCCAACGCCATCATGTTCTCCACGGCTTCAGCGTCTTCAGGGTTCACTTGAGCCGCACGCATGCGACGGTGGCGTCGAGCTTCAGCAACGTCCTCCAAGCCTGGAACCAGGTGGCCGAATCCGCCCGAGGACGGTGCAGGTCGCTCTTCGTGTGCGTCAAGCGACTTCGATTCCAGCCGTGCTCGCTTGCGGTCGCGCTCGAGGAAGCCAATGACGCTGCCGTGTTCAGCGCCGCCTGCCAGCATCTCAATGGCCTGACGAGCAGCGTAGAGACCGGATTCCTCGCCGACGAGGACCACCGTGGAGTTGTAAATGCTGATCTGGGTGCCGGTCAGCTGCTCGATCAACTTGCGAATCTTTCCTTGACGGCCAATGATTCGGGCACGAATGCGTCGTTGTTGATTGGACCGTTTGCCGACGTAATCCCTCAGGTCCACGAGCTCAAAGAAATGGTCGTCGTCCAGCAGACGAACGGCTGCATCGGGCGCCATACCCCGTCCAATGGCTTTGACCACATCGGGGAGCTTCATGGCCTTGACCGGGTCGTAGGTGCCGGCGTCCCCCCACGTCACTTCGATGTCACCCGTGTCGGAATCGATGCGGAACGCTTGGCACCCGGCTGCTTCCCGAATGGCTTTGCTCGTGGCACCGCCGGCGCCAATGATGACCGCGATTCGGTCTTTGGGGACCCGGGGCAGGGATTGGCGCATGGCGTCGGGTGTGACCGTCCTCTTTTCAATCCCTTGCTTGGCGCTGGAGATGAGCAACGACGAATCCTGCGATGAGAAGGGCCAGCACCGAAGGTGCGAACGACGGCACGAGGCCGGGGTTGTCCAACGAAGCCCCCGTGACCACGAGGTAGTTGTGGTTGTTGCCCTCGTCGTATTCGTCGATCACGTTGGCGTGGTCAATGACCAACCGGATGTCGTACTGGCCCGAGTTGGGCACGGTGTAGTTCCACACGATGGTCTCCGTGCTGTCGGCGAGGGAACCGGTTGGTAGGCTGCGCGTTTCCATCACCGTCCACGTCACGCTGGCGGTTCGGTCGGCCGGTGCTGTCTCCAATCGAACAATGACGCTGCCCCCGTAGTCTTGGTTGGATTCAAGCACGCTGGTCACCAGGACGTTGCCGGTTTGTTCACCCGGACGAACGACCAACCGGTCGAGGTTGGTTTCGCTGGTGTTCCACATCAAATCGAGTCCTGGGAGGATCTGGAAGGCGCTTGGTTCCGTGGTGTAACTGTTGCCGGCTTGGTCGGTGATCACGGCACGCAGCATCAGGTGTTGGCGCGACTTGGTCGCCCAGTTGGACAGGCCGACTTGACCGGACATGCCGTTGACGCCCATGCTCAACCATCGGCCGGTGAGGTCGGGTGTCTGGCCAACCCCGTTGGCATCGAAGCCCCATTCAATGGTGGTGGAAGCGTTGTCGATGCCGGAGCCGCTGTCGCTGGCGAGCAGCGTGATGTTGACCGCCCCGCTCCGGCTGGTTGTCAGTTCGTCCACGTCCCACCCCGACGCCAACGGGTCGGTGCGGTCGACGCGCACCGTGATCGTGCTGTTGGCGCCGGTGTTGCCCACACGGTCTGTCGGTCGGAAGACGATGTCGTGGACCCCTTCGTCCAAGTTCAAGGTCAGCGTGTCGTTGGTCGTGCTCGTCCATGTCGAATCGGTTGGCAGTCGATAGGCCACGGAGGCAACACCGGAGCCTTGTCCGTCGTCGGCGTTGTCGATCAGTCCCGACAGCGTGACCTGCTCCGTGGACTGCCAGGTGCCCCCGTCACCGACGGTCACCGAACCCATGGAGGGGGCGGTTCGGTCGATGCCGAGGAAAAGCGTGGATGTCGCTGAGAGGCCGGAGTTGTCCGAGACGGTGAGACGCGGCGACCAGGTCCCCTCGCTCAGGTTGCCCGACGACCAGTCCCAGCCATAGGCGAGGTTGGTTGGGCCGTCGGTCCCGGGTGTTCCGGGACCTGGGACGTTGGTTAGTGTGGCCTGTTTGAGGTCGTCGTCACTGGCCCCCCATCGGAACGCCAGGGTGCCCGAGGCTGCCACGTTGAACCAAGCACGGGATTCGAGGGAGGACCCGTCGCCGGCTTGGGGGTTGAGCACCGTGAAAGTGGTGATAAGCGGGACTTGGTTCACGACATCAAACGAACCCGTGGTCACGTTCGTGTGGTTCGCTGCATCGCTGTCCCAACCCACGGCTCGGAGTTGGTAGGTGCCGTTGGCCACGTCCGTGCTGTCAAAGGGATAGACCCACGGGGTGGAAGTGAGGTTGACAAGTTCCGTCCATGCACTGCCATCGCTGCTCACTTCCAGCAGCAGCGAGTCCAAGGTACCCGTTCCGCTGGTGGCGACGCTGACCGTGACCGTTCCCGTCACTTCGTCACCTGCAGAGGGTGCGTTGGAGAACGAGAGCGTGAGGTTGGATGGGGAGGACCATCGGGTTTCACGCAACGGCTCCAACATCGTGGGAGCAGGGTCGGTGGGGGATGCTATGGGCACCAGTGCGCACGTCAACAGGGCCACAAGGCACCATGCTGCGGTGGTCCGGCCCATGGTTCTTGACAGCCGGTGTGGGCCTTCAATGCTCCCCTTGGAACGGGGCTGGCGTCCATCGTTTACCGTGTGCGGTTCGCTGCTCCGGACCTCTGACAATCCTGAGCGTTTTTGGCGAAAAAAAGAGATGGGTTCAAGTGCTCTGTGCATCACATGCACCTCATGGACGGTTCGTCTCGAGCGGGGATGCTGGTGCTCATGCTGTGCCTCGTTCTTGCGTCACCGATGGTCGGTGCAGGCGACAGTGGGGGGGTTCAATCCTCAGACCAACAAATGTCCTTGACGCCGCAGTCACCTACGATGGGTTCGTCCATGGACGTGGAAGTGCGGCTCTACAACAGCCAGAGTTCCGAGGCCTTTGGTGTGCAGTACTCGTTTTACAAGGACTACATCTCTCCCGACACCCGCCTGAAAACGGCCAACGTCGACATCCCTGGAGGTGAGATCGTCACCGTGAGCGCCACCTGGTCGGGTCTCACCGAAGGTGACCACCAAATTTGGTTCGAATTTGTGGCGGGCGGCGATACGCCGTTCAATTTCCACCGCTCCTTCACGGTGCTCGGTTTGCCCAACCTGCGCATCCAATCCGCAGACGTGCTGACTGCGTCCCCGGTGTACGCCGGCGATGAGGTGGACCTGGCCATCAGCGTGGTGAACTCGGGCACCGAGAACGCTTCAGCCTCAGAAGTCCTGCTCGAGGTCCCCGGCCAAAGCGACCGGTTCTTGGCCACGCCAGCCCTGACTGCGGGTTCATCAGCCTGGGTCAACACGACCGTCACGGCACCCGCCAGCGGCGAACAGACGCTCACGTTGACACCCGATGCTCGTAACGTGGTGGCCGAGGCATCCGAACAAAACAAAGCAACGGCGTTGGCCTTGACCGTGGCCACACGCATGGACGTGAGCTTCCTCGGCGAGCTGACCGTGAGCTCACCCGCCGGTGCCCTTCAGGGACCTTGGACGGTGGAAGGGGTACTGGTGCGCACCAACGGCACCGGCCAAGACGACGTGCAGGTTCGTCTCGAAGTGGCCACACCCAGCGGCGGAACGGTGACGGCGCCGCCTTTCACGGTCACGATGTTCGGCTCGGGGTACAGCCAGCAACCGTTCAGCACCGAGATCAACATGTCCACGTTGTTTTCCTTGCCCGATGGTGACCACGTCCTCACCGCCCGCATCAACCCGTTCAACAACCCCGAGTTTGTTCAGGAATCCACGGCCAACGACCTCACCACAGGATCACTCACCCTCTCACCGATTCCCGATGTTTACGTGGATGCGGTGGCGATCCCCACCACGCCTTCGGTACGCTCGGGCGACGATGTCGAATGGCGGGTCACCATGGAAAACACCGGTGACATCACCGTGTCGGGTACCTTCCAATACACCTTTGACGGCTTGGACGGTTCTTCGCCAACCATCTATCTCGCTCCGGGTGCATCCTTCACGTGGAACGACACCTTGTCAACGGAACTTGGCGCTCACACCGCGGCGTTCAACGGACAATGGGTGCCTTCGCAAGGAAGTTGGGACGCCAATCGCCAAAACTCCGTTGCATCGGGTACGGTGCTGGTGGAATCCAGCCTTCAACTCGAATGGGAGTTGGCCTCCCTGCAACTCCTCGACATCAACGGTGAGGCGGCCAGCAACCCGCTGACCGACGGTGAGGCCTACACCCTCAACATCGACATGACCAGTCGAGAAACCGGCACGGCAAACTACACCTGCGAGGACGGGGACACCAACGTGCTCGCTTTGATCGAGGTCAGCGTGGTCGACCGCGGGGATCGCGTTTCGGTTTCGTGCACCTTCACCGCCACGGCGGCGCTGTCCACCCTCCGCATTATTCCCGAAGACCCTTCCATCAGTTTGACGTTCACCCGTTCGTTTGCAACCCTGGCGCCCAACGACGGCACCGGTGAAGGCACGGCCGGTTCAGGTGCCGGAACGATGGCCCTGTTTGGCTTGGGAGCGGTGGTGCTCATCGGGGTGCTGGTGGCGGCTGTGTTGCTGACGCGAGAGCGCGAGGAAGAGGTTGAGCGAGACATCTACGAATACTGTCCATCCTGCGACGGTGAGCTTGAAGGCGACGAAGACCGTTGTCCTCACTGCATGTTCAACCTCAAGAAAGCCCGTGCACAGTTCCACGACTGCCACGAGTGCGGTGAATCCATCCCGGACCTCATCGAGAACTGTGCGTATTGCGGTGCCTTCCAGGACGTCAGTTCCTTCTTCGAGCGACGCGAGCGGCGAGAGCGCCGTACGGTGGAGAAAACCACGGTGGCACTGCCTGAGGAGGAAGACGACGACCGCATCGTGACCGGGACGCAAAACTTCGCAGACGCAGTCAAGGACTTCGGTTTCGATGAAGAGCACCTCGAGGACGAATGGGACACCAACATCGAAGCGGCTGAAGCAGAAGTGGAGGCAGCGTACGACCGCCGGAACGCCGAGGCCTTGGCCCTGGAGGACATGACGGAGGAAGAACTCGAGGCCTACAAGGACCAGGTGACCACGACGCTGAAAGGATCCGGGCAAGAAGAAACCACCCACGACATCGACGCCATCCTGGCATCCAAGGACACCATCGTCAGCCTTGGCGAGGACAAGGGCGACCTCAGCGCATCGGATGCCGACATCCGCGAACGCTTGTTTGAGATCACCGGTGAAGAAGGGGTGCTGCCCGGCGACAAGGTCCAAGTGGGCATGTCGCTGACCGACTCATCACTCGCTGGTAACGAGGTGGTCGAAGCCAAAGCCAACTTTACGTTTGAGGACGACGAACCCCTCTCGGCATCGACGGACAGCCTCGACAACGGCGGTCGCACATCGAGCAAACCCAAACAAGCTCGTCGTCGGCGCGCACCCAAGCGTGAAACACCGGCGCCCGAAATGGGAGAATGCGGTGCATGCGGGGCGGATCTGGCGTTGGATGCCGACGAGTGCGGCACCTGCGGAGCCAAGTTCAGTTGAGTGTCTGTCGGCGTTCATAGGGTTCGTCATCGCCGGAGCTCAGCCGATGTTCGCGTCATTCAGACAACCGCCGGCTCGAACAACTGGGTTTTGAAAGGTGTGGACAGGCCAGCGCGGCTTTCATAGATGTGGTGCGTGTGGCTGAAACGATGCGTCGGTCCTCCCGCGGTGCCGTGTTGGTGCTGATGGTGTTGTTGTGCTCCACCTCGGGGTGCATGGGCCTTATCGCCGCTCGTGAGGGGGTTGAATCCTTGCGGGAACCGGCGTATGAAAGCTTGACCAACGAGAAGATCGAAGTGTCCCACGAATTCATTTCGCCTCTTGAACTGCTCAACGAGTACACCAACCGCTCGACCTTTATTGTCGACGACCAAACCAAGGAAGTTCGGGTGTACTTCCGTGTCAGTTTTGCGTTCTCCGACCTCTTGCCATCCGACAACACCACGCGCTACGTGCGAGCGACACTGACCGACGCTGAAGGGCGCATCCAATGGCAACAAGACGTCAGCGAGGACGCTCAGCCCTTGGAGGAGCGGTTGCAACCCAATCCCGATTTCGCTCAAGGTGAGTGGGTGCTGGAGGTCAGTGCACGCGGGCTGGGTGAAGACACGTTTGGCACGCCGATCAAGGACAATTTCGACATCATCGTCACCGTGACGCACGGTTGCATGCAGTTCCCCCTGGTCGACGAATGCTCCTGAGCCTCGTGTCGAGTGGACCACACCGGTTGGCCCTCAAAGGCCGATTCTTGTGAATCAACCCAACGCGTCGGGGCAAGCGTACTTCCTCGAACAATGGGTGCATTTCCCAGGTCGCTCGTGGTTGCGACTTGCGCCACCTTCTGCCATGGTCCGCTGGATGTCCTCAACGGCTGCCATGAGGTCGATTTTGGCATCATCGTCCCAATCGATTTTGTGCAGGGCATCCGGTCCGTACCGAAGGATACCGTACGGCGGGGCTTTGTTGGTGGTGGTGCTCACCAAGTGGGTGTAACTCAGCAGCTGCATCACATGGGAGCGATGAGGTCGCTTGGGAACCTTTCCGGTTTTTTGCTCCACGGGAATGAACTCCCCATCGATGATGACGATCTGGTCGGGTTTGCCTCGTAGGCCGGTCGTAGCGTCGATCAACAACCCGCTGTTCGGGTCGCCGTCGGAATACGCCACGTCGTCGTCCATCGAGAGGTCGGTCTTTTCAGCCATCGTCACGGCTTCGTTGTGGGCGACCAGCGCTCGCTGCAGGCGAACGGTGGTGGCCATGGTCCAACCGATGGCGGTGACAGCCAGCACATAGGCGGCCTGCTCCCGGTTGCTGGCGAACAGCAAGGCGACGGAGTGAACGGCGGTGATGATGGCCGAGAGAAGCAACAACGCTTCTACCCTGCCGCCTTGAAACCAACCGCCGCGAAAATTTTCAGGCTCGAACACCGACGGCACCGTGGCTAATTTTTGTTTGAATCGAGGTGGCGGGGGGTCAAGGTTCACCCACGTACGCCAAGGAACGAGGATGCTGGCGATGCCCACGACCAGGAAAGAGAACGACCACAGGGCCAGCAGGCGCGACAACGCGTCGGTTTGGATGTTCATTTCGCTCACGTAGTTAAACAGCAGCGTGTCCACGACCAGGACCAGGATGATGGCGAACCACCATTCCCAGATGATCAAGTTGCGAGCGGTCTCGTGCTTGTGCTCTTGGAAGGCTTCCATTTCCCGATGGCGTTCCTCGTGCAATTCGACCCCGCGTTCGATGGCCTGTCCGACACCGGCGTTGCCCGCCTTGGCGAGGTACCACGACATGGGGCAGTAGGCGAACCGCTCAACGTCGCTCGCACTGACAGGGAGGGGAGCGCCCGCATCGTCCACCCAAACCCCGTCTTCTCGCTGAACGGCACCGTCGACGAGCGGAGGTGACGGCGATGCCGTGCGTGTTGCTGGCTCCGCCATGGAGCAGCATTCGACGCCCTCCATTGATACCTTTTCCCCGGTGCGTGCGCTTGAAACGAAACGTTGGAACACGACGAAGCGGTTTAATACAGGAGGTGAGTGGGCGGCTTGTCGTGATTGACCATGTCTGAAGAGACCGCTCTGCTCGTTTCCGCCGAGACCTACGAGGAAAACGCCGTGAACATCGGTACGCAACAGAAGAGTGCCGACATGAGCCGCTTCATTGACCGTGTCCGTGAAGACGGCCTTTACCTTCTCGACATTTCGATCACCGACGCCCGTATCCGCTCGATTGCGGCTCTCCTCAACACCTACGACGCACCGTCCATCATGGTCGTCAGCGCTCGTCAGTACGGGCAGCGCCCTGCTCGCCTCTTCGCAGAAGCCATCGGCGCTCACTCCGCTGTGGGCCGGTTCATTCCCGGTTCCCTGACCAACCCGGTGCTTCGCTCCTACCTTGAGCCCGATATTCTGTTCGTGACCGATCCCGCCAACGACCAGCAAGCCCTCCGCGAAGCGGTGGCCACCGGCTTGCCCATCGTCGGCATCGTTGACGCCAACAACCACCTTCGCAACGTTGACATTGCCCTTCCCGCCAACAACAAGGGTCGTCGCTCGCTGGCCCTCATCTACTGGCTCTTGGCCCGTGAAGTGCTGAAGATCCGTGGAGAAACCACCGACGAAGCCTGGAACGAGGCCAACCCCATCGAAGATTGGGAATCCTCATTCTGAAGCCAACTCGCCGGCTGACAGAAACGCACTGATGGCGTTGGCCATCCCCTTATCGGTGTCTTCAGCGTGCATGGCCAAGCGTGCTTTTTTCGCTCTTGGCAACCCTTTCGTGAAGGCAATGGCGTGACGCTGCATCCACCTGGACTGAATACCAATGGTGGCTTCGCTCAGCGCAATGTAGCGGTCCCAACACCAGCGTCGCTGGGCAAACGCCTGCCCCACCTCGCTCAGCTCGTGCCATTCCTCGGTGGCTGCCACCCAAGGCAAATCCGTCTCGTCCATCCAGCCGAGGCCGACCTTGATGTCGCCAAACACGCCGGGTCGACCGATGGCGCCCCGACCGATCATGAGTCCAGCAGCATGCGTGTGCTCCAAACAGGCCCGGGCGGAGGCTGCATCGACGACGTCACCGTTGGCCACGACGGGAACCTCGACCCGGTTGACGGCTTCTGCGATCGTGTCCCAATCCGCCACGCCGGTGTACCGTTGGCGAAGCGTTCGTCCATGGATGCACAAACGTTGGGCGCCCACCGCTTCCAAGCGTTCGCAAATCTCCACGGCGTTGTTGGCCCGTTGACCGGTGCCCAACCGCATTTTGGCCGTGACGGGGGTGTCCACGCGCTGCACAATGGTGTCAACCATGGTGACCAAGCGATCGGGCTCTCCCATCAGAGCTGCGCCTGCGCACACGTTCGTCACCTTGGGGGCCGGGCACCCGAAGTTGAGGTCAATGATGTCGGCACTGTCTGCCAACATTTCAGCGGCCGTCGCCATGTCATCGATGTCGCCTCCGAAGATTTGGGGAATGAACGGGACTTCACTGTGGTGCGTCTCCATCCGTCGCCACGAGGCGGCGGCTTCACGACTCAGAGCCGTTGAGTTGGTGAATTCGGTGATCGTCACGTCGGCCCCGCATTCCTTGGCGAGCAACCGGTAGGGGAGGTCGGTGACGCCCGACATCGGAGCAAGGTACAACGGACGTGCCTCCCCGTCCCAAGATCCCGGTTTGGGAGCGATGAACGAGGTCATGTTGGCGCCTCCAAGGTGGTTTTCAAGAACTTTCCTTCATGGCCGACATCGCTTCGTCCAGCAAACCCGCCACCCGCATCATGCGACGCAGCACCCGGTCGCATCGGGTCTCCACCGCTCGGTGCAAGGCCTCTACGCTCGTACCGGCCATGCGGTACCCCATCGGCAAACGGCCGCCCAAGAGATTGAGCAGCAGCATTTGTTCCCGCACGTCGACCTCACGGAGGTGTGCCTGAAGGGTGTCAAGGGTCAGTTCTTGGTTGGCCAGAAGCCGAAGAAGGTCGGATTGGGTGCTGTCTGAAAGCAAACGCTGGAAGCCCCCTTTCTTCAACAGCCAATCGGGGCCGCGTCGCTCATGCTGGGACATCATCGCCGTCCACAGCGCCACGTTCAAGCGGTCGGTTCGTGGCACACGCTCCACCATGGAGGTGGCCCGGAACCGCTCAAAGATACGGCCGATGCGTGCTTTGTCCCCGCCGTGCACTTCCGCAGCTTCGTCGAGGGAGAGCGGCTCGTTTCGGCCCAAGAGATCCTCGAACAGCCGGACGGTCAGCGATTCAGCGTGCAATTCTTTTCCAGGGCGCTCCCCCAGGAGGCCGAAGTCGTTCATCCAATGGGACAGCCAACTCCCTTCCGTCGGGACGGGCAGCGGCCGGTGGTCCACCACCCCGAGCATCAACCTCGGCGCTTCGGTTTGGCCCAATTCCACCGGCAGGTCCATCCCCCGACGGTGCCATTGTGACTCAAGCATGCCCATGCGCTGTTTCAACACCAATTGGGTCCGTTGCGTCATCAACGCGACGGCGTTGCTCACGCTGCCGCCGTTGAGGTAGTACTTGCGCCAGCCCTTGCCTTCGTTGGTGTACCCCACCAGCCCCGATTCCACAAGGCGCGTCAGATGATGGTTCAAGGAGGCAGGCATCAGCGCGAGGTCGTCTGCAAGCATTTGTGCGTCCCATGCTCGCTCGGGTTGGCCGAACAGGTGGTCGCGCAGCAAGCGATGAACCGGGCCAGCACGGCCGTCATCAGCGGTCGCTTCCCCGCGCTTTCGAACCAAAGCAAGCGACCCGATCATCCACTCGACGAGGGCATCGACGTCGCGTTCTACCGAGGGAAGCGGTTGTTCAATCATCCGCAGAGAAAACACAGAACGAAACGGCCGGCGAGGGTCTTTCAATGCTGTGAATCAATCGCCGCTCCAGCGACGTTTTTTGTTGGCGTCGCCCAACCGGCGAGAAGCAAACAAACCGTTCGAACACCAAGTTGAGGTGGCATGGATGGAAGTGTTTGGCAGGGTGTGGCCTACGGTGAACAGGGCGAACCGGTAACGGGCACCGCTCACGATCGGCGCTCATCGACGTGTTCGTAATTCACCGAGGGATGAACGCTGCGGCAGAGGTCCATGTTGATGTGCGGCATCAGCGACAGTTGGTCGTCGCGAAGGATGCCGCGGCGACGCAGCACCTTCACGGCGCTGTGAACGGTGGCGCGGGTCCGACCGAGGCGGCGGGCCAATTCAGCTTGCGACCGGGGGGACCCTTCCCGTTCGATGTTCTCCAAAATCAAGCGCTGCACCAAGGAAAGGCCGATGGGCAGCTGGGTGGCCATCCGCTCCTCGCTGACCACCTTGCTGCGCAACACTTCGACCTGACTGGGTCCGCCGGCGAAATAGCACGTGCGCCCGTTCACCGGGAGCACGGTGATGACCTGCTGCGATTGCAGCACGTCCAAGTGGTGGCGCAACGTCCCGTTCGCCGCCGCCAAGGCGGCTTGCAGCTCGCGATAGCAAAGGCCGGGGCGGTCCTCAAGGGTTCTCAAAATGCGTCGACGCAGAGGGTGCTCCGTGTTGGTGGCGCGCGTAGAAATGCCGCCCAGCGCCAAGGCACCGACGGTTCCGGCGGCCGCCACGACCCCTCCGGTCAAGCCGACCACGCCGGTGGCCGCTCCAGCCAGTCCGGCGGCCAACCACGGCCGCTGCCGAACCCACTGCGACAAGAGAGGCATGAGAAATCCGAACTTCCGAACCGCCCTTAATGCCTCGCTTTGTTGTGCGAATTTTGTTTCCTTAAGTACGCTGAACCGCCTTCTTCTTTGGTTGGTGAATCGAAGCATGCGTGATCATGGATTGGAGGCGATGTTGCAGCAAGCGTTGGACGATGGGCATCGCATCTGGGTGGTCGGTGACGTCCACGGCTTCCACGCCACCGCCGAACGGCTGTTGGAGGTGCTCGACCTTGGTCCTGAGGATCACGTTGTGTTCCTTGGTGATCTCATCGACCGTGGGCCCGGCAGTTGCGAAACGGTGGCATCGGTTCGTCGTCACCCTCGGTGTTGGTCCGTGAAAGGCAACCACGAAGCGATGATGGTCGAGCAGTTCACACCTGAACGGCTCAACGATGCTGACATGGACCTGCAACTTTGGTTCCACAACGGTGGCCGAGCGACCGTCGACGGGTACATGGAGGCGCACACGGACGCTGATGGGGTGTTGGACGTTGATGCGATGTGGGCCCACGTCGCTGATGACCGGGCGTGGATGACGGCGTTGCCGACCCACCTTGTGCTGGACCGCTGGCGTTTGGTTCACGCAGGTTACGACCCCTTGGGCGACATGACTGCACCGGACGAACGGTCCTTGCTGTGGATACGCGACGCCTTTCACCGGGCGACTCAACCGGTGGATTCGCACCGCACGGTGGTGTTTGGCCACACGCCGACGGTGTCGATTCCTCCCCAAGGGTCGACGCGTTGGGGCGAAGTGTACCAGAGTTCACTGCACTTGGACGACGGTCGATCTGCCATGATTGGTTTGGACACTTGCCTGTACCACCGCTCGAATGCCCCGCGCCGTTTGACAGCGTTTGATCTCCAGCACGGTGAGGTGCGCCAAGTCGACCGCGTGGAGGCTTGAGGGTCAAACAGAGCGAACGGAACCGTGGAGGATCTTGAGGTGGGCAACAAGGGGTGAGAGCAGTCGCCCGCAGGTTCGGCCGTGTTCGGAGAGTTGGTACGTCACGCGAACGGGCGGCCCATCGTTGACCAAGCGTTGGACGAGTCCTTCCTCGGCGAGGAACCGGAGCTTGTCCGAGAGCGTCCTGCTGGAAATCCCCGTGAGCATGTGCTTCATCTCGTTGAACCGGCGAGGCCCCGTGATGTAGAGGGCGGCCAAGATTTCGATGCTCCATCGTGACCCGAACACGTGCAGGGCTTCCACCGCTGCTGCCACCTCCCACTCGGTGGTGAACGGGCCTTGGTTCGAATGGGCCGCCAGCGTGGAACGGATGACCGTACCCTGTTCAACGGTGGTGTCAATGCCGGACTGGAGTGCGTTGAACGCATCGGGCTGGAGGATCATGGGTGGTTCGGGCATCGGTGCTCATCGGACTGTTTACCCTCTCCTACTTGATTTCTTTTCCACACCCAAGCAATCCCGTGCGGGGCGGCTCCGGCGGGGCGGGCTTCAAGAAGCGTGACCCGCTGCCGTTTTCATGGAGGAAGGCAGCGGCAGCGATGACCGTCGCATCCTTCTTGTCCGGGGCGGTGTCCTTTCGCCGCACTCCGGCTTGGGCGGCGCGTTTCATGACCTGCGTACGTCCTTGGAGGGCGGTCACGTGCCGGGCTGGTCGCTGGCGGGGGTGCTGGAGTACGACTTGGGCCCGACGGCACCCGGTTGGCGCCGGTTGTGGCAGCGTTGGGTCGCGCACCCGCGACGCGTTCGGCGTGCCGTGCGGCAAGGCAAGGTCGACCTGGTGATGATCACGGACCAAGAGCAGGCTCATCTCGTCCCGACCAAGGCCAACGTACCGGTGGTGGTGTACGTTCACGATGCCTTCCATCTCTACCCTGAACGGCTGACGTTGGCCGGCGAAGTGCTCGACATCGGTGAGCAGCGGCCCTCCATCGTGCGGCGCCGTGACCTCCGACGCCTGGAGGCCGGCTTGCGCCGAGCCGATGGCTTCGTCTGCAACACGCGTTCGACGCACGCCCTCTGCACCGAGCGTTTTCCGGGCAAGCCACTCGATCGCGTGCCGTACGGCGTCGAAGTGGACCGTTACTCGCCACCCGAACCCCTTCCTGCGCCGCCAGTGGCCTTGGCCGAGGACCGGTGCCATTTCCTCGTTGTGGGCAGCCACGACCCGCGAAAGCGGCTGGGCTTCCTGATTCGTACCCTGGCGGCTTTGCCGCATGAGGTGCTGCAGCAACTGCGCGTGCACCACATCGGGGGCGACGCTTGCCCCTACGGCGGTGCGGCTGCTTCGGAACTGGCCGCTGCGGCCGGTGTACCGTGGCAGCACGTGGGTTCAGGCATCAGCGACGACGTCCTGAACGCCTATCGGTGGCACACCCAAGCCTTGCTGTTCCCGTCGGGTGCCGAAGGGTTTGGTTATCCGCCGGTTGAATCAATGGCGGCAGGCCAGCCGGTGGTGGTGTCGGACCGGCCGGCTCACAACGAACTGGTCCCTCAGGGAACGGCCATCGACCCCGAGGATGCGGATGTTTGGTGTGCTGCTGTTGCATCGCATGTGGAAGCTTGGGCCGCTCGCAAGGGCGCGCCTCGAGCACCGGATGCTTCGCTGATGGCCCACGTTGCGTTTCTTGCACCCGATCGATTCCACCGGGACATGGCCGCCGCTTGGGACCGATACCTCGCATGAGGTCAGCCCGTATGCTTCTTGAGTGACCCGCGTTTCCGCCGTGCATGGACCAACCGATTCAACGCGTCGCCGTGGTAGGAGCCGGCAACATGGGCTCCGGCATTGCTCAGAAAAGTGCACAGGAAGAATTCGACGTGCAGATGGTTGACCGCGAGGCCCAGTGGGTGGAGCGTGGCCAAGGCATCATTGCCAACTTCCTCGAGGAAGCGGTGGAACGGCGCATCTTTTCGCCCAACCAAGTGGATGCCATCAAAGGACGCATCACCGGTGTGGTCGGGGTGGACAACACGGCCGAGGACACGGATTTGGTGATCGAGGCCGTCTTCGAAGACTTTGACGTCAAGACCGCCGTGTTCACAACGTTGGACAAGGTGTGCGGCCCCAACACCGTGCTCGCCTCCAACACGTCGTCGCTTTCCGTCAACGCCCTTGCCGAAGCCACCGGTCGACCTGACCGCTTTGTGGGTTTGCACTTCTTCTACCACCCCGCCAAGAACCGCTTGGTTGAGGTCATTCCGGCCCAAGCCACCAGCGCCTCCACCGTGGAGCGCGTGGTTCAATACTGCAAAATGCTCGGCAAGGTGGTCATCGTGTGCGCTGACCGACCCGGTTTTGTCGTCAACCGATTCTTCGTGCCGTGGCTGAACGAGGCCTGTTTGCTGCTCGAGGAAGGCGTCGCTACAACGGCGCAAATCGACGCCATCGCCTGCAAGGCTTTCCGCATTGGCCTCGGCCCCTTCGGCTTGATGAACCTCACCGGTCCGCCGATTGCGTTGCACTCCACGGACTACTTGGCCGAACAGCTCCACACGCCCCGCTACGTGGGCGCTCAGAACCTGCGCGACCTCGTGGCCAACAACGAACAGTGGCCCATCGGCGATGACGTGGCTTACGACGAAGCCCAGTACACCACCGTCGCCGAGCGCCTTCTCGGTGTGGTGTTCGGTGTGGCTGCCCAAATCGTTGACGAAGACGTGTGCAGCATGGAAGACGTCGACCGCGGTGCCAAAGTCGGCCTCCGTTGGGCTCGCGGTCCGTTCGAACTGATGAACCGCCTCGGTGTTGGCGAAGCCTTGCGCATGGCGCAGGCTTACGCCGACCTTGCCGGTGAGGGGTGGAGCGTTCCGTCCTTCTTCACCGAACAGGGCGATAGCGACTGGTCCTTCTCCTACGTGGACACGAATGTCCACAACGGCGTTGCGACCATCACCATCAACCGTCCAGAAGCCATGAACGCACTGAACGTGACTGTCGTGGAACAATTGACCGCCGCAGTGGCCGCCGCCAACGCCAACGATGCGGTACACACCGTCGTGTTGGACGGAGCCGGCAAGGCCTTCGTTGCAGGAGCCGACGTGAAGTTCTTTGTTGACAAAATCCGAGCCGACGCCATCCCCGACATCTACGATTTCACAGCAGAGGGTCACGACTTGCTCAACGCCATTGAAACATCACCCAAAACGACGGTGGCCCTCACCACCGGCCTCGCACTGGGCGGCGGATTGGAGCTTGCCTTGGCATGCGATTACCGCATCGGGACCCGCCGCACGCAATTCCGTTTCCCCGAGACGTCCATCGGTATCTACCCGGGCCTGGGCGGCTCGCAACGGCCTGCTCGCATTTGCGGTATCCCCGCTGCCCGTTGGGCCGTGCTGGCTGGGAACTTCATGAACGCTGAAGTGGCGGCGGATCTTGGACTTGTGACGCACCTTGTCGACGTCGCCGAGGTTGATGCTCAGGTGGCCGAATTGGCCAAGGCCGGGAAGCCAGCGAACAAGTACCCTGGCGCCCCTGCCAACGCACAATCGCCGGTGGCGAAATTCGCTCAATCCTTCTTCACCGACGCCAACATGGCGACCCTCATGGCAGGACAGTGCCCCGAAGGCTTCGACGCTGAGGACAAAACGGTGGCTCGTCAGATCAAGAGCCTGTCCTACACCGCTCCCATCGGTCTCAAGATGGCCAGCGACCTCATCGACGCCACGGCCACCACCGATTTGTCGGCAGGGTTGAAGATGGAACTTGACGGGTTGCACACGATCTTCGCCACCAAGGACGCCCTCGAAGGTCTGTCGGCCCTCATCGAGAACCGCCGACCCACGTACGTGAACGAGTGATCAGGACCAAGCGTCCTGCATGGCCGTGACGGCGCGAACAACGTCCAGGATCTCGACGGTTTCACCGTTCTCCTGTGCAAATTGGAGTCGGTTGCGAACGGCGTCCACCGTTTCATCTGACGGGGCTTCGCCCGTGAGGTGTTCAATCACGTCGGCGATGGAACGTCCACGCCCCAGCGCCACGGCCAACAACGCCTTCCAGTGCTCTTCATCGTCTTTCGGGGCTCGAGCTGTCATGCATTCACCTCCGTGAGCAGGCCGTGTTGTGCGTACCAATCGTCCCACGGGACGGGTGTTTCTTCGGTCCACTCACCCAACGGCCCGTGCTGAGCCAAGCGTGGCCCCTCCTCAACCTCTACGAAACGAGCATTGCGTGCGGCTTTGGGCCCCGGTTGTCCCAACACCATGGCGCGTTCCACCACGGTGGCGCCCAAAGCGAGGCTGTGGGTGTCGGTGGCGCTCCAGTACGATGCGAACCTTGGGTGGGTGTGGACCCACAGTTTGAACGGTGCTTGAGCACCGACCGGTGGTTGCAGTGTAACCTCGCCGGCCGTCCCCCAGTCGAGGAAGATGCGGTCCTGTGCGTCGATCAGCACCGAGGTTTCGAGGCGGGCAAGCACCGAGAGCAGGTACACGCCGTCCCAGCGTCCCGCTTCGCTGCAGGCCCGCTGCACGTCGCGCAGGACGGGGTCGTCCACCCGTTGTTCCACCGCCGCCTCGCAGGCACTGCGCCACACAGGTTCGCCGAACGGCAGGTCCGCCATCTGCGGCAGAACAGCGAGGTTGACTTGCCCGCTCATGCCAACACCTCCGGGAACCGAAGCGTGCCGTAGGTGAGGCTGCCCATCGTGTGCGGCACCGACGGTTGCCCGCGCCAGGTCTGGAGCGCCCACTGAGCACCGTGAGCAGCTGCGACGGCAAACCCGAATTCGAGGTTCCCAGCGTCAAGGGCACCGTCGACCTGGCAGCTCTTCGGTGGATGGTCCGGCGTCATGCGTTCCAGCAATGCAGGCGGGGAAGCGGAGGACAACACGACCCACCCGTCGCCGCTGCATCTCACGTCCAACCACGGCACGTCAAGCGCATGCACCAACCGACGAGGTTCGGGTCGGTCAACGCACACCATCACGAGGTCGTAGCCGGTGAGTTGGTCGGCGCTTCGCAGGTTGTGGTCGTCGGGGACCACCCGCACACCGCTCTTTTCATCGTCCAAGCGTTGCGCCAAACAGGTGACCTTGGGGCGACCGATGTCGTTCGCTGTGTAACGTTGGTGACCGAGGTTCCCCGCTTCGACGATGTCGCCGTCCATCACCGTGATCGTGCCGGTCAAGTTCACCCGCCGCAAGGCGGCGGTCAGCAGTTCAAGCACCTGGCTGCCGATGCCTCCGGCACCGACCACCAGCATGTCCAGCGGCTTCGCCTCGTGTTCCATGAGAGAGATGGTTGCTCAGGGGATTTAAGCGATTCAGGAAGCCTGAGGTTGCAGAAGGTCGTGGAGCAGGCGTTCCACCGCCTCAATCTGTGCTTCGGGCGGGTAGTTCGTTGCCACGTGGTTTCGGCCTGCTTCGGCCCATTGTTGGCGAAGCTCGGGGTCACTCGCAGCGGTGTAGGCCGCTCGCCATCCATCTGCATCGTGACGGTGGACAAGGCGCCCTGCGCCAGCCGACTTCATGGTGTGGTGGAATCCCCCTTCGTCCACCATCAACGGGGGAACGCCCACCGCCATGGCTTCGAGAGGCGTCAAACCAAACGGTTCCTCACGGGCGTGGCTAACGACGGCATGGGCACGGCGCACGGCGCTCACAAGATGGGCTTGGCTCAACCGTGGCAAGCAGCGGACCTCCACGCCCAAACGCTCGCCCTCGGCGACGAGGGCGCGCTTGGCCTCGTCCGAGCCACCACCGGCTTGAACGAGAGCGTACGGCGTTCCG
>WTJK01000032.1:0-1719 GCA_011524855.1 Methanobacteriota archaeon | reverse complement strand
GGGCGAGGGCAGTCCATAGGTGCGTTCGAGCAAGCGTTGGCTCCACGGCGAATTGCCGAACACGGTGCTGTTGGGACGGAACAACAAGGCCTTCACCAAACGCTGGTCGAGGCGGCGTTGGCGTCGAAACACGAGCTTCGTGAGCCACAAGGGGCGTTTGGGTCGTCCGTCGGGGTGGCGATGGAGCACGTCTTCGTAGAGCCAGCGCGGCGGTTCGTGGCAGTAATACAGCACCGGCAGATGGGAGGGAATCAGCGGTAAGATGTCCAGCGTGCCCCGCCCCACGGTGAGGTGGACGGCATCGAACTCGGACCATGGAAGGTCCAGCGATGCCCATCCCTTGGCCGCTTCACGGCTGCCTTTGGCCGACACTTCGGCCCAACCGCCTTCGGGCCACACCATGGGTTGTGCCGGTCGATGAACGGTCGGGCTGGCCGGTGCGAGCAAGGCTTCGGCTTCGGGGGTCCAAGTGAGGGTGGCGATCGTCACGTCCCACCGGTCGTGCGCCGTGCGCACCAGTTGCAGCAGGTCGCGTTCGGCGCCCCCCAGCGTGGCGAAGGAACCGCGAACCACGAGGAGGCGAGGGCGCGTTTGCTTCGCGCCAAGAACCATGCCGAAAGGTCGGTCAAGGCGTATTTAAACTGAAAGGGCCAAAGCGCAATCGTCGCCCCAAACCGTCGCCAAAGCGACCGTTTGAAAAGGAGCACCATGTCCCAACCCTCATGAGCAGCAAAACCGCAATGATCACGGGCGTCACCGGACAAGACGGCTCCTACCTCGCCGAACTCCTGCTCGAGAAGGGTTACACGGTGTACGGATTGGTTCGCCGCGTTTCCCAACCCACCTCGGGTCGAAGCCTCATCAACCACTTGATGGGTCACGACAACTTCCACCTGCTGAACGGCGATTTGGCCGACCAGAACTCCATCGACAATGCCGTCGCCCAAACCCAGCCGGACGAATTCTACAACCTTGGCGCCATGTCCTTCGTTCCCGAGTCCTGGCGCTCGCCCATGATGACCGCCGACATCACGGGCTTGGGCGCTCTGCGCTGCCTCGAGGCCATTCGCAAGCATGCCCCCCAGTGCCGGTTCTACCAGGCCGGCTCCTCCGAACAGTACGGCAAGGTGCGCGACGTGCCCCAAACCGAACTCACGCCCTTCCACCCCCGCTCGCCCTACGGCTGCGCCAAGGTGTTCGCTTTCGAGATCACCCGCAACTACCGTGAATCCTACGACATGTTCGCCTGCACGGGCATCCTGTTCAACCACGAGAGCCCCCGCCGCGGTCTCGAGTTCGTGACCCGGAAGGTGACGATGACCGCCGCACGCATCGCCCATGGTTTCGACGAATGCTTGTGGATCGGCAACGTCGACGCCAAGCGCGACTGGGGCTTCGCCGGCGATTACGTCGAGATGCAGTGGCGCATGCTCCAGCAGGAGCAGCCCGGTGACTACGTCGTGGCCACCGGTCGCACGCACAGCGTGCGCGACATGATTTCGCTCGCCTTTTCCCACGTCGGCATGGACCTCACCTGGTCGGGCGAAGACGTGGACACCATCGCCACGGACCAAAACGGCGTGGTCCGGGTCCGCACCAATCCCAAGTTCTTCCGCCCCGCTGAGGTGGATTTGCTCATCGGCGACCCAGCCCTGGCCGAGAAGGTTCGCTTTCGAGATCACCCGCAACTACCGTGAATCCTACGACATGTTCGCCTGC
>WTJK01000035.1 GCA_011524855.1 Methanobacteriota archaeon | reverse complement strand
TCGTCGAGGCGGTTCTCGTCCCCACCGCGGTCCGAACCGGGCAGGTCGAGGGAGTACGCCGCATCCTCACCGGCGCTGAAGCCGCCGGCAGCGTAGGCCGCCGAGGCAGCAGCGACGTCTTCGCCGGGCAGCGCTTGTTCGCTCCACCGAAGCACGTCGTCTTGGCCGTCGAACAGCACGAAGGTTTGCAGCGCATCGCCGCCGTTGGCGTCAGCGAGCGTCAATTCAGGCACGCTGGTCCCCACCGGCGTGACCCCGTTGTCTACAAACTCACCCACGAGGGCCAGGGCCGCCGATTCGTTGAGCGGTTCCTCGAAGGTGATCTTGAGGTCCGAGCCCACCGTCGCATCGACCGTTTTCTCGTCCACCAGCGTCCCGGTGTAGCCTTGCACGGCAGCCAGCGTAACGATGGAGAGGGTGAGCAGCATGATGACCGCCAAGCGGTTGACCGATTCGGCCGAACCGGAGCCCTTGAGGCCCCGCTTGACGTCCTTCAGCAGCGTGGTTCGGCCGAAGATGACCTGCATGATTTGCGGTCCCTTGGCGCCGATGCGTCCAAGCAGCAACGCACCGCCGATCCACAGGGCGAAGGGCCCGAAGATGCCGATGAGCCCTTCGATGAAGAAGTTCGAGACCAACCCGTCCTCGCTGCCGTTGGCTTCCAGCCAAGTATCACCGACAGCCAACATACCGAACCCAAAGGCCAGCCAGTGCAGCCATCGCTTGGGTTCGGCCTCGGCGGTCGTCTTGCGCACGCCTTCCTCGATTTCGAGTTCGATGAAGCGACGCGCCCGGCTCCGACCGAAGAGCAGCGCCAGGCCGAGGGTGGTGAAGGCCGTGAACAGGGTGGAGCCCACGCTGAGGGTGGGGTTGACGTCAAAGTCCCCCGCTCGGAATTCCATGAACCCGACCGCTGAGAGGACGATGGGGACCGTGAACAAGGCCAGGAGGTAGCCCACCAGCCACGCCACGGACGCCATGACGAACAGTTCCAGCAGCACCATGCCCTGCAACGTTTGCCCGTCGGCCCCGATGACGCGGTGAATGCTCACTTCGCGGCGACGCTGTTCAAGCGACAGCACCAGGCCGTAGATGAGCACGGCGATGGAAAGGACGACGATGGGAATCATGATGATGTAGTCGAAGATTTGAATCAAGCCGAGGAAGATGTTGAGGAAGAGGATGGTCCCGCTGACGATGTCGGTGTAGTACAGCTCGACCTCCTCGTCGGTGTAGGAACCGCTCTGGACTTCCGTACCCAAAGCCTCCAACCAGTCTGCTGCTTCAGCAGTGGAGGAGGTGGGTAGTTGACCGCGGTCGATGGTGACGCCGAGGTACATGTGGTCGTTGTCCATCAGCACGGCTCGCTGGGTTTCCTCGAGCACCGTCCACGTGGAGAAAATAGGGTTGAACGGCAGGGTGGGGTTGCCAAAATCCCAGGGCTCGTAGATGCCCATCACGGTGAGGTTCTCCACCGTCATCCACATGCGGCAGTAGATCATCTCGTTGTTTTCAGGTGTGACCTCGCCCGCACAGTTCTCGTCGTCCACGGTGCCCTCGAGCAGCGTGGATTCGTCCACGACGTAGGCGAAGGTCAGCGTGTCGAGCACGTCACCCACGTTCGCTTGGGCCTGACTGGCGATGGTGGAGGGCAAAATGACGCCGCGTTGTTCGGTCATGTTCTCGGGCGTGGGCCACTGGCCCAACCCTGCGATGATGTTCTCGCTGAGCCGGTCGGCCAATTCACCGTCAAAGGCCTCCGGCCCGAGGAATCGAACGGCTCGCATGGAGGAAATGGGCGGTCCGGCTTCGGCCGCTTCGGGGTAGTCGAACGTCACGTTGCTCCAATACGGATTGGCGTCGTCGGTGATGGCCCGCATTTCGAGGGGCTGCGCCACCACGAATTCGAAATTGAAGAAGCCCCCGCTGTGAATGCCTTGCCGACCGAGCACCAGGGTGCAGTCGTTAAACTCGCTGAACTCGTCAAGCAATTCGTCGCACACGTTGGTCATCGTGGTCGTGTTGTTCGACCAACCCGATGCGTTCTCGACCGGGGTACGGGCATATTCGATCTTGGCGTCAAAGGGTTCGGTCTTGAGCGA
>WTJK01000003.1:29734-30917 GCA_011524855.1 Methanobacteriota archaeon | reverse complement strand
GCTCGGCAAGGGCGTAGAAGCGTTTCACATCGTTCCCCCCTTGCCTGCCCTCGTCAATTCGCTTAATCTTGCATCCTTCTGCTGCGATGTTGACATGTGTTCTGATGGCTCCAATGATGGTGCCAAAACCGATTGATGTTGCCTCCCAAGTATATTCAATTGCTTTCGTTTGGCTGGTTGGGGGAAAAACAGGCGTACATATTGTCAAGTTGTTTCCTAACAGCGTGGAAAGCGGTAGCCTTTACGAACGTCTCTTGGGTGAAACCACGGACGAGCGGCTGCGCCACCTGGCCATCAACACGGCGATTGTTGGCTTCATCCTTCACGTGCTTGCGTGCTTGCTGCACCAGTATGAGTTGCTGGAAATCCCCGGCCTGAACACTTTCGTGGATTCGTATTTGGATGCGCTGTACACGCCGTTTTCCATCATCCTGGCGTACGAGGTGTACGAGTTGATTCGAGCCATCCCGGAATCGTTTTCCGTTTCCATCGGAAAACAGTTCGAGGTCATGAGTCTGGTTGTCGTGCGTGACATGTTCAAAAATTTGGCCGATGTTGACGCCACCTCTGCTGTTTCTGTTGACCAAGATGTCGCGCTTATCGCTTTGGAAGCCCTCGCATTCGTTGTCCTCTTTTTCACCGCACTTTACTTTCGGCGTGTGACCAAAACAACCAATCACGACGAGGAAGCAAGTGAGAACGTCAATCGCTTCATTCAACAAAAGAAAACGCTGGCATGTGTCCTTGTCGTGGTGTATGCCCTGCTGGCCTTGTACTCGTTCACAACATGGTCCACCAGCACCATGAACGGAGAAGGTGATCTCAGTCGCACCGTCTTTTTCCTGGACTTCTTTACGTTCTTGATTCTCTCGGACATCATGATCCTCTTGGTGTCCTACAAGCACATTGTCGACTTTACTCAACTGGCACGAAACACGGGATTTGTCCTCTCCACGGTCACCATCCGTGTGGGTATCGGGACACCGGGTTTCACCGGAGCAGCCTTGTTCATCCTCGCTGCGGTGTTGGCGGGGTGTGTGCTGAGGCTGAGCCTCATCGAACTGCCGGAAGTATCTCCCGTTGATGTCGACACTTCAACGCTCGGTGTATCCTCTTCCTAACATCTGGAGCGAGTGGTCCGGTCAGAATCATGAGTCGAATTTCACCGGGTATACTCCTCGGG
>WTJK01000003.1:0-29634 GCA_011524855.1 Methanobacteriota archaeon | reverse complement strand
GCTACCGTTGTGCATGTCGTCAATCGGCAACAAAACCTTCCCACCGCCGCATGTAATCAATGAACGTGGGTGAAAGGGAGGCTTCTTTGAGGTGCTGGACGGTGAACGGCGGCCGCCCGATGGTTTTGCCTCTCCGCGAGAGCAGCTCGGGCCAGTCGGGGTGAGCGATGCCCACCCGCCCAACGCCAACCAAGTCGGCCCCCATGGCCATGGCGAGTTGAGCGTCGTCGGCTGACCAGATTCCGCCGGTGGTCATCAGCGGTACGCGCTTGTCAATGGCCTCGGCGTAATGCTGCGTCATGGGCAACACTGTGCCGTTGTGTTCGGCGGTTTCGAGAATGTCCCAGCAACTCACGTGAATGAAGTCCAGCTCCAGTTCTTTCACGGCGTCCAGCACCCGCATCCCCTCCTCGAACGTGAAGCCAAGTTGGGGCATCTTCGGCGAGAGGCGTACGCCCACCAGGAAGTCGGGAGAGGTGCGTTCTCTGACTCGGTGGATAATGGTCCTGAGAAAGGCAACCGGGTCCTGTTCCAGCCCCCATTCATCGGTTCGACGGTTGCAATGTCGGGTAAGAAACTGTGCGATGAGGTAGCCGTGGGCGCCGTGCAGTTCCACACCGTCCATCCCTGCACCTTCGCATCGCTGAGCGGCTTGGCCAAACGCTTCAACGGTCGCCTCGATCTCCTCCGCTGTCATTTCACGGGCAGTGCCATGTTCGTCCGAATCCAGAACCGTTGCCGAGGCCGTCATGGGTTGGACGCCCGTGAGTGAGGTGGGTGCGCGTATGCCACCGTGGAACAGTTGGACGAGGGAAAGAGCGCCATGGCTTCGCAGTTCATTGGCCAGGTTGCGAAGTCCTGGGAGATGGGCGTCGTCGTAGACCCCCAGTTCGCCCTCCCATCCCTTGCCGGTTTTGGTGACGTTGGCCGCGGCGGTGGTGACGATCCCGAACCCTCCTTTGGCCCGATGCGTGAGCCAGCGGGTTTCCTCGTCCGAGAGGCATCCATCCTCGTGGCTCTGTTTGTTGGTCAGGGCGGCCAACGCGCAGCGGTTGCGAACGGTACGGTGGCCACGGGCAAAGGTGAACGGAGACAACACGTCGTGCACACATCGCCATCGTGCCGTGGTGCATGACAATTTCTGACCGGAGAAGTCATGAAGGCTGCCGGTGAGCCCGATGTGCGCACACGTGATCTAGTGGTTATGATGGGAGGTTCCCAACCTCTCCACCCGGGTTCGACTCCCGGCGTGTGCACCTCTATAGAATCCTACCTTGCGCCGTCCGGGTGGATGACGACTTTGATTCCACTGTGGGTGATTGGCGTGGCAGGTGCGGTAGGCACACATCCGTGATGGGTCTCTCCCGAGGACGTGTTCCAATCACGATGGATTTCGTGAAAGGGGTGCCGTCAACGTCACGATGTGTTGATGCATCTTCGGAAGAAGGTCAAACATGACCAGAGCGATGAGGAACATGGCGAACAAACTCACCACCCGGGCCACGTAGGTATGGCCGAAGTCGAAGACGCTCATTCCCCACAGGTCCCATTGCGTGTAGGTCAGGTGCATCCAGATGAGGCCAGCGTTGCGGAAGAGATTGAGCAGATGGATGACCGGAATCACCAACAGCAACGCACGAACCCGCTTTCGCCAGTCCAAATCCAGTGTGGCGATCGCTCCGATGAAGAGGACCATGGACTGCAACGCCGTGCAAGCAAGCACGAAATTGATGCCGATCAGCGAACCATCAGCCAGCACCAGTTCGGTTTGGAAGGCGTACTCCCCCGTGAAGTCGGTGGCGAACCAACGGTTGCCGTCCCATGCTTCCCACGACACCCTGCCCGAGGGGTCGTTGACCCATGTGGTGCCCAGTTGAATGTCGGTGCCGGTGGTGAACCGGAGGAACCACGCAGACTGCGAGGCCACCAACCAAATGGCTGCCATGCTCAAGTAAGGAACGAACGCGATGAGCAAATACGGTCCTCCGGCGAAGGCGACGGTGCCTCGTGCCCAGGTCACGGCCTGTCGCTGGCGGTCAACCGCCGAGTGCTCCCACCATGCCATGCCGGCTGAGAGCGGGAGGGTGGCAGCGCACATCACGGTCAAGATCACATCGTCATGGGACGAATAGACCCAAGCTTGGTTGAAAAAGTAGAACCCGACGAGCAACCATCCAATTTGTGCGGGCAACACCGAAGCTCGTCTCCGGCCGAGCCACGAGGCACCAAGAAGCACCATCCCTGCCGCACCGAGGGCGGTCACGGTGTTGGCGTCAAGAAGCATCATCCAGTATCTCGACATCGGTCGGTTATGAATCTCTTGATGGATGGACAACTCCAAGGCTCGTCCTCAACGAGCGTGTGCCATGAGGGGGGCCCATGTTCAGATGTTTGCTGCGCTGGAAGCCGCCCTCGACCACTCACGCCCCATTGCGTTTCTGGACCGTGACGGTGTCCTGAACATGGGTCGTGAGGGTTACGTCAACGGGCCGGAGGAACTCGCGCTGCTGCCGGGTGCAGGCCGATCCGTTGGAGACCTCAAGCGAGCCGGTTACCTGGTGTGCGTGGTCACCAACCAATCCCCGGTCATGCGAGGGTTGTGGGGGTTGGACCGCCTTGAACAGATTCACACTGCGCTCCAGGAGCGATTGCTTGCCGAGGACGCAGACGCCCTTCTTGACGCCGTCATCACCTGCCCGCACCGTCGACGTGACAACTGCGGTTGCCGGAAGCCTCAACCAGGAATGCTGGCATTGGGCCACCGCCTCCTACGAACACACGAAGCGCCAACGTTGGTCCGACACCAACCCGGCTTGCATCCCGCACCGCGTGAGGATGTGGCATGGTGGTCGCCCAAACCCCGACCACCACATCCACTTGACGCGATGGTCGGTGACCGTCGCTCGGACATGGGAGCAGGATGGGCGGTTGGTGCACGATTGTTCCATGTGAGCGCTCATCTCGGTGTCTCCAGTGTAGTCAACCGTGTGGTGGATGAACAGGACGACGGGGATTTCTTTGAACCGTAGGTGAGAGCATGGGCTGGTTGGGTTTGGACGACACAGACCACCTCGGTGGCGGCTGCACGACCCACACCCTGTGGCGGTTGTTGGCGTCCCTTCCCTCCTCAGTTCAGGTGGGTGAACTTCGGTTGGTGCGGCTTTGGCCGCTGGCACCGGGGCGCACCCGGGGCAACGCTGCGGTTGCCGTGGAATTGAATCCAACCGATCGTGACGCGTTGATGGCTCACCTCGATTGTTATTGGTCCGCACACCTGGAACCGTTGTCAGGGTTGGTGGAATCTTCCCATCATTCCGACAGGGTTCAGCATCCAACGGACCCTGGTATGGTGTGGTTCGATCAGCCCCCATCCTCCGCTTTGTATTGGCGTGCCGTCCGACAGCACGTTCACGCCGACGAGTTGCCCGTCGCGGACCGCTCTTGGGGCGGCTTGGGACGGGTGGGTGCGACGGCGGCCATCGCGTGGCCGGCAACCACCGTCACCTACGAGGCCATCGCCTGGCGAATGGAGGGGCAAACAGGACCACGTGGGGTCGATGGCGAAGCGCTGGCGGAGGTTGACGGCATGGAGGGGACCTTCTTGACGAGGGACCCGCGCCGTGGCGCTGCCTTGCTCGCACCTCGGGGCCCCTCTCCGGTGTTGTTTGGCGTCCGGGCCCACGACGAAGGCACGGCAGCAGACGCTGCACGGGTGTTGCTGGAAGCTGCAGGCACCGAAGCAGCCAGTGGTTGGCGAGTGTTCGCCACCAACCAAGCATCGGGCGACCACCTCGGCGAGGATGCATCTGCTCTGGTTGAGGCCGTTGAGGTGGATCCTGTCCGAAAGCACGCCATCGTGCAAACCGATGACGGGCCTTGGCTTGCCTACGTCGAATCCGGCGATGTGAATCGCTTGGCTCGATGGCTTCGAGCGGGGGACCGCATCGATGGACGCGGCTTGATGGATGAAACGGGCCGCCGCCACCTCGAAGCACTTCGACTGGTTCAGCACGTCCCACGCCAGCATCAACGTCCGCTGTGCGGTGCTTGCAACGTCCGGTTGAAATCCATGGGGCGAAGTCAAGGCTTGCGTTGCCCGCAGTGCAAGGAACGAACGTCCGACCGATGGGAGGAAGTGAACATCCCACCACCGTTTGACGGATGGGTGGAACCCCCCGACGGTGCACGCCGTCACCTCGCTCAACCGCTGGCTTGGGAAGGGCGAAATGACGGAGAAGAACACCAAAAGGTATGAGAACAACGTCAACAAAGCCTTCACAATGGAGCCGGAGACCAGCAAGAACATCGCCTACCTGCTTGGTCTCGTGACCCTCGTCCTGATGGTCTGGTTCATTTCTCGACAAGCCATGAACAACCGAACCGAGATGCTCGATAAATCGGCTCCCAAGGTGGCCGGTGAGGATGAACTCGAAGGCGGCGCTCGCAACCCACAGCAATTTGACGAACCCGACGAAGACGCGTTGGAGGAGATGGCCGCTTTGCTCGGTGAGGACTCAGAGGACGAAGCCTGAATCTTCGATGACCAAACCCAACGTCTCTTGGCCGCTTGTCAACCGACGCTTGGCACCGTCGCTTGGCCGACTCAACGTCCATGCCTCATACCCAGCCTCGCTCATGGCGTCAAGCGCCCTCGGGCGAATGGCTTCATCGCTTTTTCCACTGGCATCGACCGATCCTTTTGAGATCAGCAGCAGGGTGACACCGTTGTCGACCAACGCCCCCAACCGTTTCACCTGCTCGACCTGGGTGTTCGGGATTCGACCGGTGTTGTCGCACCAATCGTCCAAGACGATGAGCCCGACGCTCGGCAAGGCGTTGGCGGCTTCAATGATGGCGTCGACTGCCCGGTCAAACCGTCCACCGAAATTCATGGCGTGAAAGCGTGAGGATTCTGTTAACGACAAGTGCGCAAAGAGTTGAGCGAAGCGTTCGGCGTTGGGCAACGCCTTCGAAGCCCACAAAACGCGTTGCCCACTTCCAATGACGTCGGCGGCCATGTGCAGACCAAACGACGTACCCCCGCAACTTCCCTCCACGGCGAGGTGAATGCGCTTCCCTGCATCGGTGAATCGATACCGGTCCATGTCCCCTGTTCCTCGGCAGGGGTGAATGAGGGTTGCGACCCGAAGGAATGGGCAATCGCTATGACCTTGGGGGGCTTCGTGGTGGCATGAGCGGCGAAGTTCGATCCGGAGAGCGCATTCCGCGACGTGATCCTCCTCCTTTCGAAGAAGCTTCCAGTTTCGCTGAAGCCATCCGCCGTGATGGATTTCTCGGCACGGCCTTGGATGACAAGAACCAATACGGCCCTGTGGCCATGATGGTGCTCTTGATGATCGTGGCCACCGTGACCGGCCTCGCCATCAGCCTGCTCGGATGAAGCGGGCAACGTGCGAGACGGCCTCGTGTGCTCGCCAAAGAGGGGAAACATCAAACACCCTCAACTCGATGTTTTCCCATGAGCGACGGGTCGGTCAACGTTGAAAGCCGAACCTCATCACAAGACAAACGTTGGACCATCATGGCAGCCCTGTTGGGTACCAACACGGCGTTGATGCTGTTCCAAGGGATTGAACAAGAAACCAATCCCAAAGCCGTTCGTGAAGTTGCCCTGACCATCGTTGCAGCTGCCCTGCCGTTCCAAGCCGTGTACTTTCTCATCTACACCTACGTGCTGGAAAATGAAACTCAATTGTCCAAAGAACGTTTGCAGCGGCTCGAAGTGGCCTCCGCTGTGTGCCAAGTGGTTGCGTACCTTTCGTTGTGCGGCGTGGCGATGATGTGGTACGACCTTTCACCGTACGTTGGGGTTGCTTTTGCGGGGTCGAGCATCCTTGCCGTGCTGCTGATTCGAACGGTCATGATGGGTGAGTTTCAACCACTGGATTCGCCCCCTGAATCCTCACCTCAACAACTGAAACGGCAAGGTTGATGAAGCGACTCGTCGGCCTAACACCATGGCGTTTTGCCCGTTGGACTACCGGTATGGCTGTCAAGATTTCAAACAGATTTGGTCGGAATTGGGGCGCCATGAACGCCAACTGGAAGTTGAGCGGGCGCTCATTTGGGCACACTGGCAACTCGGTCGCGTCACCGAAGCGGATTACGAGGCCGTGGCAGCCATCGCCAACCCTCAGTCGGTCACCAAGGAGCGCGTGTCCGCCATTGAAGCAGAAACGCGCCACGACATCATGGCGCTCACCAAAGCCATGGCCGAAGCGGCAGGAGACGCCGGTTGGTGCATCCACCTCGGAGCGACCTCCAACGACATCGTGGACACCGCCGTGGCGTTGCAACTCCGAGACAGCATCGTCCTGTTGCGAAAGGTCCTGTGCGACTTGATCACGGTGTGCGCTGACGTGGCCGAGCGGGAGCGTGACACCGTCATGTTGGGTCGAACCCACGGCCAAGCCGCCGTACCCATCACGTTCGGGCTCAAAGCGGCGGTCTGGTTGGATGAATTGCGCCGCCAGCTCATTCGCCTGGATGAAGCCACACCCAGGGTGGCGGTGGGCAAATTCCTCGGGGCGGTCGGCACGGGTGCTGCACAAGGTGAGCATGCTCGTGAACTGCAGCGTTTGATCATGGAGCACCTCGGTCTTGGTGTGCCGTTGGCAACGACCCAAGTCGTTGGAAGGGACCGTTACGTGGAATACGTCTCGTGGTTGGCCAACGTGGCGACCACCTGCGAAAAAATCCTCCAAGAGGTGCGCAACCTCCAGCGGTCCGAGCTGGCCGAGGCCGGTGAAGGGTTCGATGTGAAGAAGCAGGTGGGTTCATCCACCATGGCGCACAAAAAGAACCCCATCAAATCCGAAAACGCCTCAGGGTTGGCACGAATCGTTCGTTCGTTCATCATTCCCACCTACGAAAACGCCCTCTTGTGGCACGAGCGCGACTTGGCGAACTCAAGCAGTGAGCGCTTCACGCTCTCGCACGGATCAGCGCTGTGTGAAGATGTCCTTGCCAAAACCGCCAACGTCCTGACCAACATGTGGGTGGACAAGGAACGCTGCCTCGAAAACATCGCCGCCCAGCGGGGCCTCGTGATGGCTGAAAAAATCATGATCGAACTGGTGGATGCAGGCGTGGCGCGCGACGAGGCCCACGAGGTCATGCGTGCTGCCTCGTTTGAAGCGGTGGCCAACAAAGAGGAGCTCATCGATGTGTGCAGCAGGACACCGGCCATCGCTGCAGCTTTTTCGGCAGAAGAACTCGAGGCCATGTTCAATCCCCTTAGCCACGTCGGCGTCTCCGGTGAAATCGTGGATGAAGCCGTGGCGCTGGCTCGTGCTGCCGTTCAGTGAAACCGAAGTTCGCCTCGGTGACCGTTCCAATCGATGTCGAACGCGACCTCCACGCGACCTGGCAAGTGAGGGCCGGCCACCACCAACGTTTCGTATTCACCGCCTTCGCCTTCGACGTTGAACCGGTAGCGTTCAGCCAGTTGGGCCAAGCGCCGAAGCGAGGTCGCATCGAGCACCGTGCCGAGCCACGTCTCATCGAGACCTTCGCAGCTGACGCTGGTGATCATCACTTCAAAGCCGTGTTCAACCAAATCCTGCAGGTGTTGGAGGCCGTCGTGATGCCAGAGGGGCGTCCAACTTCGCAGCCCCAAACGTTGACCAAGCCGCTCCAACCTCGATTTTTGGTAATCCGACCGGAGTGCGCCGCTGACGAACCCGTCAAGCTGGAGTTGGTCCAGCGCATGACCCAAATCTTCCAGGTCGTGCTCGGTGTCGCCGCTGGTTTTCACGTTCACCCAAGGCACGCCCGCCAACACCGCTTGCTGCTCAACAAGGTGGGTGCCGGTGAGTTGGAACATCGGTGAATCATCGCCGGTGATCTCAACGGTGACCAAGGCTGCCACTTCCCATCCCTGGCACATCGCCCACCACCACGCAGCCGCGGAGTCCTTCCCTCCAGAACTCAAAACGGCCACGCGCATGGTCCACCCATGCACCGGTCCCTCATAGCGGTGCTTGACGCCGAGGGTTCATACGGGGTGGCGATTTTTTGGGCATTGACATCGCAGGCGGCGAAACCCGCATGCTCATAAAGTGTCAACCCAGCGACAAGATGAGGTCATCACATGCAACCCAGCGGACGAGGATACGACCACGGTATCACCACTTTCAGCCCCGACGGACGACTGTTCCAAGTTGAATACGCCCGAGAATCGGTCAAGCGCGGCACGACGACGGCCGGTTTGAAGTTCAAAGACGGCGTCGTATTGGTGTGCGACAAGCGCATCATCAGCCGACTCATCATCCCCGAGTCCATTGAGAAGATGTTCAAGATCGACGGCCACGTCGGCATCGCCACCTCGGGTCTCGTCGCCGATGCACGCCAACTGGTCGCCCGTGCACGGGTGGAGGCACAAATCAACCGCATCACCTACGGCGCCACCGTGCCCGTTGAGGTGCTGGTCAAGAAAATCTGCGATTTCAAGCAGTCGTTCACCCAATACGGCGGTTCCCGTCCTTTCGGAACGGCGCTGCTTATCGGCGGTGTTGATGACCAAGGTATCCACCTCTACGAAACCGACCCCTCGGGCGCTTACCAGTCCTACCACGCCGGGGCCATTGGCTCGGGTCGCAACACCGTGATTGAGTTCTTTGAAGACAACTGGAAGGCCAACATGACGCTGAACGCAGCCATGAAATTGGGTCTCGAAGCGCTTCGAACGGCCAACGACTCGGAACTGAATCGCGACGCCGTTGAAGTCACGGTCGTGGATTCGAACGGTTACCGCGTGCTCGACCGGGCAGAGGTCAACAAGCAAATCGACCGACTCAAGCCGTTGGACGACTGAACGTCGTGGTGAGGTACACCCATCGGTGAGCGCTCATGGTCAGCTTGGACGATGCCGTGCTCGCTCGTTTGGAAAAAGGTGGCAAACGCTACGAGTTGTTGATCGACCCGAGCCTGGTTGACGCCTTCCGTCAGGACCCTGCGTCCGTTGACCTCGAAGATTTTCTCGCCATGGACGAAGTGTTCCACGATGCTCGAGCAGGTGAACGCCCCACGGAGGAGGCCATTCAATCCGTTTTTGGGACGCTTGACATCGCTTCCATCGTCCAGCAGGTGCTTGACAAGGGCAGCATTCAACTGACGACAGCGCAACGAAAACAGATGGTTGAGCAAATGCGCCAACAGATCATCCATCACATCCACACACGAGCCGTCGACCCGAAAACCAAATCACCGCACCCCAAAACACGCTTGGAGCTCGCACTGGAGGAGTCGCGTTACTCCGTGGACCCGTTCAAGCGGCTCGAGGAGCAAGTCAACGATGCGATCAAGCGGCTCAAACCCCTGCTTCCCCTCTCGTTCGAGACGGTCAGGCTGGCGTTCAAAATCCCAGGGACCGCCTACGGCTCGGTCCAGCAGGTTCTCCGCCCTCACCAGCAACGAGAAGGCTGGTTGGAGGACGGGTCCTGGGCGTGTGTGGTGGAATGCCCTGCGGGCATGAAAGGCGATCTCATCAGTCAAGTGATGCGAAAATCCTCCGATGCCGAAGTCAAGGAGATGGCCTCGTAGTCGTCACCGGTGGGTGCCCTTTATCATGGGATGGCGGCTCGCCGGGTTTGGAGAGAAAAGAATGTCCCAAGGTCAAGATGGCGCCGAGCAGCGCCTGGTGACCCCGGGGATGGCCGTTGGGCCTTCCACCGGGAAGCGTGCAGGAAGCGGTGTCATCGCTCAAAACGACGCCTTCATCGCCACCCGATTGGGCTGGCTTCAAGAACTCAACAACACGGTCTCCGTGAACCCCATCAACGCCACGTACATGCCCCGCTCGGGGGATCTGGTGGTGGGGGTGGTGGCTGAAGTTCGCAACAACTTGTGGTTCCTCAACATCAACGGTGCCTTCCAAGGGCTGCTGCCAATGTCGTTGGCACCCTGGAAAGTGGAATTCGGCGCAGCGCGCATGCACATGGACGTCGGTGACGTTGTTCTCGCTCGCGTCCAAGAAGTGGACGAATGCCACAACGTGGTGTTGACGATGAAAGGTGTTGGTCTTCGGAAACTCAACCAAGGCGCTGTCCTGAACGTGCCAGTCCAGCATGTGGAACGGTTGCGTGGACCCAACAACGAGCGGTTGCAGCAACTCCGGGACATGAGCGACTGCCGCATCATGGTCGGCGAGAACGGCCGGGTTTGGGTGGACGGTGACAACAACGCCATTGCTTGGTCCCGCAACGCCATCCAGCGCGTGGCCAGCGAAGGCCACAAAACAAATTTCGACGCCTTGATGGCGGAACTGAACACGATGAACAAAGGTGATGCTTGATGGGCGGATACGGTGATGTGCAATTGTTGCGAGACGATGGGAAGCGCTTGGACGGTCGAGCGCTGGATGAACTGCGACCGGTGACGGTCGAGGCGGGTGTCTTGCCCGCTGCCGACGGCTCGGCCCGTGTGACCCACGGTCTCAACGTTGCTGTTGTGGCGGTTTATGGCCCCATGGAAGCACACCCTCGCAAGATTCAGCGACAAGACCGCGCCGTCATTGACGTGCGTTACAACATGGCACCTTTCTCCACCTCTGACCGCATTCGCCCCGGTTTCAACCGCCGTTCGCGAGAAATTTCGAAGGTTACCGCAGATGCCTTGGAGTCGGTGGTTCTTGTGGAGCGCTTCCCCCGGTCCAAAATCCGTGTGGAGATTGAAATCCTCGCTGCAGAAGCAGGGACCCGATGCGTTGGCATCACCGCTGCAGCCGTCGCACTCGCCGATGCTGGCATCCCCATGCGGGACCTCATCGTGGGCGTGGCTTCCGGTAAAATCGAAGACACCGTGGTGTTGGACTTGGACAAAGCCGAGGACAACTACGGCCAAGCCGACCTTCCCGTGGGCATCCTGCCCAACACGGGTGAGATCGCTTTCCTGCAGATGGACGGGGATCTGTCTCCCGAGGAGTTTGACCTCGCCATGGAATACAACTTCAAGGCTGCCGGAGAAATCCACCAAATCATGGTCGAGGCGCTTCAGCGACGGTACGAAGGAGGTGAGGCCTGATGGTTGAACTCGTTCCCACCTTGCTTCGCCAAGAACTCGCTCGCCTGGCTGAGACGAACGAGCGCCTTGACGGTCGTTCCCAGTGGGAGGGCCGTGCCATCACCCTCGAGACGGACTGCCTGTACAACGCAGAAGGCTCGGCAAAGGTGACCATCGGCGGAACCGTTGTTTACGCCGGTGTGAAGTTCGAACTTCGAACGCCCTGGCCCGACCGACCCACGCAGGGTTCCCTCATGTGCGGTGCCGAACTCCGTCCCGTCGCCGGCCGCAAGTACGAACCCGGCCCACCCTCTCCGCAGTCGATTGAGCTCGGTCGTGTGGTGGACCGAGGCATCCGTGAGTCCGGGTGCATCGACATGGACCAACTCTGCATCGTTCCCGGCGAGAAAGTCTGGGGCGTCATGATCGACATCCACGTGCTCTCCGACCAGGGCAACATCTTCGATGCCTGCGGTCTTGCAGCCATCGCAGCCCTTCGCACGGCGGTGGTTCCCGCTGAGCGGTTTGATGTGGGCGAGGATCACAAACTCTCGGTCAACGGAACGCCCATCATGGCTTCCTTCACCCGTGTCGGTGGTCGTTACGTCCTGGATGCCTCCGAGGAGGAGGAACTGGGCGGAGACGAGCGGATCCACATCACCTTGGGTGACGAGGGTCATCTCCACTCGTTACAGAAGGGGCTAAAAGGGGTGTTCACCCCGGCCGAATTTGCCGAGATCTTCGATGTGGCGCAATCCCGATGTGTTGAACTTCGAAAACTCGTGGCAGAACAGGAGGCGAACTGAGTGGCAAAGCGAACCCAGAAAGCTGGCGCAACCGCACGATTTGGTGCACGATACGGTGTTTCGGTTCGTCGAAATGCTGGCTCTGCCATGGCCAAGCGCTCCAAGAAATACACCTGCCCCGTCTGCCAGTACCAGAAGGTTGAGCGCAAGTCGGTCGGCATTTGGACCTGCAAAAAGTGCGACCACACCTTCGCCGGTGGCGCTTGGGAACCGTTCACGCGTGCCTCCGACACCAACAACCGCATCCTCCGTCGCTCCGTGGACGGCGCCACAACGGCTGACATGGCGTACATCGCCCAAGAGGCAGCCATGCGGTACGAGCGGGAACTTGCCGAAGGCATGCACGCTGAAGAAGAGTGATCGGCCATGGCCGCTTGGTCCATCGACCTGCACCTCCATCCTGAATCAACGTTGGATGCGAACGCTTTGGCGGCTTCGCTGGCCACCGAGTGCGAAGTGGAGTGGGCAGACCATGGTTTTTCCATTCGTGTGGAAGAGGCCACCTGCAAAGACCTGCGTGCCATGTGGAACACACGGTTGCGTGGGCTCATCGCTACCGATAACGTGCTGAAGGTCCTCGGAAAGCATTCTTGAACCTCGCCCTCAAGCCATCTCCACAGGTGCAGCCATGTCCTCCTCCCTTGAACAGTTGCAAGTGGTGGTTGCTGAGGTTCAAGCAGCCCGACAACAGGTCAGCTCCGTGCGCGCACAAGCGCAAGAACTGGCCAACACGATCGAAGCGGTCAAAGCCCAACCTGATGATCTCTCGCTTCACCGTCAGCTCGGTGGTGTGCTCGTTGAGGTGGGTGACCGAGCTGAATTGCTGTCGGAATTGGAAGCCTCGCAGGAAGCATTGGCGACCCACTTGAAGCGTTTTGAAGAGCGCGAGCAGCAGTTGGTGGCGACGTACGACGAACTCAAACGCTCGCTCGAAGGTGCGACGGAATGAGCGGATTGACCCCGTCGCAGCGCGACGACTTGGCGGCGTTAAACACGTGGCTTGAGCGGGCCTGCCAACGCGGCCCGGTCGCCGTTATCACCGGAGAAAACGGTGACATGGATACGGTGGGTTCTGCCGTGGCTTTGGCCACGGTCCATCCCAACATGATGGCTTGCGGTCTGCATGCAGGTCGATTGGCACAACGCATGTTGACGCTCCATCAAGCCCCGTTTCGTTCGTTGAGCGCCGGACAACAGCGTTGGCCTGCTTCGCTGGGGGGCGTGGTGGTGGTTGACGCAGCAGCACCCGATCAGGTGGGCTTGACACTCCCTGATGTCCCGCTCTGCGTTGTTGATCATCACGCCACGGACGCTTGGTCCTTGAGCGATGACGACCTTTCCATCAAGTGGGACGTGCGTTCGACCACGATTATGGTGGCCCATTTCCTTCATGAACACCACCCCGGCGTCCTCAGTCCCCCCGTTTGTGAGTTTTTGCTGGCTGGTTTGGTCACGGACACGGGTCGGTTCAAACACGCCCACGCCTTGTCCTTTTCAACGGCGGCTTTGCTCATTGAGGCCTCTGGCGTGGACTATCCTGATTTTGTTGAGTCGATGGAACAAGAAACCCTGACCGCTAGCGACCGTGGAGCGGTGTTGCGCGGTTTGCAGCGCGCTGAAACCACCGAAGCAGGACCGTGGTCGGTGCTTCGAACCACCGCAGGGACGCTTGAAGGGAAAGTGGCGTCGATGCTCAATGCGTTGGGATGCGACGCTGTCGTTGTTGTTCGTCATCGGAACGGTGGCACTCGCCTTACCGCTCGAGCACCTCGGGCAAGCGTTCTCCAAGGCCTCCATTTGGGTCGGCTGATGGAGACGGTGTCGGCTCGCATTGGAGGAAACGGAGGCGGTCACGACGGTGCGGCCGGTTGGTCGGGCCCCAATGATCCTGTTCAAGCAGAATCGGCGTTCATCAACGCCCTCGCAGAACTACCCAAAGGAGTGGAAAAGCATGACAACGATTGAACCGATGGAAGGTCCTGGCCAACTGGTGTCAAGATGGCGCAAAGAAGGGCCGGTCAGCAGCGACGTGTTGGCCACCTGGAAGGAAGAGATGGGTTGGCCATCGTGGCTCACCCTCGCAGAGGCCGCCATGTTCCTCGATGCTCCCGAATTGTTGGATGTCATCGATACGCACCTCACGCCAGGGGAACAGGCCGTCTTGGGTCTTGTTCGCCGACGATGGCTGGGGGATGTGCGCCTTGACGATGCCATTGAGAACGCGTTGGACGTGGTTCGGCACCCCGACACACGCGACCTCGCCCTCGAGGGTCGCTTGCGGATGGAGCGTGGCCTTGTCCGTTTTGAATCGGGCGATGTCGAGGGGGCTGAGGCGGATTTGACGTGGGCGGAGACCCGATTGAAATCGGTAGCCAAAGCAAGCCGAGACCACGATTTGGCCTTGCTGAACAAGGCTGCCTACCATTTGGCGTGCGGTGAAGATCTGATGGCCCTCCAAGTGTACGGGGACATCTCTCGCACGGCGGGCCACGCACACGAGACGATTGCCATTTCTCGCCTCGGTGCCTCGCGCATTCGTCATCGACTTGGTCACGAGTTTGATGCTGCCCGTCACGCTTGGAACGCGCACAAACATGCCATGCTTGCCGGCCAAACACAGATGGCCATCGAAGGGGGTTCGTTGTTCCTCGATCTGGCTGCACATGCCCGAGACAACAATGCGCCGGCGATGCACGAGCAGGTGGCCGATGCACAACCCGTGGACTTGGACGGTGAGCGGCCTCAACTCCGGGTGAACGGGGAGGACCTTGATGCGGTGTTCGCTTGGTGTGTCGAACATCTGTCTCCCGGATTCGGCGGTCCGGAGCGACCGGACCTGCGCGCAATGCTCACGATTGCGCATCACATGGGGCGCATGGATGCGTTTGAGTCGCTGATGCAGCAACCCGAAGCGGTCGATGATCCGATGCTTGCTGCGGTGGCACAAGCGTGCGCTGACGGAACGGATCTGACCGAGCGATGGGGGAGGCGACTGGCACAACTGACCCTCCTTGAACCGTCATCGAGCAAAGAGACGTGAAACATCGTCAAATTCAGAAGGGTCCCACTCGATGGTGGGTGGAATCTTCGTCCACCACTGTACAGCATCCACCTTGTCATCGTGGACGGTCCACGACCGACCGTCGGTCATGGTCACCTCAACATGGCCGACCCAGCCTTCGGGATAGTAGTCGGTGTTCCAAGCGACCAGTTGGCCGACCAACCCGGTCTCTTCCTTCAATTCGCGCATCAAGGCCGCCTCGGGGTCTTCGCCCGGCTCCACGTGCCCGCCTGGCAGCTCCCAACCGCGCGTGGGATGCCGCACAAACGCCGCCCTCCCTCCTTCACCGAGCGGGGTGGGCCGTTCACCCACAGGCGTGACCCAAGCAAGGACAAACACCGGCTGTTCTGCCATTCAGTCACCCCAATGCGTTCTGGATGTCCACGAGGTATGCCTCCGCCCACGCCTCGCCGCTGGCGACCAGTCGCCGTGCGGCAAAGAACGCTTTTTGGAGGTCATCTTGCTCGATCAAGCGCTTGAGCGCTGCTTCCTCCTTGTTTTCAGTAGGCTCGCTCGGTGATTGCTCATGTTCATGGATGGTTGGTGATTCGACCGTGCTCACACGCTCGGTCAACGCTTCCATGGAGGCCAGAAACGCCTCTCGGCTGGCCACACTCGGACCGGACCAAGGTGCCTTGGCCGCCCCGTCCATCCCCGCTTTGAGCCGTTCAAGGAACCGGTCACGTTCGGATGTTGGCGGGCGCAAACGCTGAACGTGATCGTAGCAAATCCATGCCTGATCGATTTCCGAGCGACGCTCGTGAAGCCGTCCCAACGCCATCCACAATTCATGGTTCGTTGGTCGATGGGCGAGCACGTGCTTGGCAAGGTCGAGAAACACATCCACGTGGCCGTGTGTTCGCAACCGTTCCAGTCGCCTTGAGAACACAATGTTGGCTCGCTGGTCGCGAAAATCCAACCGACGGCAACGTTGGGCGAACTGTTCAATCGTTTCCATCTGAGGGAGGTTACCGTCGGGCTGCACGGTGGTCCACCAAGCATCGGGGTCCAGGGGGTCTCGGGTGAACGTGGCGTGGAGCAACTCCTGTCCGACATCGAGCAAATCCACCGAAGCCAACTGCTCGACTTGGTCAGGGTCCCTTCCAAGGACCGAAAACACGTCCTCCAAAAGTGCGTGGAGGCCTGCTTCATCGTTGTTCAGGACCTTCAATTCGGCCAGCGTTTGCCAGTTACGTTCGTCCGTGAAGTCATGCAGAATCGCTTGCCGTGCGTTTTGTTCAGCCCAAGCGAGGTTTTCCTTTGCTCTTGATGGGTCTGCCTTCGCCAACCGAGCAAATTTCATGGCCGTGCTTCGGTAACGGTTGCCGAGGTTTCGTCGAGGATGCTGCAGCAATGAACGACTATCGTCCATGGGAAGCCCTCACTGTACCGACATGAAGCCCGATGGGTCGGCGGCTGAATCAATGGTGGCGTCGTAGCCAATTTTGGACGTCTTTCCGTCGCTGTAGCGTGAGGGGTCCAGGGAGCTGCCACGCTGGTTGCTGAGGATGACGGTGTCTTTGTCAGGTTGCCAGCGAGTCATCATGGCCCATTCCACCCGAACGGGGTCAGCAATGTCGATGTCTTCGTCCACAACGGTGACGATTTTCATGCTCTTGTGCCCGTCGAAGGCCGCATGAATGGCTTTGATGCCATCATCGGCGTGCTGCTTCTTGATTTTGAGGACGGCGCCAAGCCAGCCGCAACCTCCCTCGGTCATGTGGACATCGGTGCAGTTCACGACTTTGTTGACCGCCTCCTTGATGGTGGGAGCACGAGGCAGGCCCATCAGGGTCTTGTGTTCGGCCTCACCTGGAATCAAGGCGTGGAAAATAGGGTCCTTCCGATGCACCAAACCTTCCACCTCGATGACGGGCTCCTGGCGCACGTCGTCAACGGTGCCAGTGATGTCCACGTACGGTCCTTCATCATCGTCCTCCAACGTGATCCTGCCCCACCAGACGTATTCTGCATCTGCAGGAGCGTGGACGCCGTTGGGCATCTCAACGAGTCGCAGCGGTGTGCCATAGAGGCGCTCGTGGAGGGCAGCTGCGATGGTCAGCTCGTCGATGTTCTCGTTGAAGGACATGGCAGCAGCAAGCAACACCACGGGGTCGGGTGCGTTGACGATGGCAACCTTCACTTCCTCGCCCGCAGCACGTGCCTCATCGACCATCGTGCGGAGGTGACGTGGTACCAGGCGAACCACGAGATGATTTGCGTCCCGCAAGAATTGGCGGTGGAACGAGACGTTTCGAATCCCGTTTCGCTCGGCAATGATGATGCTCGCGGAAGAATACCGGCCCCGGTCCTGTGGCCAATGGTGGGGGATGGGGATGGTGGTCAGGTCCACGGACGCTGGCTGTTGTTCAAAACACGGGGCGTCAGAGGGTTCGACAAGAACGGGTGCGGAGGGGTGCTTCATGGCCCAGCCCAAGGTGTCAATGTAGGCCTCGGGCTCGATGCCGATGGCGGCGCACAAGCGGTCTCGTGTGAGCATGTTGATGGCCGAGGCGTGGCCGGGACACTCAACGATGTTGTCGAAGATCAGCATGTTGTGGCCGGTGGCTTTTGAGCGCTCCATCATCTCGTGAACGAGACTGGTGGGTTCCTCCACACGGGTCGCTGCACCGAGGTGGTCTCGAAACGCCATGATGACTCGTGGGGGAACCGTCAATTGAATGTTGTTCAACCGATGTCCTGAAGCACGACCAACCGTCGTGAGTTTTTCACCGGTGAAAGAGGTGGACTGGGAGGGATTTGATTAAATAGGGGGGGTCAGTCGGCAAGTTGCTTCAATGAGGTGATGATGATGGGACGAGGACTCTTCGCTGGCGCTAAAATGGCCAAAGACCGTCAAAAATTCCGATGGTCGGACCGTCGTTACAAGAAGCGGATGCTCAAGTCCCGTGCCAAGCACGACCCGCTTGCAGGCTCAACGCAGGCCAAAGGCATCGTCGTCGAGAAAGTCGGCATCGAGGCCAAGCAACCCAACTCGGGTATTCGCAAGGCCGTCAAGATCTCGCTGATCAAGAACGGCAACAAGCTCACGGCCTTCGCACCCGGCGACGGCGCCATCAACTTCATCGACGAACACGACGAGGTCATGGTCGAAGGTATCGGTGGCCGCATGGGACGTTCGTACGGTGACATTCCCGGTGTCCGCTACAAGGTGATTCAAGTCAACGGTGTCTCCCTTGACGAAATGGTTCGAGGCCGAAAGGAGAAGCCCGTCCGCTGAGGTGAACATCATGAGCGACGCAGAGATCATCGAAGAAGAAACCGTGAAACCCATCGCCGGCATTGGCACCAAGGTGTTCGGCAAGTGGGACGCCTCCGAAGTCACCTGCGCCGACCCCGGCTTGGCGCCGTACATCAACCTCACCACGGTGGGTGTGCCCCACACCGGTGGCCGCCACGCCAACGCTTGGTTCGGTAAGGCCAAGCTTTCCGTTGTGGAGCGCTACATCAACAAACTCATGCGAACCGGTTCGTACACCGGAAAGAAAATGGGTGCGATGAAAGCCTTTGAAGGCGCCCTCGACAACATCGCCGAGCGATCTGGCGAAAACCCACTCCAGGTCTTCGTCGACGCCATTTGCAACGCTGCTCCCATGGAAGAGATCACCCGTATCAAGTTCGGTGCCGTCTCTCAGCCCAAGGCCGTTGACTCCTCTCCCTCGCGCCGCCTCGACGTGGCACTGGCCAACTTGGCCAAGGGCGCACAGCAAGGCACCCACAAGTCCAAGCGCACGCTGCAGAGCTGCATCATCAACGAACTGAACAAAGCCAGTCAGGGTGATGTGACTTCGTACGCCGTGAGCAAGAAGGAAGAAGTGGAGCGCATCGCCGCCTCCGCCCGCTGAAGGCCCGCCGAACGAGCGTTCGGACGCCGAGGCGTCCACCGTTTTGCATCAGTCACAAAGCACTCTTTGCGAGTCACTTAAGAACCCCTTTCAGGTGGGTCCAAACACACTGAACGGTGGTTACCATGGGTCGTAAAGAAGACAACATCAAGAAAGCAACCGAAGTGATGCACATCCTCCCCCAAATTCGGAATTTGTGCATCGCTGCTCACATCGATCACGGCAAGACCACCTTGTCCGACAACCTCATCGCCGGTGCCGGCATGATGTCCAACGAACTGGCCGGTGCAGCACGTGTCCTGGACTTCGACGAACAAGAGTCGGCCCGTGGCATCACCATCAACGCCGCTTCCGCTTCGATGGTGCACGCCGTGGAAGGCACGGACTACCTCATCAACCTCATTGACACCCCCGGTCACGTTGACTTTGGCGGTGACGTGACACGTGCCATGCGTGCCGTTGACGGATGTTTCATTCTGGCCTGTGCCGTCGAAGGCCCCATGCCGCAAACCGAGACCGTGGTTCGTCAAGCCCTGAAGGAGAAGGTGAAGCCCGTGCTCTTCATCAACAAGGTTGACCGTCTCATCAACGAACTCCAGGTGACCCCTGAAGACATGATGGCCCGATTCACCGAGACCATCAAGAAGGTCAACAAACTCATCAAGCAGTTTGCTCCTGAAAACAAGAAAAAGGAATGGCAAGTTTCCGTCCAAGACGGGACCGTCGCCTTTGGCTCCGCCTACCACAACTGGGGCATCACCGTGCCCTACATGGCAAAATCCGGCATCTCCTTCAAGGAAATTTTCGAATACTGCAACAACGAAGACCAGCGCACTCTTGCCCAAAAGGCACCCGTGCACGAAGTGCTTCTTGACATGGCCGTGACCAAACTCCCCGGCCCCATTGAAGCCCAGAAGTACCGCATCCCCAACATCTGGACCGGTGACCTTGAGTCCGAGATTGGCCAAGCCATGATCAATTGCAATCCCGAGGCCGAACTCGCCATGATGGTCACGAAGATTTGGATGGACCCTCACGCCGGTGAAGTGGCTGTGGGCCGTGTCTATTCCGGTGCCATCAACCAAGGTGAATCGGTGTACGCCATTGGTGCAGCCAAGCCTGAGCGCGTTCAACAGGTCGCCATGATGGTCGGCGGTGACCGCATCACCGTCCCCAAGGTCGTCGCAGGGAACATCGCCGCCGTCACGGGCATTCGCTCGGCCGCTGCGGGTGTCACGTTGTCCCGCGACAAGGACTTCACCCCCTTCGAAGCCATCCGCCACTACTCAGACCCTGTGGTTACGGTGGCTGTTGAGCCCAAGAGCATGAAGGACCTGCCCAAGTTCATTGACGCCTTGCGCTCCCTGGCCAAGGCCGATGCCTCCCTTCAGGTGACCACCAACCAGGAAACCGGTGAAGCGTTGCTCGCCGGTATGGGTGAACTTCACCTGGAAATCACCGTCTACCGCATTGAAGAGGAGCAGAACATCAAGGTCAAGGTCAGCCCGCCCATCGTCGTTTACCGTGAAGGTATCCAGGGCAGCAACCGTGGCAACGCCTTCGAAGGCAAGTCTCCCAACCGTCACAACCGTTTCTTCTTCGAGATCGAGGCCCTCCCCGCCGAAGTTGTCGCTGCGCTCCGTGCCGGTGAACTCGGTGACGGTCCTGTTCGCAACTCGGACTCGAAGGAAGTCGGCAACAAGTTCGGCGAGTACGGCATGGACAAGGACGTCATGCGCAAGATCTACGCCATCAACGGCACCAACGTGCTGGTCAACGACACCAAGGGTATTCAGAACCTTCACGAAACCCGTGAGCTGATCATCGAAGCCTTCAACGAAGTGTGCGTGAAGGGTCCCATCGCTGACGAACCTGTTCAGGGCATGTTTGTCCGCCTGGTGGATGCCAAGCTTCACGAGGACGCCATCCACCGAGGTCCAGCCCAAACCATTCCGGCTGTCCGCAACGGCATCAAGGGCGCCATGCTCCGTGCCCGCACGGTGTTGCTCGAGCCCATGCAAAAGGCGTTCATCTCGGTCCCCAACGATTGGTTGGGCCAAGTCACCCGTGAAGTGACCACCCGCCGTGGCATCATTGAAGACATGCCCTCGGAAGGCAGCGTAACCACTGTGGTCGGTGTCATCCCCATCGCTGAAACCTTTGGGTTCTCCAACGACATTCGCGCTGCCTCCCAAGGTCGTGCTGTGTGGAACACGGAGAACCTCGGTTTCGAAATTTTGCCACCTCAACTCTTCGACAAAGTGGTCGGTGAAATTCGAACCCGCAAGGGCTTGAAGCCTGAACCCAACCCCGAATCCTACTATGCCGAGTGATCCGCTCACCGGAGTCGTGGTTGGGTTGCACGTCAACCCCAACGGAGGGGTGCCAAAGCACCCCGTGTCGACACTCCAAGTTCACACGCAAGGATGCGCTGGTGACCGTCAGAACGACCGTCGCCACCACGGTGGTCCCGACCGAGCGGTGTGCCTCATGGCGGAAGAAGTGCTGACAGGTTTGATGGGTGACGGACATCCAATCTCTCCCGGGTCAACGGGTGAGAACCTGTTGATTGCTGGCATCGAGCCCACGGCGTACGCCCCAGGTGTACGGTTGAACTTTGAAGGCGATGTGGTGCTGGAGATCACCACCGATGCCCCTCCGTGCAAAACCATCGCAGCCTCGTTCATTGACGGGACATTTCGAGCGTTGTCTCACAAGCGGCAAGCAACCGTCACCCGATGGTACGCACGTGTGGTCGAAGAGGGCACCCTCGTTCTGGGTCAGTCGGTGAGACGTGATCAGTGAAGACGGGCGAGTTGGAAATCCGTCAGTTCTCGCAACGCTCGCAGTGCAGGGGTCTCGGGAAGGCGGTCCAAGCAGGCGTGCGCTTCCTGGTGAAACGCCTCCGCTCGGGAACGAGCGTACCCAATGGAACCAAGCTCGTCCAAGGCCTTGAGCGCAGTTTCGAGGGTGGTTGCTTCCACGTTGTCTCCTTGACCCAGTGCGGCCAGCAAGCGTTCTTTGGCTGGCTGGTCGGGTTGGGCAAGGGCGTGGATGATCATCAATGTCCGCTTGCCCTGTGCGACGTCGGAACCGGCAGGCTTGCCAAGGGTGTCCGAATCCGAAAGCACATCGATGAGATCGTCCATCAGCTGGAAGCACAAGCCCACCGCAAGTCCCCACTGGGCCATCAACGCGATGACCTCCTCATCGGCACCCGAAATGCGGGCGCCAATCTCGGCACAGGTCAGGAACATCACGGCAGTTTTGCCTTCAATCATTTGCAAATAATCCGCTTCATCAACGTCCAGTCGCTCTTCGAACTCAATGTCCATCTGCTGGCCCTCACTGACCCGACGAACCATCCAAGCGATGCGGTTCACGAGCGGAGCAACATCCTCGGCTTCGAGGTTTTCCGCTTGTACCAAGCGCTCGAACGCAATGGCAAGCATGGCATCACCCGCGTTTATCGCGGTGGGCATGCCGTATTCGATGTGAACGGCGTTTCGTCCTCGGCGAATTTCATCATCGTCCATGATGTCGTCGTGAACGAGGGTGAAATTGTGGACGGTTTCAATGGCTGCACCGATGTCCAACAGACCGGAGTGGGTGTCCCCAACGGCTTTGGCGACGAGCCAAGGCAAGGTGGCCCGCATCCGCTTTCCGCCTCCTTCAATGAGGTGCATCATGGCTCGACCAAGTCGGTCGTGTTGCGATGCCTTGAGGCTTGATTCAATCCGCCACTCCACAAGCGGTTTCACTTCTTTGATCGACGTCAGAAGATCCGCCCCGACCGCATTCGGAAGCATGTGGCTCACGTCGCCCATGTCGTGGATGATGTTGTCCACCAAAGCCTCGCTTGCCGTCACTTCACCGCCAGCTTTCCACCAGGCTTCGGTCATGACCCTTGCTGCGATGCAACGGAACCACGGTGCAACCACCTCGCCGGGCGAAGGTTCAGTGAGAAGCATCGTCTCCAGTTCATCGTACGTCACCCAACGGGTATCGGCCACCTCGTTGGGGTTGGGGTCAACTTCCAGGTCGGCTTTCATGACGAGAATGTGATCGAGTTCGCGTTCAATCCACGTTTCATTCATTCGTGCAGCGTAACGCATTTTGGTCATGAACACCATGTCGTCCATGTTCAGGTGCTTCGGGTCGACGCCCAGTTCCTGTTCCATTTTTCGCACGGCGGCTCGCTTCACACCAAGGGCGTCGTTCATCTCCAGTTCGTTTTCTTCATGAAGGGGGTGCGAGCAGCAGGTGTTGGCCCAAACGCCCGGGAACGTGACTTTGTCTTCGGAGCGTTTCTGCAACAGCAGGCGTTGTTGGCTGTCAAACACCAACAAACTGAATGCTCGGTGGAATTGGCCGGGACCGCGATGTGCCTCCACTTTTGAAATCGGGCCGAGGACGTTGTCCCACTCATCCACAGCGATGAGCGATTCTGCCATCAACGCCGCTTGTTGCTCGTCGTGACCTGCGAGCTGGGTTTGTTCCTCATCGCTCAATGCGGTGTGCGGTACATCTTCGATTCCATAGCCGGCCATGGTCACGCCCCCTTCAAGGGCGGCGCGGCGGCTACATGAAGAGTTCCTTGACAGGGGGTCAGGCCTCGTCCACCCGCAACACCGTGCCAACCACGCTGTTTCCCAAACAAGCATCGGCGAACCGACCGGGTACTTCCCCGTTGACCATGATGACCTCGCGTCCGCTGCGAGCGGCCTCAAACCCTCGATGGACCTTCAGGCCAATGCCGCCCGTGACGTCCATGTGTGTGGCGTGCTCACCCTTGTACGCCGTGGACGGCGTGAGTGTTTCGATGAGGTCTTGTTCAACACCCTCCACGGGTGGCGAGCGCAGCACCCCGTCCACGCCCCCCATGGCGAACACCAACCGATGCACACGGTCCACTTCCATGGCCAACCGTGCAACGAGATCATCGCCTGAAAGGATGCCGAACATGGAGGGTGCGTCGCACGGGACGACGTCGCCGTAGGTCACGACAACGATGCCGTGGGGTGCCGTTCGGAACACCTCCAAATCTGCATTGAAATTCAATCCAGTTCCGTGCACCCAACGGTGAGGGGACCAGCTCACGGCGGAGACATCGTGTGCTGTGAGGGCCGCCATGACATGCTCGTTGAGTTCCAACATGTCGTTCTGAACGGCGACCACCGCCTCGTCTTGTGTCATTTCACCGTTGATGATACCATCGATTCGACCTTCAGCGAGCCGGTATTGTTTCGCTTTCAAATGACCAAACGATCCCGCCCCGTGCACCAAGAGCACGTCCACACCGTTGTTCACGACGGTTCGCAGCTCCTCTGCGAGTCTGTCAAGGAGGTCGATGTTGACGGATTTCATGGTTGCTTTGTCGGTGATCAGTCCTCCTCCCCATTTCACCACAACGCACGGTCGCATGGCCTGAGGAACAGCACGACGACCATCAGTCTATCGCCGTGTACACGGGCAAGCATTGATGTGCTTGGGCAGAGACCGTCGCCCATGGATGAACAACCCACGGTGGAGGCCTTCATGCGTCACCTTCAGGTGTGTTTGGAGGAGGCCGCCACCATCGGGGATGCGCAGGAGCGCGAACAGCGGTGCTGGCAAATCGAAGCCGCTCTTCAAGAGGCCATTCTTTACAAGAATCGCGTGGAGCAGTTGTTGCAGCACGGTGTCGACCCCATTCACTTGGTCCAACCTGCGCCGGACGGCACACGCGCCCCAGCACCTCGGAAAATCGAAGCACTCAACGCCACGCACCGGCACTGCAACAAATGCGGCGCTGCACTCGAGAACGACCTGAATTTCTGCCCGGCGTGCGGGCATGAGAATGCGTGACCGAGGTCACTCTTCCTCTTCTTCACGGGTCCACTCGGCGACGATTTCTGCAATGATCGGGTCGTCGGCTTCCACCTGGTACAGGTACTCGCCGGGAACTTCGTCGGTCAGGAACACCGTTTTGCCAGCCCGGTAGATGACGTGGCCGTCGGCGATGGCTCGTGTCGTGTCCACTTCAAGGATGGTCGGTCGGTGGATACGAACGTGGCCAGCCTCCATGGCGTTGGCAATGGTCCTCGAGAGGTGGACGTTCTTGCGGTCGCCGGCGGTGATGCCGTATTCCATGTAGGTCTCCACCTCGTCGGCTTGACAGGGGTAGAACAGGACTTCTGGAATGTCATCGGTCGGCAGGTCGAGGTCCAGTTCAATGGAGTGGCCGTAGGTGGCTCTGATCATGCCGTTTTCAACTTGGTAACGTCCCTTTTCATCAGCGTTGGCGATGGCCTCGAAATGCCATCCGCGCAGCCAGTGGTAGTGACGGCGTTGGTTGCCAATGGCGTCGGAGAGTTCTCGGGCGTTCACCCATCCGTTGATGTCCATGTCCACACCGAATTTCTCAGGAGCGTGGCGAAGGACCAAGGCAAGCATGCGGCCCAGGCTGTTGGCTTCACGGTCGCTCATGATGAATTTTCCTTCGTCGTTGCAGACAGCGCAGTTGGTTCCAGAAAAGTGTCCGTGGGTCCTGCATTGGCGGAGCATGAGGTGAAGGCGAGGGTCCACGCCTCATGAACCCTGCGGGATGGGTTGACGCTGATACAGCGTTCCATGGGCGAGGGTATCAAAGACCGGTGAGTGTTGGCGATAGCATGGTGAACGTTGCGATGGTCGGCGCCGGCCAAACCAAGTACGGCAATCATCCATTGGGCCTCAAAGGAATGTGGGCTGAAGCCGCTGAACAGGCCTTCGCCTCCGTTGACGGTGACTTCGAACCGCGCCAGGTGGACGAGGCCTTCATCGGTAGCTTGGCGTTTGGCGGAGCACAACTTGGCAACACCGCTGCGTTGTTGACGGAGCATTCCGGCATGAACGGCGTTCCGGTTCGGCGCGTGGAAAATGCGTGCGCTTCCTCAGGTTACGCCCTACGGGACGCATGGATGGCCATCAAATCCGGCCAAGCCGACGTGGTGGTGGCCGGGGGCATCGAGAAAATGAACGACCTGACGCCCGAACGGAAACGGTACTGGCTCGGCGTCTCCGGTGACACAGAATGGGAGCGTCTTGCAGGCTTAACCTTCCCGGGGACCTACGCATTGATGGCTCGACGGCATTTTCACGAACACGGCAGCTCACACGATGATTTGGTGCACATCAGCGTCAAGAACCATTTGCACGGGTCCCTGAACCCCAAAGCACACATTCAGAAGGAAGTGAGCTTCGAGAAGGCCGCTTCGGGTTTCATGGTCGCCGATCCCCTCACCCTCTACGACTGCTGCCCCACGTCAGACGGTGCTTCGTGTGTGGTGTTGGCCGCAGACCATGTGGCGCGCCAATTGACCGACACGCCCGTGTGGATCAACGGTTCGGGTGCGGCCTCCGACCACCTTGCGCTTCACGACCGCCCCAGCATCACACGTCTCGCAGCGACGCAAAAGGCGTCCAAGCAGGCGTACGAACAAGCCGGTATCACCGCCGATGACATCGACCTCGCCGAGGTTCACGATTGCTTCACCATCGCCGAACTCATGGCAACCGAAGACCTCGGGTTCGCCGCACGAGGGCAAGGAGGCGTGTTTGCCCGAGACGGTGCAGGCAGACTGAACGAAGGTGCCGTCACCGTGAACGCCAGCGGGGGGCTCAAGTCCAAAGGTCATCCACTCGGTGCCACCGGTACCGGTCAGGCGGTGGAAGTGTTCCATCAACTCCGGCATGAGGTGACGCACGGCCGCCAAGTGAGGGACGCTGAAGTCGCCCTCACCCACAACGTTGGGGGTTCCGGTGCAACCTGTGCCGTGCACGTGTTCGGACGGGAGGTGGCTTGATGGACGAACACCTGGTCTGGCACGGCTACTTGCTCAGTCACCATGAGGACTTCACGGTCATCCAGTCACCGTTTACGTTGAACGGCACCCGTGTCTTTGGGGCCGACAGCGATCCCACCACCCTTGCCGTGGCGGCCTTAATGCACCGAATTGGCATTGAGTCGGTCACAAGCGTGAGCGTGCCGGAGGGCATGGACGGCGAAACCTTGACCGCAGCATGCGGTGTTGAGGTGGTCAAGGAAGACGATTTGGACGACTGTCCATGGGATTTGATGATGAGCGACGAGGCGGTCGTTGTGTTGGCCAAACAAGGCGCCGAGGTCACCGTTCCACAACTCGACGTCGCCGTGCCGGTGATGGCTGATGAGCACGAAGCCTTGGAGCAGGCTTGGACGAAGGAACTCCACCACCAGCATGTCAGCCAGGGTGCTTTCGTGTCCGAGGCAGCCTACATGGAAGGGGCAGAGGCACGCCTTGCCATGATGGGGCAACAACACGGCGACAGCATCGTGTGGCCGCCTCGGTACGGTGAACGCGGCGCTTCAGAGGTCACGGGCATGAAGCGCACCGGGCGAGTGTTGTCATGGACGGCGCTGAGTGCCGCTGGAGCACCTTCTGAGTTCGCCTTGCGGGCACCGCTCTTGGATGGCTTGTCCACCGTGTTGCTCCAGCTGGATGACGGTCCAAACGGCGTGTTCCTCTTGGTCGACGACGAGGACCACAACGTGACCATGGGAGCACCGGTTGAGCTGGTTCTCCGTCGACTCTACGCCCAGGAGGGGTTCATGCGCTATGGACTCAAGGGGCGTCTCGTTTGAGTGCATCAAAGAGTTCATAGAAAACCGTACTTCATGTGCATGTATGGCTGGTTTTGGCGGGATGCGAAAGGGCCGCGAAGAGGCGAAATCCAACCTCGGTTACACCGAAGGCGGTGATTGTCCTCGATGCGGCGGGAACGCTCAGGACTCCAGCATGGCGGGTTACCTCCAGTGCGGCTCTTGCATGCACGAGTGGGCTGACCCAAACTATGTGGAGGAGCGTCGACGTCCTGAACCACCAACGCATCGTCGCGATGCTGAGTTGATTGAACAGTTCAAGTCCGAGATGGCTTCGGGAGAATTGGCCAACGTCCTCGGCGTGACGAAAAACCTCACTGGAGAGCAAGAGCAATCCTTGAAGCGGCTTGAAGACAAGTGGATGAGCGGTATGCAAGGTCACTACAATGCCGCCTCCGAGGAACGCAAACCCCTGATGATCAGCTTTGACGACGACGACAACATCGTGTCAACGGAAGTCGCCGCCATCACCATTGTTTCCAACGGGTTTGACGGTGGCGAAGAGATTCGACTCGAATACCCCGGCCGCGGGACGGAATTCTATGCTTACAACGAGCGCAGCCCAACCGGTTGGAAGCGTGGGCGAGATGCCGAGGCCACAGCCCGTTCCATCGCCAACGTCATCAACCGTTCAAGCCGTCTGGTGTATGCGAACCTCCAAGGGCATCGCATTTCGTTCGAACTTCGGGACCACGACCTCAAGCCCGAGTCGTTTGTCATCTTCGTCGATGACCCCGGTGGCACCGACATCGTCGCAGAAAAGGGCGGTGTCGTTCTTGACCACCGTGATTTCTCAACCCTTCAAGACTACCGGACGGTGGTTGAGATGGTGCTGGAAGATGGAATCATCTCACCCAGCGAAGACCAACTGCTTTGGGCGATGCGCCAACAGCTCAACATCGATGACGCCTATCATGTTCAGATGGTGATCGACATCTGCGGTGAACACACGCTCAAGGAATGCACATCATGCAGCGGGATGGCAGAGTTGTATCCCGAGTATGCTGCGTGGTACTGCCATGCATGCGAGGCCTGGTGCTGAGTGGCGCCATCAACCGTTCTATAGAGGGGGTCTTGAAATTCGTTCACCCGCTTCTCGTTCCTCGTGGTATCGCTGGCTCAAGGGACCTTTCATAAAGTGAAGGGACTACGCAAAGTCATGGCCAACGAAACGCTGTACATTGGAATTGATTTGGGAACCTTCCGTTCCGTGATGGTCTCGTCCGACAGTCACGAAGTGGAAGAATTGACCGTCATCGGTACGCCAAAGGACCCCATCGCCCGAAATTTCCTCAAGCGTGATGTCCTTTTTGGTCACGAAGCGTTGAAGAACCGTTTGGCTCTCAACCTGTACCGTCCCCTGGAACTTGGCGTCATCAAGGACACACCCGAAGACCGTGAGTACATTGCTCACTTCATCACGCACCTCATCGGCTTGGCCGACCCCGAGGAGTACGACCGAGTGGTCGCCGTCATCGGTGCACCTGCCGAAGCCAGCCACGTGGACAAGACGGCCATCTTTGACGCTGCAGCTGGCTCCGTTAACTCCGCCATGATCATCTCTGAGCCATTTGCCGTCGCCTACGCCCTCGACATGATCACCCACACCCTCGTCATCGACATCGGTGCCGGAACCACCGACTTGTGCCGTGTCTACGGGACCATCCCTGGCCCCGGCGACCAGATGCACACCGGCCACGCCGGCGACTTCGTTGACAACCAACTGATCAAGGAAATCACGGCCAAGTACAACGGCGCCCAGGTCACGAAAGACATGGCCCGCCGCTGGAAGGAGCAGTACTCCTTTGTGTCCACGGCGACCCCCGACGAGCCCGTGCTCGTTGACTTTTCCATCGAAGGCAAGGCCATGACGCTCGACATCACCGACTGCATGCAGCGTGCGTGCGAATCCATTGTGGACCCCATTGTTGAGAACGTGAAGAAACTCATCGCCGGATCCAACCCCGAATACCACGATGAATTCCGCAAGAACATGGTCCTCGCCGGTGGCGGTTCCTCCATCAAGGGCTTGGGTGCCCTCATCGAGCGTCGCCTCTCCGACATGGGTGATGTGAACGTTCACGTCGTTGACGACCCCGTTCGCCTCGGTGCCATGGGCGGCCTGCGCTTGGCCATGGAAGTCCCCGAGGACATGTGGAAGAACCTCACCTTGGCATCCCGCTGAGTGTTCGTTCATCCACTCTGCGTAGGTCTTGC
>WTJK01000015.1 GCA_011524855.1 Methanobacteriota archaeon | reverse complement strand
GCCGATTTGGCCGGTGTCAACCTCAGCGAATCCATCCTCGTCGACGTTGACCTCAGCGGTGCCGACCTGACCGGGGCCAACCTCGAAAACACCGTGCTGGTGAACTTCATGGGCGGCTCACTGGAAGGTACGGACCTGACCAATGCCAACCTCAACGGGGCCTTCGGTCTGTTCAACCTGGCCGACGCCACCCTCGAAAACGTCACTTGCCCCGACGGCACCATGGCCAGCGACACGTCCTGTGCTGCGGGCCCCTCCCAGATTCCACCGCCGTTGGCTTCGGGTCTGTTCCTCGCCGACACGCGGGTCACCATCGAAGTCACGCCGTTCACCACGGGCATGTACTACATGGGCACCCACGAATACATCCCCGGCGTGAGTTCGGCCACCATCGCTTCCTCGCTCATCATCGGTGAGGACGCTTGGCGTTCCCTCATCGGTGACGACGACGCCAACAACTACACCTCGACGACGTGGATCGTCGAAACCCAGGGCGTCGAAGGCGACGAACTCGAGGCGCTTGCTTCCAAGATGTCGGCCGACGTCCGGGTGTCAAGCGTGGACGACTGGTCGAGCACCCACAAGGAAGTGGAGCGCAACGGCGGTCTCATCTTCGGGACGCCCGGCCTGCTGTCCCTGCAGTTCGTGGTCGCCAGCGTGGCGGCCGTGGCCTCCAGCTTCGTGTTCCTGTCCCTCGTGCTGAGCCAGCGCCAGAAGGAACTCGCCGTGCTGCAAGCCATCGGGGCGTCGCCCAACCAAATCATCCGACTCGTGCTGTTCGAGATCCTCTCCATCGTGATGGTCTCGATGGTGCTGGGCATCGTGCTCGGCGTCGGCCTGGCGCTGTCCTTCAACGGCTTCTTCGACATCTTCGGGTTCATCTTCCAGATCTTTGGTGGGTCAACCACGACGATTGAACGAACACTGGTCTACCCGTGGACCCAGATCATCCTGGTCTCGCTCTCGGTCTTTGCGGCCGTGGTCGTGGCCCTGTTGGTGACGACGCGCCGGGCGCTGACGGCGGATTTGGCCAGCGTGCTCAAGGGGGAGTGAAGATGCAGGAATCGATTCTCAAGTCCGACGGCCTCTACCACGTGTACGAATCCAAAGCCGAAGACGGCAACGTCGTGGCGTTGCGCGGCCTCCACGTCGACATGAAGGAAGGCGAAGCCGTTGCCGTCGTGGGCCCCTCGGGTTCCGGCAAATCCACCCTCATGAAGTGCCTTGGTGGCCTGATGAAACCCAGCGCCGGTTCGGTGACCCTGGCAGGCAAGAACATGACCCGATTGACGGGTCAGGAACTCGTTCAGCTGCGCCAAAAGACGGTCTCGTTCATTTTCCAGGAGGGCAACCTCCTGCCCGACCTGAACGCTCGCGACAACGTCGCTCAACCGCTGCGCCACCAGGGCGTGTCGTCACGCAAAGCGCTGAAACTGGCCGACGCCATGCTCGAACGCCTCGGCATGGCCCACCGCATCAACGCGCTGCCCGCCATGCTCTCGGGCGGCGAACAGCAGCGGGTCGCCATTGCGCGAGCCCTCATCACCCAACCCCGGCTGATCCTCGCCGACGAACCGACGGGTGCGCTGGATCCGGTGACGAGCCGTGAAGTGCTGGCCCTGTTCAAGGACCTGCACCGCAACGACGGCGTGTCGTTCCTCATCGTGACCCACTCCAAGGAGGTCGCCGCCTTCGCCAACCGCTCGCTGGAATTGCGAGACGGCCGGTTCGTGGCCGAACACGGGGCAGAGGTCGACGTGGAGGACCTGAGCAAGGACCGAGAACTCATCATCGACGAAACCGGAACCGTGACGCTGCCGCCCGATTTGCTGGTGCGCATCGGTGGGGCCGGACGCTACACCGTGGGCAACGTCGCCAGCGGCTACCTCTCGCTGCAAGGCGAAGCGGTCGAAGGCATGGGTCAGATGGAACTCGCCACAACCTGTCCGGCGTGCAAGCACGATTACGCCGGCAGCGACGAACAAGAGTGCCCCTCGTGCGGTTCAAGTAGGCCCATGGTCGAGGTCAAGGCATGAAGCACTGGGTGACCTTTGTTGGCTACCTCGAAGGTTTCTCGTTCCTCATCCTGATGTTCTACGCCATGCCGATGAAGTACTTCGC
>WTJK01000048.1 GCA_011524855.1 Methanobacteriota archaeon | reverse complement strand
GCATCAACTTCCGACCGGTGTGCACGTTGGACACGGACGGCGATGGCATCAACAACAACATCGATACCGATTCCGACAACGACGGCATCGATGATGCCAACGAGTCCACCACCCTGGATTGGGATGGCGATGGCCAACTGAATTTCCTCGACTGGGACTCGGACGGTGATGGCATCGCTGATGGCGTGGACCCTGATTCGGAGTACGGTGGCCCAAACGTTGCGGTCAACGGACTGGAGTTTGACGGAACCAACGATTACGTGGTCTTCCCCGACGATACAACGCTGGAACCCACGGGGCATTTTACCGTGGAATTGTGGGCTTATTCCGAGGATTGGAGTCCAGGAAACAACTACTTCTTGTTCGATCTCGGTGGAGGAAACACCAACGGGTACAGAATGTACTACATCTCATCCCAAGACAAGATCAAGGTCAAGATCGACGATGACTATCTTGAGGTCAACGCCAACATCCTCACGGACAGCACCTGGCATCATTTTGCTCTCAATTACGACCAACAAAAGCTTCGGTTCATCATCGACGGGAAGGAACGAGCGAGTCTGACACGAACCGAGGCCACGAATTACGATTCAGGCGACCGCCTTTTCCTTGGATGTGAGAGCACAGGGACGGCGTGCAATTCAAATTATTTTGAGGGCATCATGGACGAGTTCAAACTCTGGAACTACAGTCGCAACCTCGCACACACCCGACGAGGCATGCACCTCCCGTCTTCTGCAGACGAAGGAGGGTTGTTGGCGTATCTCGACTTCAACGATGTGGACGGTTCTACGGTTCCCGACCTCTCGAGCAACACCTTGGATGCGACGGTGGCGGGCGCCACCAACCGAACTTCCCAAGCCCCCATCTCTGCCAAGGACGGCCCGTCCCGCGCCTTGTCCTTTGATGGGGACGATGACCACGTGAATTTTGGTAAATCCGAAGCCATCGGAACTTCGGACTTCACGGTAGAGGCTTGGGTCCGGACGTCCATGACGTCCGACGGCGTCATCATCCAATCCCGCCAAAACGGTTCCACGGGGGGGCAGTGGACGCTTCGAATCGGTGACGGTGCGTCCCATGTTGGTAAAGTGAATTTCTGGGATCATTCCGGCTCAGCCTACGGGTTCCAGTGCCGGTCGACCAGCACCATTAACGACGATTTGTGGCACCACATCGCGTTCCGTCGAACCGGCACGGACGGCCAAATCTTCATTGATGGCGTTGCGGATTTGACCACGGAGTGCGATGGAGGCTCAAGTGCTGTGAGTTATGCCTCCCTCGATTATGCCCTTGGCTACGACCGTCGCGACAACAACGAGCATTTCGACGGGGAACTGGATGAGGTTCGCGTGTGGAGCGAGGCGAGGACACAAAACGAAATTCGAGCGTACATGTTCAGGCCGTTGCTCGGTCAAGAGCCCAATCTGGTCTCGTACTATCCGCTCGATAACCCGCGCCACGACACCGTTCACGACATGAGCCTGAACCACCGTCACGGGACGTTCAACGGAATGCCCGGTGGGGCGACCACCCTCACGTCCACGGCACCGTTGCCCAAAGCCACCGGGGCAGGCTCGGCCATCGGGATGGACGGCGAGGAAGACTGGGTGAGAATCGAGTGGGACACCAACCTCAACCCATCAACGGTGACGTTTGAAGCGTGGATTCACTACGAATCCGCCCCCTCCTCAGAGGAAGCCATCGTCTCAAGTCGCTCGAGGTACAACGGCAACACCAACGGGTATGCCTTGTTCACGCAAACCAACATGAGCCTCAAGTTCACCTTCGGCCATTCTTCAGGAACACAGTCCTTGATTTCGCCACCCCTGTCCACCGGCTCGTGGCATCACGTTGCTGTCACTCACCAGAACGGTAACTCCCGCATTTACCTGAACGGGTCCCTTCTTGCTTCGGAAGACACCAGTCACACGATGGTGGTGAATCCAGGTCAACCCGTACGTCTCGGTGTTTCCGACAACTACACGGGAGGGACCTGGAACGCTCCGGACGCTCGATACTTCAGCGGTGAGATGGACGAGGTGAGGTTTTGGTCGGACGTGAGGACGCAGGACGAAATTTTTGAGCATCGCAACGCTCTTTTGCACGGTTGGGAGAACGGTTTGATTGGCTATTATCGCATGAACGAAGCCAACGGCACCAACGTGTTCGATCATTCCAGCAAAGCCAACCACGGCGTTTTGCAGAACGCCAACGAATCGGTGTACACCACATCGGAAGCAGACATTTGGAATGCCCTCGTTCAAGGCGAAGCACTGGGCCTTGCCGGATCATCGGAGACCGAAACCGCCACCCTCGATGACCACGACTTGCTCGATATCACCGGTGACCACGCGTACACGGTCTGGATCAAAGCCAACCCCGACGGCACGAACACTCGGGATACCGTGTTCACCAAAACCGACAGCGTGGACGGTCCAATCGAGTTGAATGTCTGGAAAAACAGCAGTGGAAAACTCGTGGTGAGTTACCATTGGGACAACGACGGCTCAGCCACGTACGGCAACGTTCAGAACACGGCTTGTGTGGAGGAAACACCCGTTAACGAGTGGATTCACATCGCCATGACGGGGACCTCCTCTTGGCAACGGCTGTACATCAACGGCTTCCTGTGTGGCACGGCCACCCACACGTACAACCCGGGTGCCAACACTCAGGATTTCATCATCGGTGCTGACGATGTGGGCTACGATTACGAGGGCAGATTGGACAACCTCGCCATCTACAACACCACGCTGTCACAACAAGAGATACGCAACCGCATGCATCGCGATTTGGACGGGACGGAGTTCGGCTTGGTCGCGTACTACCCCATCATCAAAACCGGCGATATGCTGGTCGATGTTGGCCCCCACGGTCTCCACGGCACCATGACCTCGGACTTGGACGAGGACAACGACCGAATCCCAACCGATGTCGCGCTGGCGGACAGCCGCATCGATGCCTACCAGCACCCGGTAGCAACGTTTGACTCGCGTCAAACCAATCAGTCCCCCGAAAGCCAAGGTGTTGCGATCAGTGTTTCAGCGGAATTGGGTCTAACCGAGGACATCGTCATCGCCAACAGCGGGCAATCCGGTACGACATCCACCGATGTCCCCTCCACCCCGGCGTATTCCATGCGATTCAACCGCACCTGGTGGCTCGATTCACGCGACGACGTCACGCCAACGTTCACCGTGGACATGTCGGACCTTGGCTACTCGACGTTCTTTGCGAGTGAATTTCAACTCATTCACAAAAACCGGACCACGGACCCGTGGGTGGCAACGTCAGCCACCTGGTCGAAAGACGGTGACGTACTCACCATTGAGACCAACCACACGTTCCACGACGCCTACTTTTCCTTCGCCTACGTCCAAGCGCCGGGCAACGTGACGTACAGCGCCAGCAGTTACGTCATGACCAACGGCTCGTCCTACACGGTGGCCGCACCGAGCTATGACGGTGTCCTCACCGGATGCACGGTAAGCCCCAGCCTGCCTTCCGGGATGACCTTGGCCGACAACTGCAGCATCAGCGGGGTGCCCACCTTGCAATCCTATCCGCAGACGGAGCACACCATCACGGCCATGGGACCGGGAGGGAACGCCACCGCCACCGTTGACCTCGAGGTGCTAACGAGCCCCAACACCATCACGTTCGATCCCACTTCTCGGGTGGGTGAGCGAGATGCGAGTTTCAGTGACTGGAGTTCAACGGTGGGCAACGATGCTGCGGCGCTTGTTTGGGAAATCACCCCCGACCTGCCCACCGGTCTCTCATTGGCGAACGGCGTTATCAACGGCTTGCCCACCGATAACCTCACGGATGCGACTGTGTTCACCGTTTACGCCAACAATTCCGTCGGTTCAGCCGTGACCACCATCACGTTGACCGTGAACGAACCAGCGCCCTCGCTCACCATGGCCGACGTATCGGAAACGGTCGATGAAGAGATGACCGTGGCGAGTGCCACAAACGCAGGCGGAGCGGTGGAATCTTGGCGGCTCACACCGGACCTGCCCGACGGGTTGGAGTTCGCCAACGGCTCCATTTCTGGAACGGCGACTGAAAACATGTCCACCACGACCTTCTCCATGAACGCCTCCAATTCGGGTGGTTATTCGGTGGTCACCTTCGACATCACCGTGCTTCATGCTCCCCCCGACCTCAGCTCGCTCCAAACCACCATCACGGGCACCAGGGACGTGGCGATCAGCAACCTGACGGTGTCCAATGCCGGCGGCACCGTGACCGAATGGAGCGTAAGCCCTCCCTTCCCCAACGGCATCAACCTCGTCAACGGTGTGATTTCCGGGACACCGACGGTGAACCAAACCACGGCGGTCGTCCACACCGTTACAGGGACGAACAGCGGCGGAAACGACACGGTGAACATCACGGTGACCATTACTGAACCGACCCCCGATTTGTCCACCACGGCCACCACCCTCACGTTGACCAACCAATCAAGCGTTGATTGGACGGCGACGAACACAGGTGGCAACGCCAATGAATGGTCGTACCGTGCAGAGAGGGATGCATATTCCGCACGCTGGAAAATGAACGAGGGGACGGGTACCAACGTGTTTGATGAGTCCGATAACAACAACAACGGCACCATCAACGGAGCGTCGTGGACGACCGGTCGTTTCGGAGGTGCGTTGGCGTTTGATGGCATCGATGACACCGTCTCGGTGCCCAACGATGAATCGTTGAACTTGACAGAAAACTTCTCCATCGAGTCCTGGGTTTGGCTGAACGATTCCACCACCAACCCCCAGCGCGGTTCAAACTTGTATGAGGGTTGGGTCATCCTTGACGCCGAGGGAAGCGGTTGGGACGGCTACATGTTTGGGATTGAAGCTGCGATTCCCCAGGACAACAGTGACGAGGATTGGTCTCGCCTCACGATGTTGACCGAACAACAGGCCGGTGATGGAAACACCTGCAGCGCCTTCCAAGAAAGTGGAAACGGACAGAACACGGGTACAGTGGTGGGTCGGTCCAACGTAACCAAGGGGCAATGGAACCACGTGGCTGTCGTCTACAACTCCACCATCACCGGTTCCGAGTACCTTGAATTCTACATCAACGGTGAACTTGACGTTCGATACCAGTGTGCGTTCACGTTCACGCCCAACAACGAGATTCGCTCCATCGGGTCTGAAGACGGGGGTCAGTCGTACGATTCCTCCAATTTGGCGTATTGGAACGGGTCCATTGATGAGTTGGGTGTGTGGCAACGCACGCTCAACGCCTCGGAAATCGCAGCGCTCGCAGCTGGCAACGATTTCACCCAACTGCCGGACGGGCTTTCCTTCAACACCACGACCGGTCAGATCACCGGAACACCCACCGACCACACGTTCCCCGACACGCGTTACATCTTCACGGCCACCAACGATGGGGGAGACAGCAGCGTCACGGTGAACATCGTGGTGAACGACGTTATTCCCAGCTTGTCAGTGGATGCGCACGTCTTCACGAGAAACGTGACCATCGACAACGTGACCGTGGCCAATGGCGGGGGCGAAGTCGTTGAGTGGGGCATCTCGCCGGCGGTTCCGGACGGGTTGACCTTTGCAAACGGGGTGCTTTCCGGCACCCCTTCGAACAACCAAACCGCAACGACGTACACCGTCTACGCCAACAACTCCGGCGGGCAAGCCACCACAACGTTCGACATCACGGTGAACGAGCCTTTGGCCGTTCTTTCCATCGACGATCAAACCTTCACCCGGGACCAGGGCGTCGGTTCGGTGATCGTGACCAACTCGGGTGGCGCCGTTGCCACCTGGGGCATTCATCCCGCGCTGCCAGGGAACCTCGTCTTCGAGAACGGGAGCATCTCGGGAACCCCGCTCAGCAACCAGACCTCGACCACCTACACCGTCTTCGGAAACAACACCGGGGGCTCGACCAACACCACGTTCAACATCACCGTGAATGAACCCCAAGCCTCCCTTTCCATCGGCGCTCAAACCTTCACCGTGGGGACGGATGTTGGTGAAGTTTCCATTTCGAATGCGGGTGGTTACGTGGCCACGTGGTCCATCACGCCGGCGTTGCCGAACGGATTGTCGTTCGAGAACGGCACCATTTCGGGCAACCCGACGGAGAACCAGACCTCCACCACCTACACGGTTTACGCGGAGAACACCGGCGGTAACGTTTCCGTCTCCTTCACCGTTACGATCAACGAGAACACTGCGACGTTGGTGCTGGCTGACCAGGTCTTCACCCGCGGAGAGGACGTCGGCAGCGTGGTCGTCACCAACAACGGTGGCTCCGTGCAGACTTGGGGCATCCACCCCGCCCTTCCATCCAACCTTCAATTTAGCAACGGTGTCATCACCGGCACACCATCATCAAACCAATCCGCCATTTCGTACACCGTTTTTGGCAACAACACGGGCGGGAGCGTGAACGTCACCTTCACGATCACGGTGAACGAGCCTTTGGCAGATTTGACGCTGGCAGACCAAGTGTTCACCCGTGGGGTGGATGTGGGTACCGTCTTGGTGGACAACGACGGAGGGTTTGTTCAAACTTGGGCCATTCACCCTGCCCTGCCGAACAACCTGATTTTCGCCAACGGCACCATCACCGGTAGCCCGAATGCCAACCAAACGGCAACAACCTACACGATCTACGCCAACAACAGCGGCGGTTCAGTCAACATCACGGTGGACATCACCGTCAATGAACCGCTGGCGGACTTGACCCTCGCCGATCAAATCTTCACGAGAGGCGAGGATGTAGGTTCCGTTTCGGTGGTCAATGCAGGAGGAAGCGTAGCGACGTGGGGCATTCACCCTGCTCTTCCTGACAACCTCGTGTTCGACAACGGCACCATCACCGGCAGCCCAATCGCCAACCAAACGGCGGTGACCTACACGATTTTTGCCAACAACAGCGGCGGTTCGACGAACATCACGGTTGACATCACAGTGAACGAACCGTTGGCCGACTTGACCCTTGCCGACCAAAGCTACACGCGTGATGTTGATGTTGGAACCGTCGTTGTCACCAACAACGGTGGTTTCGTTCAGACATGGGGCATTCATCCTGCCCTGCCGGACAACCTTGTGTTTGCCAACGGCACCATCACCGGCAGTCCAACCGCCAACCAAACGGCGGTGACGTACACCATTTTCGCCAACAACACGGGCGGGTCGACCAACATCACGGTGGACATCACCGTCAACGAGCCACTGGCAGATTTGACGCTGGCCGACCAAACGTACACGCGGGACGTGGACGTGGGCACGGTGGTGGTGGCCAATGCTGGCGGTTTCGTGGCGACATGGGGCATTCACCCTGCGTTGCCCGGAAACTTGGTTTTCGCCAACGGGACCATCACCGGTAGCCCAACAGCCAACCAAACAACCACCACTTACACCATCTTTGCCAACAACAGCGGTGGCAGCACCAACATCACCGTCGACATCACCGTCAACGAGCCGTTGGCAGACTTGACACTTGCCGATCAGACGTACACTCGGGATGAGGACGTGGGCACGGTGGTCGTCGCCAACGCCGGTGGCTACGTTTTGACATGGTCCATCCACCCGGCGCTGCCCGACAACTTGGTGTTCGCCAACGGGACCATCACGGGCAGCCCGACAGCCAATCAAACGGCAACCACCTACACCATCTTTGCCAACAACAGCGGTGGCAGCACCAACATCACGGTGGACATCACCGTCAACGAACCGCTGGCCGACCTGACCCTTGCCGACCAAACCTTCACGCGGGGCGTGGACGTCGGGACGGTGGTCGTCGCCAACGCTGGTGGTTACGTGCAAACATGGGCCATCCACCCTGCGCTACCGGGCAACTTGGTGTTTGCCAACGGCACCATCACGGGGTCCGCAAACGTGAATCAAACCGCAACCACCTACACGATTTTTGCCAACAATTCCGGTGGCAGCACCAACATCACCGTGGACATCACGGTCAATGAAGAATTGGCAGACCTTGTTCTCTCGGATCAGGTCTTCACCCGCGGCGTGGACGTTGGTGCGGTGTTGGTGACCAACAACGGTGGCTTCGTTCAGACGTGGGGGATCCATCCAGCCCTGCCGTCCAACTTGGCGTTTGACAACGGCACGATCACCGGCACCCCGACGGCCAATCAAACCGCCACCTCTTACACCATCTTTGCCAACAACACCGGCGGGAGCACAAACATCACGGTGGACATCACCGTGAACGAGCCGCTCGCCGATTTGACCCTCGCCGACCAGACCTACACGCGTGGAGTGGATGTGGGCACGGTCGTCGTCGCCAACGCCGGAGGCTTCGTGCAAACCTGGGGTATTCATCCTGCGTTGCCCAGCAACCTTCTGTTTGCGAACGGAACCATCACTGGAAGTCCGAATGCCAATCAAACGGCCGTCACGTACACCGTTTTCGCCAACAACAGCGGCGGGAGCACCAACATCTCGGTGGACATCACCGTGAACGAGCCGCTCGCCGATTTGACCCTCGCCGATCAAACCTACACGCGTGGCGTTGATGTGGGGTCGGTCGTCGTGGCCAACGCCGGAGGTTTCGTTCAGACGTGGGGCATCCATCCTTCGCTTCCGAGCAACCTTGCTTTTGCGAACGGCACCATCAGTGGCATCCCGTCCTCAAACCAAACCACCACGACCTACACCATTTTTGCCAACAACACCGGTGGTTCGACCAACATCACCGTGGACATCACGGTTAACGAACCGCTGGCCGACCTGAGCCTTGGCGATCAGACGTTCACGCGTGATGTGGATGTGGGCACGGTTGTCGTGGCCAATGCCGGCGGTTTCGTTGCGACATGGGGCATCCATCCAGCCCTCCCCGGCAACCTTGTGTTTGCCAACGGCACCATCACCGGCAGTCCGACCGCCAACCAAACAGCGGTGACGTACACCATTTTCGCCAACAACAGCGGCGG
>WTJK01000022.1 GCA_011524855.1 Methanobacteriota archaeon | reverse complement strand
CCGTCGTCGTCATCGTCGTCTTCGTACATGTCCTCTTTTCGCTTTTTGACGAACACCTTGTACTGGAGGTAAGCGCTGACGCATCCCAGCGGCACGGCGAGGTAGACATCAAACGCATCGGTGCCGTTGAGCCGCGTGATGTCCCAACCCAACGCCACATAGACGGCGAAGATCATGCCAATGGAGGCCATGATGCCAGACACCAGCACCGGCAACAACCGGCGGAAGGAGAAGCTGGCGATGATGGCAAACAGGGTGAGCAAACCCGAGAGGAACGCGTCACCCTCCAAATCCACTCCAAAGCGGTCGCCGGCTGAAATGAGCCGGGTGACGGCGAGAAACACAAGGCCAGCGGCAAGGAAGCGGATGGCCACTTGCGCCACGGTGATGGACACGCCAGCGAGCAGGAACGCCACGACCCAACGGAACTGTTCAGCGTTGATGTCGTAACCGAATTCAGCCACGGACGGGTAGAATTGGTCAGCAGCGCCGTAGCCAACGAACATGCCCGCCAGCCCAATGGTCACCGGGAGGCGCTGGGCGCCCTGAAGAAACAACCACAGGCAGACGAGGAAAATGGGTACGGCGTAGGTGAATCCACCGTCAACAACCTGATTGAGCACCACGTGTGCGTGTTCGGTGGCGTCTTCGGTCACCATGGACGTTCCCTTTCCGAAGGCGCATCAAGCCAAGCCAAACAGACCCAGGCCGCCCAGCATGAGAACGATGGGGGGCACCAGCATTTCGAGCATCGAACGGGATCGGCCGACGTTGGCCAGCTCAGAGCCACGCTGAATGACGCACTTCACGCCGGGGGCATCTTCGTCGCCCTTGACCTCGAGCAGGCTGTTGCCCAACGTGCCGTCCAGCCCTTCAGCTTGCCATTCCGACTGCTGCCGAGGAACGGTTTGGCCGAGGATGTAGACGGGGTTTCCAAGGCGAAGCCCCGAAAGCGTCCAGCGGTGCTTCTTGACTTTGGCACCACCGAGCACGCCGGCCACGGCTTGCGCCATGAGTTGCTTGCCCAAAGTCTCGGCAAAGGCACCGTCCCATCGCTTGAGGTACTGGCCGTAATTTCGGCGCTTGAATGTGGTCGTGTTGACTTTGATGCCGCCGGTGCCGTCGTGGAGGAAGAAATCGCACCCTCCTTTTTCTTGGCGCACGGTCACCCAGTTGCACTCTTCACGCGTACCGTTGTCGGTTTTGACGGTGCGGCATTGGTACTGCTCGTACTCCCAGTGGTAGCCGACCATGTGGTCCATGGCCATGCGTTCGTTGCCGTCCACCACGACGCGGAGGGCACCTTGGGCGGTGGGACGGACCTGGCCGACCAACTCGGGGTGGCCCACGGGCGCGGAGCGCACCAGCGACGTGGGCGTATCGAGCATTTGGCCCAGCATTTTGGCACGGAACCAACCGACGAGCGTGAGGATCAACCCAACGCCAGCAATGGCGGCTGCAGGGTAGAAGCTCATGCCTTCGGGGTCCTCGGTCATCAGGGCGCCACCCGCCGCGACAGTGCCGCCTACGGCGATGAGGGCGTAAACCGTGAACAGTGAGAAGATGGCCGGACGAGGCGTGCCCACTTTGTGCGGGTGTTCAGCAATTGGCCCACCGTCGGCGTCGGCCACGTAGGGGTTGGCGTGGTTCCACGTTGTGTAGCCGGGTGCGGGCAAGATCCAGTCGCTAGGGTCCGTGGTCGGCACGTAGGTGGTTTGTTGCAGCCACCAACTGTCGATGGAGAGGCCGCTTTCCTGCGCCTTCTGCTCCATGGCTTCAACGGGCATGGCCTCCTTTCGCAGGCGATGCAGGTCCGCCTCCAGGGAGCCAGGGGCCGTCAAGGCCATCAGCAGGCAACCCAGAATGGCAATGAATGCCATTACAGGGTCAATCGTGGCCGCAACAACAAGGCCACCAACCGTCATGAGCATGCCGAAGGCCCAGATAAGCCACCCTTGCCAGGTGTAGGGGAGGTTGAATTTGAAGGTCCCACCGTCGAGGTCCAGACTGCCAGCGTTCATGCCGGCGCCCTCAGGGTGTTCATACATGAAGGTTCACAACCCGTTGGGGCCGTGTGCACGGTTGCCGTGCACACGACCCGTGTTGGGGGTGTTGCAGGAGGATACAGCAACGAAAGGATCAGCCGAGTCGAGCCATCATTTCGGTCAACATGGCATCGGGCAGGGGCACGTAGCCCACGTCAGCGACGTGGTCCATGCCGGCCTCCGAATAGCCGTAGTCAAAGAACCCTCGAACGAGGTCCCAGTCGTTGTTGTTGACGTTCATGTAGATGTAACGGGACAACGGTGCGTAGCTGCCGTCTGCCACGGTGCTCGTTTCGGGAGCTACGGCGCCGCCAGCGTCTTGGACGCCGTGGGTGTCGTTGTTGGCGATGGCGGCCACGGCAAGCGAGTTGGCATTTTCCTCATAGTAGGCGTAGCCGAAGTAGCCGATGGCGTACTCGTCGCCCGTGAGGCCGTTGACAATCTGGTTGTCGTCGGCCGAGTTTTGGTAGCCACGGTCCGAGTCGAAACCTTCCGCCACGGGGTTGGCGTCGGCGAAGCACTTCTTGCAGAACACCTGCTCGCCAAAGTACTCGTAGGTACCCGAGTCGGAGTCGGCGCCCCACAGCGTGATTTCCTGGTCAGGGCACGCCGAGGAGTCGTGGAGGTCGCCCCATTCGCGGACGCCGTCGTCGTCGTTGTTGGGCGTGACGGAGGTCATGTCCAGGCCACCTTGTGTGTGGTTGGCGAGGTCTTCCTCGCTCCAGTCGGAGAAGATCCAGCGGAGCTGGGCCATGGACAAACCGCCCATGTCGGTGACGCACTGGTCGGCTGCTCCACCGTTCTTCATCACCACGGAGAGGCCGTCGATGGCCACAACGAGTTGGGTGACAGTGACGTCGGAATTGGCGCAGTCGTACGTGTAACCGTCGCTGCCCACCGTGGCTTCGGAATCCTTCCAGCCGCGGCTCATGTCACCGATGTTCACAGCATCAGCATCGGTGCTGCAAACCTTGGAGGCCCCGGCACCGGATCCGCCGCCGGCCACGGTGACGGTGTAGTCGCTGTTGGCGCTGCTGTAGGCCTGGGCCCAAGCGCTCGCCACGGGGAACACCGTGCTGCTGCCAGCGATGTTGATCGTCTTCACTTCGTCTTCGGTGCCATCATCGCCACCGATGCAACCCGCCAAACTGGCGAGCAACAGGGTCAAAACGATGGTGCAGGTTCTTGCGTGTTTCTTGAGGCTCATTTGATTCGCTCCTGTTGTGTCCATCTCTCCGTAGTCCATGGGTCTGACCCCTACAGTCTATTGGCGCATATTGAGAAGTATATATGGATACATAGTGTATATAGGGCGACTCTCTATCCATGGAACATATGGACCCCAATAGAGGAGAGGGACGAGCATGAGCGACGGCGAGTTCCGCAAACTTCAGCTCACCGGCGGCTCAACCATGATCGTCTCCCTCCCCAAGACTTGGGTTCGCGGGAACCAACTCGACAAAGGCGACATCGTCAGCATCGAAGAATTGGGATCTGGCGATTTGCGCATCTCCGCCCTCCAAGGAAAGGACACGAAGACCACCGTGTCCATTGACTGCTGTTCCTTGGAGGTCGGCTTGGTGGACTTGCTCATTGGGGCGTACTTGACGGGCACGAGCACCATTGAGGTCAATTGCAGCGGCACCATCGGGCGCTCTGTTCGCAAGGACATCCGTGAATTTCTTCGTGACACCCGCGGCATGGAAATCGAAGAGGACACCGAGAACAGCATCCGCATTGTTTCCATCCTCAACCCCTCCGAACTTCGGCTGCAGGTGTCCATCAACCGCATGTACATCCTCATCTCCACCCTCGTCAACGACGCCTATGCCGTGTTGGGAGGGGAGGACGTCGACCTGCTGTCCGACATTCAGGATCGCGAGCGGCAGATCGATGCCCGCCGCTTGCTCGTCGAGCGCCAGGTGGCATCGGCGATCAAGAGCCCGTCCGTGGAAAAACGCCTCAAAGTCGACCGGTATTCAGCGGTTGAGCACGCCAACATCGCTCGGGTCCTCGAGCGCATGGGCGACCACGCTGCCCGATTGGCCACCCTCGTCAAGGACAATTCCGAATTGGTGCGAACCAAACCCACGGAAATGCCGCTGATGGCCATTCCAACGTGGGCTCAAGAGCTCAAAACGTTGGTGCACAACATGTACACGAAAGACGTGAGCATCATTCACCAAGCCAAAACATCGCTGGTCACGTTGATTGCCGCCATCGAGGCATCGGAGAGTGAACTGTGGACCGGGCGAGGTTCAGCAGAGCGCTTGTTCTGTGAGTTTCAAATCTCAGAATCGATTCGGAGGCTTTGTGCGTACGGCATCAACTTCGCTGAAGCCCTGCTCAACATGCTCATGAACGAGCGCCTGGAAACCAAGTGAGGCGGTACCTTGACGGCGCTCAACGAAACCGAAGTCAAGCAGTCGTCGGAGGACGAACCTTCGCTGCTTGAGCGCATTTCGAAAGAACGAACGCGCTACATCCTGTTTTTCACCAGCACCTCGGTCATCCTCATCACGCTTGGCATCATCCAAACCCTGCTGTTTGAGGCGACCACCTTTTTCTCGGAAGTCGCCGACGGGCGCGGTTGGTTTTCCGCAGAGATGGATCTGTCAGGACTGGCCTCCTCCAGCGGTATGGCGCTGCTGGTGCTGGTGGCGTGCTTGGCCCTTGAGTGGGGGCTGAGTCAGCGTCCTCAATTCCTGTCCAAGGCACCTGCGTTGGTCACGTCGCCCACCAAACCGGTGGTCTACGGTTTGGTGGCGGCCACGGCAATCCTGTGGCTGGTGGTCGAGTCTTTCCTGCTGTGCCTGGTGTTGCTGGTGCCGTGGTTCATGTGGAAGCGCACCGTGAACGCTTACCTGGTGCTGTCCAGCCCTTCGTCCAAATCCACCGACAAGTCGGTCATGTACGGGCTGTTTTTCGGTTCCCTGACCGTCCTGTTCTTTTCCATCACCACCAACTACGGTGGTGCGCTGGGCGAGTTCTTCTTCTCCACGCAGTGGACGCCCACAGGGGCGTGCGCAGACCGCCGCTCGTTGTGCGACAACATGTCGTTCGGTGTCAACAGTTTGCTCTTCACCACCATCCAGGTGGCGTTTGGTGCCCTCTTTATCGCTGTCCCGCTCGGCGTTGGATGCGCCATATACCTCAGTGAGTACGCCTCGCCTCGTTTGGTGGCCGTGGTGAAGCCGACCTTGGAACTGCTCGCGGGCATCCCATCGGTGGTCTACGGCTTCTTTGCGTTCATTTACATCGGGCCGCTCGTGGTTGAGTTTGGTGAATTCGCGTTCGCCCGTGGGTGGATCGACGCACCACCGAACGTGCTCAACCCGATCAACGGTGCGATCGTTGTCGGTGTGATGATCCTCCCGCTCGTCGCCTCCATGTCCGAAGATGCCCTCCGAGCCGTGCCCAACGAGCTTCGGGAAGGGTCTCTGGCGCTGGGAGCCACGAGGATCGAGACCACGTTCCGCGTGATGATTCAAGCGTCGCTGTCCGGCATTTTGGCGAGCATCATCCTCGCCCTGTCACGTGCCGTTGGCGAGACCATGGCGGTCACGTTGGCGGTGGGGACGGTGGCGGTGTACACGACGAACATGTTCCTGCCTGCCCAGACCATGACGGCCTACATTGCACAGCGCGTGGGCGGCGACTTGCCCTTTGGTGAAATTGGCTACTTGACCATCTTCGCCGTTGGGCTGTACCTGTTTGTCATCACCCTGTGCTTGAACTTGCTCGGCAACAAGGTGTTGTCGGCGTACCGGGAGGCGTACTGATGAAGAAAGACATCGACCTCCTGAAGAAGCGCAACCGTCGCCGACGCGACGTGATGGAGAAAGTCGGCTCAACGGGCCTTGCTCTGTCCGGTTTGATCGGTCTGATGTTTCTCTCGGTGCTGGTCTGGCAAATCGCCATCCCGACCTTCATTGAAGGTGAGACGGGTGAGGTCAGCCCCGCTTCGGAATTCATTCCCGTTTCGGAGTACATTCTGAAGTGGGATCATCCGACCGTGGATGACAACGGCGACCTCATCGGTGATGAGGTGGTGCTCAGGCTGACGTGGGACGACAACGGTGCGGAACGCACGCACGACGTGGCGATCACGGTCACGTCGGAACGGAACCTGCGCGAGGACATCGTGGTGAACGAATCGGGTGTGTCCACCGATGCGGTGACGGTCGGCAAGAAAACCAAATTCTACGTTCAATCCAGCCTGACGGTGCCGGTGGAGATTGAGCAGCTTACCGGCCCCGTCCCTGCTGCCGACGAAACGGGCTCCCCCGCCGTGTCCTCGTTCGTCATTTCTGCTGATGTTGATGTGTTGGTGTCCGAAGGGGAACTGGTCTCCCACCCCTTCGCGCTGGTGGCTTGGGTGGTTCTGCTGGTCAGCATCGTGCTGCTGAGTTACCCTGTCACGCCGCTGTTGAAGGGAATGGAGTCGCTGATCGGACGTCAGCGAATGCTCCGCTTTGGCTCGTACGGGCTGGGCGTGCTGACCCTGCTGGCGGGCGCCTTTTCGCTCGAGGCCTACCTGGGCGCAGCATGTTGGGTGGTCAGTGCGGTGGGCATGAACCGGATGCTCGAAGGGATGGAGCGTCTACGAAGCCAAGGACGCGACATCACCCAATTCGACCGCCTCAAGCACTCCATCACCAACCGAGAAGGTGTGCTGTTGTGGGCGCGCATGCTGCTCGTGTTTTCTGCGCTCTTCATTCCTCTTCTCGTTGATATCCCGTTCTTGACCGAGCGTTATCAAGACATTTTCCAACCCTATGCCTCGGGCATCCGCTCGGCGTTCTTCGGCACCATCTGGGTGATGGGCATTGCCATGGTGGTCTCCATGCCCGTTTCCATTGGCGCAGCCATCTACCTCGAGGAATACGCAGCACCCACGGGCATGACCAAACTCATTCAGGCCCTGGTGACCAACCTTGCCGGTGTGCCGTCCATCGTGTTCGGTATGTTCGGCTTGGCGGTGTTCGTGAAGCAGGGCGGCATCGGCATGGGTCTTGGTCCGTCCATCCTCGCTGCTGGCTTCACCATGGGCGTGATGGCCATGCCGATCATCGTCCTCGCCAGTCAAGAGGCCCTTCGTAGCGTCCCCTCGTCCATTCGAGAATCGGCTTACGGTGTGGGCTGCACGCAGTGGCAGGTCACGCGTGACCACGTCCTTCCCTCCGCGATGCCGGGCATCATGACCGGCAGCATCCTTGCCATGAGTCGCATCATGGGCGAGGCCGCCCCGCTGGTGGTGGTGGGAGCTGCGGCGCTGGTGTTGTTTGACCCTGAGCCCTTGGCAGGCATCACGGGCGGCAACCTCAACTTCACCGTCATCCCCATCCAGATTTACTTCTGGACGTCGGAACCCGAACATGCTTGGCATTCCATGGCTGCCGCCGCCAGCATTTCCCTGATCCTGCTTCTCGCAACGATGAACAGCGTGGCCATTCTGCTGCGACAACATTTCCGAAAGAGGTTGAACCCATGAGCGAAAAAATAGGCGGCGAGGTGGTCCCCGATTCCACCCGTGAATTGGACATTGACGGGGAATTGGACCTGATGGTGGAGGACTTGGACCTCTGGTACGGTGCCAAACAGGCGCTCTACGGCGTGTCGTTGCCCATCGCCAAAAACAGCGTGACGGCGTTGATTGGACCGTCCGGGTGCGGAAAGAGCACCTTGCTTCGCACCATCAACCGCATGAACGATTTGATTCCCATCTGTAAATACGAGGGGAAGATCACCAAAGGCGATGTCGTCATCACCGACAAAGGCGCTGATTTGGTCGAATTGCGAAAGAACATCGGGATGGTGTTTCAGCGCCCCAACCCGTTCCTGAAATCCATCTACGACAACGTGGCCTACGGTGTTCGCCTTCATCACTCACCAACCCGGGAACAGTTGGACCAGATCGTGGAAAAGAGCCTCAAGCGCGCCGCGATTTGGGACGAGGTGGCCGACCGCCTCCACGACCTCGGGACATCGCTGTCCGGCGGCCAACAGCAGCGTTTGTGCATCGCCCGCACCATCGCCATCGAACCCGATGTGATCCTCATGGACGAGCCCTGCAGCGCCTTGGATCCCATTGCGACCGCCGCCATTGAAGAGCTCATTTTGGAACTCAAGAAGGACTTCACCGTGGTCATCGTGACCCACTCCATGTCACAAGCGGCCCGCGTGAGCGACTACACCGGCTTCATGTACCTTGGCCGGATGGTGGAGTTCAACAAAACAGAGAAGATCTTTTCAGAACCCGACCAGGAATTGACCAAGCGGTACATCACCGGTCGCTTTGGATGAGGTGAACGAACATGCCCCCGATTCGAACAGGACTTGACGAACGAATGAAGAACATTCAACAGGAGTTGAAGGAATACTTTGAGGAAGCGCAGCACGTGTATGCGGATGCGATTGAAGCGTTCACGAAACTTGACTCGCAGGTGTATTCCGAAGCAAAAGCCGTGCGAGCGAAAGCACGTGAGGTCAACTGGGATTTGACGAACGACCTCCTGCTGATCCTCTCCCTCAATCAACCCCTGATGAAGGACCTCCGCATCGTTGCCACGTACCTCCGTGCCGTGGACACCGTGGAGCGGTTGATTCGACACGCCCGCGACATCGCACGGTCGGACCGTTCGCTGGACGAAAACGCCGACGAACTCCCCGAAGCGATCGTTGAACCCGTCCGTGCCATGCATGCTTCGCTGAATGCGCTGATCGACATCACCGCCGATTGCCTCACCTCGGGAGCAGAGGTACCTGCCGACGATGTGCGCGAGCACTGGAAAGCGGTCAAGGCCTCCCATGCCGACGCCGTTGCAGCGCTCTCGGTGATGAAATCCGACACGATGGGCGGCAAAGCTGCCCGATTGGAAGTCGTCAACATCGTGAACCGCGTGGACCGTTCCGCTTACAACATCGTTCGGTTGAACGGGATGTGGCATCACGCGCTCAACAACGAGAACATCATTCTCGATTGACCCCAGCGCTTGATTTTCGTCCTGCCTTGGAGGGCAGCAACACGATTTGATGGCAGGGGGCAGAAGGATTCTCACCA
>WTJK01000059.1 GCA_011524855.1 Methanobacteriota archaeon | reverse complement strand
ACCGGCTTCCATGGCGGACAATGGAAGGATGATAATTTGAAATGAACGGTGTTGAGGTCCACCTTCCTCAACCGTCTAGAAATCAAACGCAGGCAAACATCCTTTTTCTGTCACCTAACAAGACCATCCGCCCCCATGAGAGGTGTTCCTGTGGGTTCGTTCAACCTCTCGAGTGTGCGTGGACCAACCATGCAAACTGGTACAGGTTGGTTGGTCCCCGCTCCCAGACTTGAACTGGGGACACCCTGATGTCTGCTGAGACGTTTGTTTTTACACAACTACAGTCAGGTGCTCTACCAACTGAGCTAAGCGAGGTAGTTCCCCCCACCCGCCTCCACTACTTAACCCTCATCAAGCCCTACAACTCTGTTTGGGCCTCATCCGCACAGGCTGTACGCAGGAGGGAGCGATGCCATTGCGAGGGGCCGGTGGTGCTGAGGCGCAGGCTTGCCGATGAGGTGGACGCACTTGGGTGGGTATGTTCGATGCGGAGCGTGAAGGGGTGGCTTGCCGGACGGGGTCGGGAAATCACGACCTCAAGCCGAGCCGCGAGGGTCGCGGTTATGTAGGGCAAGGTGAGGCTGGTCAGCGGAGGCATGTAGGGATGGGACCTCACGACGCTTCAGGAATGAACACGGGCGGCCAAGGCCGTCACGACGCCGCTTTCGCTGACATGATTCAGGGGCTGAAAAACGACGCCGTCCACCGCGGCGCCACCGCCTTGATGGACGACGAAGTGGGCACCGTGAGCGTGCCCGACCCGCGCATTTTGATCGTCGGGTGCGGCGGCTCGGGCAACAACACCCTCAACCGGATCACGCATTTGGGTGTGCAGGGTGCCGTCACCGTGGCCATCAACACCGACAAGCAACACCTCGACAACACCCGAGCATTGCAAAAACTCCTGGTGGGCCGGCACATCACCCGTGGGTTGGGTGCTGGGGGCGACCCTTCCACCGGACGGCGTTGCGCCGAAGCCGGCCGTGAAATGATCAAGCGCATCGTGACCGGTGCTGACCTCGTCTTCATCGCCTCTGGATTGGGCGGCGGTTCAGGCACCGGTATTTGCCCCATTGTGGCGGAAGAAGCGAAGCAGGCCGGCGCGCTCGTCGTCGGCATCGTGACCACCCCGTTCCACGTGGAGCGCCGCCAACGCATGTCGAGAGCGCTCGAAGGGCTCGAGTCCCTGCGACGCAGTGCAGATGCTGTGTTGGTTTTGGACAACAACCGGCTGCTCCATTTCGTGCCCAACCTGCCGCTCGACGAGGCGTTTTCCATCATGGATCAGCTGGTTGCTGAGATCGTGAAGGGCATCGTGGAAACCATCACGCTGCCCTCGCTCATCAACCTGGACTTCGCCGACATTCGTACCATCATGTCCAACGGTGGCGTGACGATGATGCTCTACGGCGAGTCCGACCGCGGCCCCGAAGAGGTCGTGCATGAAGCCCTGAACCACCCGCTGCTCGACGTCGACATTTCGGGTGCCACGGGCGTGCTCATTCACGTCACGGGCGGTCCATACATGACCCTTGAAGCGGCCAACCAGGTGGTGGACCTGTTGACTGAGAAGGTCAGCGAGAACGCCAACGTCATTTGGGGAGCCCGCCAAGACCCCGGCTTTGGTGACACCATCAAGGTCATGGCCATCATTACCGGCGTGGGCGGCACCACCCTCAACGCTGCTCGGATGAAACCCGATGCCCTGGGTGAAGCGCTCCGCCTCACCCGACAGCAGCAAGAACGCCAGCGCAGCCTTGATTTCAACCGGTTCGAATGAACACCTTTCGTCGCGCACAACGGTGAAGAAGGCTTGAAATGGAGGGCAGGCCACGCTCCAGCATGCGTGGAAAGGCCCTTCTTGCCCTCCTGCTCGCTGCCATGCTGTTCACCCCTGTCCAAGGCGGCGAGGTCACTGCCCAGCAAACCCAAGAGGACGACCCGAAGCAGCCGAGTGCCAACAGCTCCACGCTGTACCTCTACCACGACGGGTTTGCCGATGCGTGGACCCACTTCGCCGACAACGACACCAACAGCGCCGAAACCGGTGAACTGCGTGAAGAAAAGGACAACGGTGTGATCGACATCAACCTTCGATTCCGCATGAAACCCGACCTGGACCGACAGTTGCTCATGACCGAGAACGGCGAAGTGCGCGGTAACATCAAGATCGATGTGGCAGGCGACTGGACCAACGGCGACAACAACGGCCCGTGCAACAACGATTGTGAGAACC
>WTJK01000008.1 GCA_011524855.1 Methanobacteriota archaeon | reverse complement strand
TCGGGGTCACCGAGGTCATCGCCGTTCCGTTGGTCAAGGTGTGCGTCGAGGGGTCATAATCCAGTGAAGATGGAATCACCGCATTCACGGTGATGGTGACCGTTGCCGTGTCGCTTCCACCCGTGTTGGTGGCCGTGACAGTGTACGTGGTGGACGTGCTGAGTTCTGTGGGCGTCCCCGAAATGGTCCCATCGGTGGTGTCAAACGACAACCCTGCTGGCAATGTGGGTGAAATGGACCACGTGACCACGTCACCGCCGCTCACGGTGGGTGTCACGGAGGTCATCGCGGTGCCGTTGGTCAGCGTGAAGCTGTCGGGGTCGTAGTCGAGGGATGACGGGATGATGGCGTTCACCGTGATGGTGACGGTGGCCGTGTCGCTGCCACCGGTGTTGGTGGCCGTGATGGTGTACGTCGTCAAGGTGCTGAGTTCGGTCGGTGTCCCGGAGATGGTTCCGTCCGTGGTGTCGAAGGACAAGCCACCGGGCAAGGTTGGGGAGATGGACCACGTGGTCACCGTTCCGCCGCTGACCGTCGGTGTCACCGAGGTCATGGCGGTTCCGTTGGTGAGGGTGTATGTGGAGGGGTCGTAATCCAGAGAGGACGGAATCACGGCGTTGACCGTGATGGTGACGGTGGCGGTGTCGCTGCCGCCCGTGTTGGTCGCTGTGATGGTGTAGGTGGTGGACGTGCTAAGCTCAGTTGGTGTCCCGGAGATGGTGCCGTCCGTGGTGTCGAAGGACAAACCACCGGGCAAGGACGGCGAAATGGACCATGTGACCACATCGCCGCCGCTCACGGTCGGGGTGACGGAGGTCATGGCCGTCCCGTTGGTGAGGGTGAAGGTGTCAGGGTCGTAGTCGAGGGATGACGGGATGATGGCGTTCACCGTGATGGTGACGGTGGCCGTGTCGCTGCCACCCGTGTTGGTGGCCGTGACGGTGTACGTCGTCGAGGTGCTGAGTTCGGTCGGCGTACCGGAGATCGTCCCGTCCGAGGTATCGAACGACAGACCACCGGGCAGAGTCGGTGAAATGGACCAGGTGACCACATCGCCGCCGCTTACGGTGGGGGTGACGGACGTCATGGCCGTCCCGTTGGTCAAGGTGAACGAATCGGGGTCGTAATCCAAGGAGGATGGAATCACAGCGTTAACCGTAATGGTCACGGTCGCCGTTTCGCTTCCACCGGTGTTGGTAGCGGTCACCGTGTAGGTGGTTGAGGTGCTCAGTTCCGTGGGTGTCCCGGAGATGGTGCCGTCCGTGGTGTCAAACGACAACCCTGCTGGCAAGGTGGGTGAAATGGACCAGGAGATGATGGTGCCGGTGATGGTGGGTGTCACCGAGGTCATGGCGGTCCCGTTCGTGAGCACGAACGAACTTGGGTCGTAATCCAAGCCTGACGGCGTCACGTCGTTGACAGTGATGGTGACGGTGGCTGTGTCGCTGCCACCCGTGTTGGTGGCTGTGATGGTGTAGGTGGTCGAGGTGCTGAGCTCGGTCGGCGTACCTGAGATGGTCCCGTCTGTGGTGTCAAACGACAAGCCACCGGGCAAGGACGGTGAAATGGACCAGGTGACCACATCGCCACCGCTGACGGTCGGGGTGACGGAGGTCATCGCCGTGCCGTTGGTGAGGGTGAAGGTGTCTGGGTCGTAGTCGAGGGACGACGGGATGATGGCGTTCACCGTGATGGTGACGGTGGCCGTGTCGCTGCCCCCGGTGTTGGTGGCGGTCACAGTGTAGGTGGTGGCCGTGCTCAACTCGGTCGGCGTCCCTGAGATGGTACCGTCCGTGGTGCTGAAAGCAAGTCCAGCAGACAGGGACGGTGAAATGGACCACGTAACCACATCTCCACCGCTGACGGTGGGTGTCACGGAGGTCATGGCCGTCCCGTTGGTCAGCGTGAAGGTGTCTGGATCATAGTCAAGGGAGGATGGAACGATGGCGTTCACGGTGATGCTCACCGTGGCCGTGTCGCTACCACCGGTGTTCGTGGCCGTGACCGTGTAGGTCGTTGCGGTGCTCAGTTCGGTCGGCGTACCCGAGATGGTTCCGTCGGTGGTGTCGAACGACAAACCACCCGGTAGCGTTGGCGAGATGGACCAGGTGACCACGTCACCGCCGCTGACCGTAGGCGTCACGGAGGTCATCGCTGTCCCGTTGGTGAGGGTGAACGTCGACGGGTCGTAATCCAGAGACGACGGAATCACGGCGTTGACGGTGATGGAGACGGTGGCAGTATCGCTGCCACCCGTG
>WTJK01000069.1 GCA_011524855.1 Methanobacteriota archaeon | reverse complement strand
TGCGTCGACAGCGACGGTGACGGATACTCGGACACCTCCCTCGCCGTGGGCAACGGCACCAACTGGACCGTCGCCAACGGCGCTGACGCCTTCCCGCTGGACCCCACGCAACACAACGACAGCGACATGGACGGGTTCGGCGACAACGTCACCGGCTTCCAAGGGGATGCTTGCCCCAGCGAAGCAGGGAACTCCACGGCGGACCGCTTTGGGTGCGTTGACGCTGACGGTGACGGTCACAGCGACCTCAACGACGCCTTCACCAGCAATCCGACACAATGGGCGGACGGCGACGGCGATGGCTTTGGCGACAACCCCAACGGGTCACAACCCGATGCCTGCCCTACCACCTCCGGCACCTCCAACCTCACCGTCTACGGCTGCGAAGACGGTGACGGCGATGGGGCAGCCAACAGCGTTGACCTGTGGCCCACCGATGCCACCCAGTGGTTCGACAGCGACGGCGACGGTTTCGGTGACGAAAGCAGCGGTACCGACGGTGACGCCTGCCCGCAGGAAGCCGGCTCTGCCACGCAAGGCACCGCTCGTGGCTGCGTTGACGGTGACGGTGACGGATGGGCCGACTCGGAAGACACGTTCCCCAACGATCGAACGCAACGCGTCGACACCGACGGCGACGGATACGGTGACAACCAGACCTTGGGTGCTCACCGGCCCGACCACTACCCCAACGACGCCTCCCGCAACGCAGCAGAGGCCTCGATGACGTGCGACCCCACGTCCATCCGCGTCGACGTGGCAGCTTCAGGGGACTTCACCTTCGTGTGCACCGTGTCCACCACCATGGGATCGGCGTTCGCTGCGAACGTGGCTTGGGAAAGCACCCAAGCCGTGACGGGCATCACGACCAGCCACCTGCTGACCTTCACCTCCAGCACGGGCAACACCCAAACGGTCTCGTTCTCGGGGACGGCTCGCACCGCAGGCACGCACCAGTTGCTGCTCTCCGTGCGTGAACCCGGCGCCGACCATCCCATGGACACCGTGACGGTCACGGTGCGGGCTTCCGACTCCAGTCAACCGTCCGTGTCCACCGACACCGGTGAAACCAGTGCCATGTCGGAGTGGACGGACAACACGACCGTTCAAGCCGCCGGTGCTGTCCTCCTCCTTCTCTCGTTGATGGGCTTGCTCGTGATGCGAGGCCAGCGCAAGAACCGCAAAGCCGAGCGAGACCGCATGGTCCGTGCTGAGGAGCTGCGAGCACGTCGTGGGATCACCGATGACGGCTACCAACCGCGGCCGCAACTCGGTGAACGAAACCGGGCAACGTCGGCGCCCAAGCGAGCCAACATGAACAGCACGTTTGACGAGTTCAAGCGACGTCGTTGAGTCAGAACCGAACCGATTCCCTCAAAGAGGAAAGCACGGTGGGCAGGACAACCCCCCTTGCGGATATGGTGAAGTGGTTATCATCTGAGGTTTCCAACCTTATGTCGTGGGTTCGACTCCCGCTATCCGCACTCCTCTCATCCGCCGGGTGTTCCCTCAACGTGGGCGGACCACATCCCCCCAACACGCGAAGCCTCTCCCGGAGGCCGCTCGCAACAATCAAGTGCCAGCGGTCCAAGTCCATCGCACGGAGTGTGCTGATGTGAATTTCCTCGCCCTGTGTTTGCTCACCCTCTGGCTCTATCTCCCGGGTTTTCTTGCCAACACCTTTGCCATGATGTGGGGGAAGTGGTTGCCCAAGACGGGTTACGGTCCATGGCCCATCGACGGTGGACGCAACTGGAAGGACGGCAACCGCATCCTTGGGGACGGGAAAACCTGGAACGGCCTCATCGGTGGCTCCCTGACCTCGGGGGTGCTGTGCGTGCTCCTGGCCTCGCTGGTGGACCAAGGGGCTGCTGCCACCGCTTTCGATGCCGGGAGCTCCGTGTTCGCCCATCCGTTGACGGGAAGCGACGGGGCATGGTTCGACATGGGAAGCGACGCAGCCTCTGCCTTCGTGTTGGGCAGTTTCCTCGGCTTCGCTTGCCTGCTGGGTGACAGCACCGGCTCGTTCTTCAAGCGACGGCGAGGATTGAAGCGAGAGGGCGACGTGTCCTCAAAAGCACCGCTGCTTGACACCTTGCCCTTTGCCATCATGGTGTTCCTGTGGGGCCAGCTCTTCCTCGGCCCTTCGATTCTGGCGGCATCCGAACTCATCGCACCCATGGTGGCGGTCGTCGTGATCACGCCCGTGCTCCACCGTTCGTTCAACCTCATCGGCTACAAAATCGGATGGAAAGACGTCCCCTATTGATGCCGCATCCCACGCCAAGG
>WTJK01000014.1 GCA_011524855.1 Methanobacteriota archaeon | reverse complement strand
CCCACCTTCCCCTCCCGCACCGCCGGAGATGCCGCCCATGCCTGAGGCACCTGTTGCCGATCCGCTGATGGACCCGCTCGCAGCACCCCCTGCTCCTCCAGCACCACCGGAGATGCCGCCCATGCCCGAGGCACCTGCCGCCGATCCGCTGCTGGACCCGTTGGCTGCGCCACCGGCACCGCCTGCTCCTCCAGCACCACCGGAGATGCCACCCATGCCCGAGGCACCTGCCGCCGATCCGCTGCTGGACCCGTTGGCTGCGCCACCGGCACCGCCTGCTCCTCCAGCACCACCGGAGATGCCACCCATGCCCGAGGCACCGGCTGCCGATCCGCTGATGGACCCGCTGGCTGCGCCACCGGCACCCCCTGAGATGCCCGAAGCACCGGCCGCTGACCCGCTGATGGACCCGTTGGCTGCACCGCCTGCGCTCGACCCCCTGGCTCCCGCTGACCCCCTGGCGCCTGCTGTTGATCCACCGGTTCCCGGCTTGGAGCCCTCCGATTTGACAGGTGAATTGGCCGGTGCCACCATCCGAACTGCCTCGGAGGTTGACGCTGTTGACGGTGATAAACTCGAGGGCAACCTTCACGAAATTGAAACGACCACGTTGAACGCTGACGGAATGATCATCAAGCAAACCGTCAAGGGCACGCTCACGGTCAACAACCCTTCGTCCGATGACCGCATCTACGACATCGACGTGATGCTCGACCACATTGAATCAACCGACATGGGTGGCGACCACGTCTCCGTCGACGAACTCGAACCCTCCACCAACCACACCATGGCCTACAAGGTGAACGGCAAGCAAATGATGACCCTGCGCGAGCGCTTGGACACCAACCCGTCCCGCACGCAAGAGCGCTCTTTGTCGGTCGCCATGAACGAGGACCCCGGTGACTTCGCCCTCGAACTCGAGGTGGAGAACCTCTGCGGTGTAGAACTCCACGACGTGGTCGTGACCCGTCCTCTGGCGGCTGAAATGAACGTTGAAACCGCGGGTGGAGCAACGTTGGAGGACGGCACCATCACCTGGACCGTTGGACGCTTGGCTGCGGGGCAAACCCAGATGCTGTCCTTGAACGGCACCATCAGTGTCTCGTCCACGGACGCCATCAAGGGCGGTGTGGCATCGGCAACGTACAAGGCCGACTCAACGCTGTCTGGCATGGCGTTCCGTGAACTCGATGCGTTCTGTCGGGGCTTCACCTACATGCGCGTTCGGGAAGATGAGCGACCTGACAACTGGATTTGTCAAGCCATCTTCGAGAACCGATCCTCCTTTGCCGTCGACCTCACCCGGTTGAAGGTCCGCATGAAGGGCAACGACGACCTGTTGTTCGACGTCCACGATGTCGATGAAGACGTCGCACCCAACGGGAAGTGGGAATCGGAGGAACAAATCGTCATGGCTCAAAACAAGCCTGATTTCTCCTACGAACTCTCCTACACCGTCCTGCCCAAAGCACTGAGCACCACGGAAGGAACGATGACGCTGGAAGAGAAGAAACTCGAGGTGCTGGAGGCAGAAGTGTCCAAGACCTACTCCACGACCAGCCTCCGCTCGTACCGGTCCCAAAAGCTCCAGTCCACCTTGGTCTTGGAAAACAAGGGTTCGGCCACCATCAATTTGATGCGCATCACCGACGACATTCCGGGCGTGTTCGAAGCACCTGACGCAGAGCACATGACCATCAAGGTGGCCGGGAAGGCCATCGATGACGACCAATTCAAGATGGAACTCGCCGAAGGCGTGACCATCGAGAAAGAGCACCGTTCACCCGATGGCAACGGCCACACCATGACCCTCACCGTCGGCACACGCGGCCCCATCGGGCTCAAGCCTGGGAAGAAATTGGAAATCACCTACCCACTGGTGGCTCCCGACCCTTCGCCTGCCAACGAGCGCGTGGACGCTCCCGCACGCATGGAGTTCAGTGCCGAACGTTTCGGTCCCATTTGCCTGCGTGAAGCCGAGAACGCACCCAGCCTGAACGTCGTGCACAACCGGCGCAACTTCAGCGCCGGGAAGCAAGCCATCCCCTTGGGTGGCAAAGGCCGCTATGAGGTGCTCATTCTGTTCGAGAACAACGGTGACACCGCCTTGAGCGACCTCTACATCAACGACGTGCTCCCCACGCAATTCGAGATCAAAGAATGGATTGTCAAGTCCGGTGACGGCAAGCGAGATGACGTGAAGATGACCTCGGAGGAGGGCGAAGGTGGTCTCCACCTCGTGTGGCACGTGCCACAGGTGGCCAAAGGCGAGCGCCTTGAGGTCTCCTTCGACATCAAGGGCAGCGGGGTGGTCGATGCTGAGGCCTTGAACCGGTTCCACGGTGTTCATTTCGGCGATGAAATCGAAACCGACACGACGGCAGAAACCCCCTCCGAAGCCCCCGATGCTGCAGAAGCTGAGGACGAGCCAACCGCCGCCGCTGAGGCGGACGAAGAAGTGACGTCCGAGGACGCTGATTCGGAGGACAGCAACGATGCAGAGGGCGGCGAGTCAACGCCATCCATGAATTTCCGAGACGATGTGCTGGTCCGTGTAATGGAAGCACACGGCATTGACATCGCCGAGAAAGACGCCTTTGTGGCTCACGCCGCCAACTTCGACCACGATGACAACGGCTACCTCAAGAAGCAAGAGCTCGAGGATGCCGCCAAAGCATGGAATGCGGATGGCGATGCTGATGACGGTGCCAGCGAGGACGCAGGAGAGGAAACGTCCGAACCGACCGAAGAAGCGGCCGAAGCAGAGGAAAAAGCCTGTGGTATCTGTGCCTCATTGAACCCTGCCGACGCTACCGAGTGTTCGGCGTGCAAGTTCGCCTTCTGATGGCAGAGATTGTCCGTGCCTCGGCCCGGTGCCAATGTCGGGAGCGCCACTTTCACGCTTCTTGATGTGTGCTGGGCGGCAGTTGCCTCATCGGTTTCCGCCGCTAGAACGGAAGAACCCATTGAGGCCAATCCTCGTGCTCAGGTGAGCGGGTGACAATGACGATCACCGGCCGTCGCAGTTCGGCGAGCATGGTGTTGAGCGGCTGCGTGACCGAGGGGGGCAACGAGCCGTCCCTCATGTCCACGGCCAACCATGCGTTGGGGTACTGCTTGGTCCACGCCTCCAATTCGGCTTCGATGCCTTCGGGTGGCACACCCACGCGCAGACTGGCAATGAAGCCCCAGCCTTCGGGGCATTGGTGTTCGTGTTCGGTCCAAAAAAACACGTGAGGGGGCTTGGGGAGGCGGGCCAGTTGGTCAATCGCTTCGTGCTCGGTGGCGCAGACCGGTTGCCCTGGCATGGGCATGGGAAGGGGATAACGCCACACCGCCTCCACGTCCAGCGGGTCGTTTCGGCGCATGTCTTCAGCACCTGCTCACGGGGTAAGAACTTCACGCTTCAGCGTCGAACCTTCACCTCATCTTCCGATGGGAAACCCAACCTTCATCCCCTGCTTGCTGGTGGACAAGGCATGGCCAACGGTTCGCCACCACCGCCACCTCCCCCACCGGGTGGGCCGATGTTGACGATGCTCTTGCTCATGGTGTTCATGACGGTCTTGATCATGACCCCCTCCATTCGCACTTCGCTGGGCACGACCGCAGACCCGCTGCTCTCACCCTTGCTCCCCGAAGAATCGTTTTTTGTCATCACGGTCATGATTTTGGGCATGTTTTCCATGACGTTAAACACGGTCGTTCGCAACTTCTTTGCTGACCCCATGGACCAGGCTCACATCGGCCACCGTCAAGGCCAAGTTCGTCAGATGATGAACGAGGCCAGGTTGTCACGGGACCCCATTTTGCAGGAAAAAGCGATGACGCTGCAGCAGCAAATGATGCCCGAACAGCTCGAGGTCCAGATGGGCGCCATGAAACCGATGATGTTCACCATCGTCTTCATCATCGGCATCTTCGCTTGGCTGACGACGGCCGTGGAAAACTTCCGTGTCGACTACGTGTCCTTGCCCTGGGCGCCCGAGTGGGACTTGCTTGACGGTCGTTTCATGTTCTTCCCTGCGTGGATCTGCACCTACATTTGCATGAGTGCAGCCTACGGACGAATCCTCGACCGCCACATCAAATTGCGCCGCTACAAAACACACCCCCTGGTTGTCGCCGGTGAGGTGCTCAAGGAACCCCTGCTCCATCTCGTGGCGAGCAAACCTGCCGCCAAATCCAATCAAACCAAGAAGCGACAACAACGCTCGAGGCGCCAACAACAGCAGAAGAAGCGGTCGCCCGCTGCCTCTACCGAACCGGCAGGAAACGACGCTGCGGGTTCAAAGCTCGGGGCAGCCTTGATTTGCCCTGAATGCGACGGCGATGTCATCACCCACGACGGTCCTCGGACCAAGCGATGCAACGTGTGTTTCCATGAATGGGTGTGAGCATGGTCCACATCACCGTCTCGGGTCATCCCGGCAGCGGGACCTCAACGCTGGTTCAAGGCTTGGCTGAACGCTTTGGCTGGACCTCGCTCAACGGCGGTGACATTTTTCGAGCCGAAGCCAAGCGGCGTGGCTTGAGCCTTCACGAATTCGAACTGCTTTGCAAGGACGATGAATCGGTGGACCGTTCCCTGGACATTCTCCTTCAGGAACGCATGGTGGGCGATGCATCGCTCGATGTCGTTGAGTCCCGCCTCGCTGGATGGTGGGCGCACCGTCAGGACATCGATTGTCTCCGGATCTGGTTGGACGTGACGCCCGAGGAACGGGCACGTCGCGTGGTGAACCGCGAGGGCCTTCCGTACGAGGAGGCATTGGAAGCCAACCGTGTGCGCATCGAATTGGACGGCGCACGGTTCGACCGGATGTACGGCTTGGCCCCTGAAGACCCGACCCCCTACACGCATGTTATCGAAGCCTCAAACCTCAGCGCCCATGATATACTGGAACAGGTCGCCTCGTTACTGGAGGCCACCTCATGAGCGTTCACGTGCTGCAGCCCGACGCCACGACAAACGAGGCCCATGGCTCCCTCCCCGACGAGCGCAACGTGGAGGAACTGCTTCGCTCGGGGTTCATTCTCATCGACAAGCCAGCCGGCCCCACGTCCCATCAGCTTGCCGCTTGGGCTCGCGATTTGTTTGGCCTTGACCGACTTGGTCACGGGGGGACCCTTGACCCGTTTGCGACCGGTGTGCTGCCCCTCATGGCAGGACGAACCATGAAAATCACCAACAAGGTACTCAAGCACCAGAAATCCTACATCGCTGTCTTCCGCTTCAAAACGGCCCCCGGCGAAGATGAACTTCGTCAAGTGATGGCCGGGCTGACCGGGCGCATTTACAACGTGCCTCCCGAGGTCTCCGCGGTTCGCGTTCAGGTCCGGACGCGATTCATTCATGCATTCGAATTGTTGGATGTGGAAGATCGTGACGTCGTCGCTCGCATCACGTGTGAGGCTGGCACGTACATTCGAACCATGGCTCGTGACATGGGCTTGCTCATGGGCGGTCCGGTGGACCTCAAGGAACTGCGGCGTGAAACCTCGGGCTTGTACCGACTCGATCATTGCATCACCATGGACCAACTCGCTGATGCGGTGTGGTTGTGGAAGGAATGCGGGCAGGATGAAGCCCTCCGTCGTGTGATCCATCCCATTGAGAAGTTGCTCGTCGACGTCCCCTCGTGCACGGTGAAGGACAGTGCAGTGGCAGCGCTCACGTACGGCGCCCCTCTCTTGTTGCCCGGTTTGGTCAACGTGCCGGCTGGTTTGAAGAAGGGGACGGAACTGTTGGTGAAATCGCTTAAGGGCGAAGCCGTGGCCTTCGTGAAACTCAAGGTTGACAGCGACGCCATTCCTTCGCTTGAGAACGGTGAGGTGGCTCGTCCCAGCACGGTGTTGATGGACACCGACGTGTATCCGCGTCGCTGGCCTGCTTCCAGCTGAGCTGAGCAACACCTGCGCCTCTTCAGACTTGAGAGAGCGTCATCGCTCCCACAGAGCCATCGGCTCACGCTTCAATGTATTCTTCGTAGATGTATTCCTCGGTTTCGATCCTTATTTTCAATTGAGACACGGTCCCCACTTCCTACCCTGTCCACCGAAGCAGAACGGCCCCCACGACCTCAGAGTAGCCGCGTCTGACACGGTCCGGTTAAGAAGATTGAGGCGTGTTTCCGCGTTATCCGACACACGTGTTGTGGTTGCTCTGTTGGTGCAACCCGCCTCACTGGATCTTCTTGATTTTGGGCGGCATCAGGTAACCGATGAGGGCCAACAGGCCCGTCATGACGGCGATGCTCAGGACCAGCACCGTGCTTTGGGTGATGCCGCTGCTGCTTTCTGCACCGTCGGTTACCAACGCCCTGTCAATGCTCACCAGTTCTTCCGCCATGTTGTTGGTTTCGTCACCTTCCGGGATTTCCAATCCACGATCAACGGTGGCAATGAAACGAACCACGCCAGCATCGGGGGGGATCTGCCAGTCACAGGTCACCGACCCCAATTCGCCGGGTCGAAGCACAGGAATGGTCTCTACACCCAGCAGTTGATCCTCGGTCTCGCATCGAACCGAGACACCGGTTGCATCGGCGTGCCCGTCGTTCCGAACCAGCACGCGCATGGAGATGATCTCACCGTGTCGCATTTCGCTGTCACCGAAATCCATTGATTCGATGCGCAGGTCTGCCAGCGCCAACACTTCGAGGTCAAGGGTCCGTTCCGAGCAGGTCGTCTGGTCGCACACGCTCACCAAGACGCTCTGGAACCCGACCACCGGTGGTGTCACGCTCACCGTTCCTGCAGCAAGGTCCACCGTTGCCCACGTTCGGTTGGTGGACGCCGTCAAGGATGTTGAATCCAGGTCTTCAACCGTGAGGTTGAGGGTGGTGTTCACGTCACGTTCAACGGGGACAATGCCAGGGAATTCCGTGACCGCCGGCGGGTCGTCCACGGCGTCCACAATGACGGTGAACGCATCGGTCCATCGGTTGCCTGCTGCGTCCACCACGGTCATGCCGACGATGGCTTGGCCACTGGCCTCTTGGGCGATGGCAAGGCGAACATCGCCTTGTGTGAGGTCCACCGTCAACAAGGACGGGTTGGTGTTCGTGAAGGTCACGGTGAGGTCTTCGGGTGCTGTCCTGTCATCGGTGCAGCGGCGGAGCAACGGAAGAATAAGGCCACCCCCGTCTTCCACCAGCCGTTGGTCGCCTGGGTTTTGACACACCGGGTCTTCATCCCACTCGATGTCAAAGCCTCCACTGACACCGATGGAGGTGATCTCCAAAGCGGATTCGCTGGCTGAGCCGTCGGAGTCCCAGGTGAACCATGCTTTGACCAACACCTCGACGGAGGTGGCGCCTGGTTCGAGGTGTTCGCCGATGGGCCATGCATGCGTGAACGAGCCCAGGCTCATGGGCTGGTTGCTCACCAGTTCGTCGTTCACAAACACCAACCATCGAGACAAACTGGCGTTCAAGCCATCGTTGTTTCCGAAAACGCGACCGGTGAGCGAGAGGGTCGGGTCGTTGACATCCATGGCAACGCCCCCTACGCAAGCGTCGGTCACCGACAGCTTCAGCATGTACCGTTCAGCGTCGGGCAAGAGGGTGTTGGGCATCATGGCCGTGAAGGCCGAGAACGACCCCGTTTCACCTGCAGTAGCGTACTCCACCACAACGTCCTCGAGGTTGCCGGAGGCCATGGTGACATGGACCCGGCCCGCGGTTTGTTCCGGTGGGGCCGTGAACGCTGGGCTTTCCCAATGACCGGTGGTCCCGTTGACCGCAGGGGTCAACCCGCAGTCGGTTACGGCGAGGTTGGTGGTGGTGCCTTCGCTGAGGTTGAACGCCATCATCGGGACAGGGTGCCCTTGAAACACGGCGCTGGCAGAGGCGACTTCGCCACCGTACCAGGGCGTGCGAACGGTGATGACCAGGCCAAGAGCATCAACGACCAACCTTGAGTCGTCAACGCCGCCTGCGGACACGTAATCCAGGGTGAACACCATGTTGCTGATATCGGACCAGGTCCAATTCATCAAGTCCAACAGGTCCACTTCAAAGGCCGAGTTGTTGATGTAATCGACGTTGCCTTGGGTGTGGGCGAAGGTCTTCAGCAGGTCAAATCCGTCGGTGTGTTGGACCGAAATACGAACGGTGTCTTCGGTCAAGGTGTTGGGGATTTGAATGGCCGCTGCCATTTTGATGCCCACGAGTTCGTAGTCGGTGAGCCCGGAGACGTCAAAAGCGGTGAGCTCAATTTCAGGGCCGGTGGACCACGTGCTGGCCCCGTCCGGTGCCCCAATCGAGTAGTTGGAGTTGGTCGGTGAACTTCCAGCCCAGACGGTGATGGTGTCGAGGTGAACGTCGCGTCGATGGACCATGGTCATGCGTTGGTCGGCCACCATGGATTCCGTGTAGGTTGCCGGTGCTTCGGTGAACGAGGTCTGCGCCGTCGTGGTCCAAGCGCTGGGTTGAGCGAAGTTCCCGTGGGGGAACAAGTCCACCTCCGATGTGCTGTGGACCGAGCGGGCCGATGCAGACGTGGCGAACGGGCCCAACCCGGTGAGGAGGAGAAGCATCACCAAAAGCGCAGCAGAACCTCGGGTTCGCATGGTGGACTGATGCACCACGGGCACTTGAACTCAAGGGTGATTTGTGCACGTGCACGACCCGGTTCGTACGCTGGCGGATGTTTGAAATACCACGCACTTGAGGCCGGGGCACCTCTCATGGCTGTGGTGGTGTAGGGGTTAGCACGGCAGATTGTGGTTCTGCCAGCCCGGGTTCAATTCCCGGCCACGGCCCCATCCCTCACAACGGTGTTTACAGCCGGTCACGGTCGATGTGATGGCCCATGCGTTCCCCTTTGGTCGCAAGGTACGCTCGGTTTTCGTCGGTCACCCCGACCACGAGAGGTGTTCGCTCCACGACGTTGATGCCGTGTTCTTGGAGTTGCGCCACCTTCTCGGGGTTGTTCGTCATGAGGTTGACATCGGTGATCCCCAGGTGGGTGAGCATGTCGGCGGCCACAGCGTAGTTCCTTCCGTCTGCAGGAAGGCCAAGCATCAGGTTGGCGTCCAAGGTATCCGCCCCTTCGTCTTGCAAATGGTAGGCTTGAATCTTGGCATGGAGGCCGATGCCCCGGCCTTCTTGGCGCAGGTACAGCAACGTACCCCACCCGTGCTCGACGATGGCGTTCAACGCAGCGTTGAGTTGCGGGCCACAATCGCAGCGCAGACTGCCGAAGACGTCCCCTGTGAGGCATTCAGAATGGACCCGCACGAGCACAGGGTCGGGGCCCGTCATGTCGCCGAGGGTCAAGGCCACGTGGTCCTGGCCGGTGCTGGCTTCATGATGCACCTCGATGTTGAATTCTCCCAACGACGTCGGCAACATTGCTGTACTGGGCACACGGTCTCGCATGTTGTCGGTCAAGCTTTCACCTCGATCGTGAATCGGTATTCGCCGTGTTCTTCTTCCATGCTCAGGAGCGCATGCACCGTTCGACCCAGGATCAAGGGCATGTCGTGCGCCGTCTCGGGATCGTCAGCGATCACTTCCAACACGTCGCCCACGTCGAGCGCTGAAAGGGCCTCTTTGGTTTTGATGACCGGGACGGGGCAAAAGAACCCAAGCACATCCAGCCGATGCGTGGGCTCGGGCCTGGAGGCGCCGTCCATGGAACCGC
>WTJK01000065.1:3739-9673 GCA_011524855.1 Methanobacteriota archaeon | reverse complement strand
TACAGCGACGAGAACCCCACGCTGCCCGGCTTCACCGGTGTCTTCGCCACGCTGGCCCTGCTTGGTGCTGCGTTCGTTCGCCGCAACTGAACCTCGCACAAGCCTTTGTAGGCACGGGCCTCGAGCACGGCCCATGAGTGAAGTGCCGCAGGGTTTGACGGTTCCCTCGCGTCCACGTGGTCCACCCCGTCCAACAGCGACCATGACGCTCACGCGAGACGGGCCCTCCGGCGTCGAAGTGCTGTTGGGTCTGCGATCGCCGACCATGCGTGCCTTTCCGAGTTACTGGGCGTTTCCCGGTGGGGGCGTGTCGCGCGTGGACCACGCCGCCGTGGAGACGTTGACCGAACTCCAAGGCCCTGAGGCCGCCACCGTGGCGTGCATCCTGAGGGAAATGAGCGAAGAGTTGGGGCTCGCTCCAGCTGGTAACGGGGTGGTTGCGTTGCCCGAGCAGGCTCGCCGGGACATCATCGAGGACAAGAGCAACTGGCTGCCCCTTGCGCAATCCGGCGCTTTCGACGTGGACCGCTCCGGCCTGAAGGTGCTCAGCCACCGCATCACGCCCCCCTTTGGCCCGGTGCAGTTTGACAACGCCTTCCTTCATCTTCACGCAGGCGACCACACCAACGTCCCTGCCATCGATTTGGAGCCGCAAACGGAGTTCACGGACATCATGTGGGCCACGCCTGCGGACATCATTGGACGATGGAAACGCCACGAGATCAAGGTGGCCCCGCCGGTGGTGACGTTGTTGATGGAAATTGAACGGACGCTGGCTCGAATGGAACGCTCCATGACAGCAGCAGCCGAGGACATCGCTCAGCGTTTGCCCGGGCGTCGCTCCATCCTCTTTGCCCACGGCGTGGAAGTGGTGCCGATCAAGACAGCGACCTTGCCGCCCGCCGACCACACGAACTGCTACCTGGTGGGGGACCCCGAGGGTGAATTTGTGCTGGTCGACCCCGCCGTGCGCATGCGAGAAGACATGGAAGCCCTGGCGACCGCCGTGGAACGTCATCGCGGTCAGCTGAAAGCCATCGTGTTCACCCACAGCCACGGCGACCATTTGGCCGACATGTCCCTGCTGAAGGAAGCCTTTGATGCCCCCGTTTGGGGCAGCGAACACACGCATCAAAGCGTGCCCTGCGACCGAATTCTCGAGGACGGAGAGGTGCTCCAACTGGGTGCTCAGGCATGGCAGGTGCTCATCACGCCCGGCCACCACCCGGGCCATGTCTGCTTGTTCAGCGAAGCTGGTTTGGTGGCAGGCGACATGGTGGCGGGCATCGGCACCATCCTGGTCCCGCCCCACACCGGCGACATGCAAGTGTACATCCAGCAACTTGAGCGCTTGTTGGGGCTTAAGCCGCACCTGCTGTTTCCCAGCCATGGCCCCGTCGTGGCGCAACCCATGCGTGTCTTGAAGCGGTACATCACGCATCGAGGAGCACGTCACGAACGGGTCCACGCCGCCGTTAACGCCGGTCTCGCCTCGCTGGCCGACATCGCCCGCCAAGCCTACGAGGACACCCCCGACGCTCATCCCGGACTCGCTGAAGACCAAACGCTCTCTCATCTCATGGCGCTTGAACGGGAAGGACGCGTTGTTCGGGACAACCAAACATGGCACACGCTGGAGGCCTGAACATGGGTCGTCGTGTGGTCATTACCAAAGCTGGGGGCGTGGGGTGCGTGACCACGCAACCGATGGACACGCCCCAGCCCGGCGCCGGCGAGGTCCGTGTCAAAGTGGCCTATGCTGGCATCAACTTTGCCGATTTGCTGATGCGGTTGGGGTTCTATCAACCGAGACCACCCTTTCCGTTCACACCCGGGTACGAAGTCAGCGGCATCGTCGACGCCCTCGGACCAGGCGTGGAAGGGTTGCAGGTCGGCCAGCGCGTGGTTGCTGCTATGCGTTCGGGCGGGCAAGCCAGCTTCGTCATCAGCCCGGTTGATCGGGTGATTCCGCTGCCCGACGACATCGACCTCGCCACGGCGGCGGCCACCCCGGTGACCTACATGACGGCCCACCACATGCTCCACCATTTGGGACACCTGCAAGCCGACCACACCGTCCTCGTCCACGGTGGCGCGGGAGGCGTGGGTACCGCTGCTTTGCAGTTGTGCGCTTGGGCTGGCGTGACCAAGGTGTGGGCGACCTCGTCCAAACCGAAGCACCACGTGATTGAACGCTACGGCGGACGCCCCATCGACCGTCATGGCGAAGATTTCAAACGCATCGTGCTCGATGAAACCGATGGACGCGGCGTGGACCACGTGCTCGACCCCATCGGTGGAGAACACCTCAAGCGCAGTCTGTCCTGCCTCGCACAGGGGGGTCGCCTCTACACCTACGGGATGTCCGCCGCTGCTCCATCCGGAAAACGATCGCTGCTGAAGGCCATCTTTGCCCTGCGTCGCACACCAAAATTCGACCCCCTCCGCCTGATGACCAGCAATCGCGCCGTGTTTGGCGTTCACATGGGCACGTGGGAAAACGAAGCGGTGATGCACCAACAACTCGCTCGCATCGTTGAGGGCATCCGCTCGGGTCACCTTGAACCGCTCATCGACCGCGTGTTTGAGGCCGAAGAGGTCCAAGCCGCTCACCAACACCTGCACGATGCGAACAACATCGGCAAAGTCCTGCTGCGCTTTGCGGACATAGAATGATAATCAGCACCCTTCAGCCAAGCCCATGCGCAACCTTCGCTTGCTGCTGATGGTGGCATTGTTGTCGCCCATGGCCGTGCTCGCCGGCTGCACCGCTGAGAACGAAGCATGGCAACGCGTGGGCGCCGACACGTTCGCGGAGGCCATCGAAGAGGAAGCGGGTGCGTTTTTGCTCGACACCCGGACCCAAGTCGAATGGGAACAAGACGGGTACATCGCCAACGCCACGCTCATTCCCCACGACGACCTTGAGGACCGTGAGGATGAACTCCCTGAAGACAAGGACACCACCATTTTGCTCTACTGCCGAAGCGGTAACCGTTCCCAAAAGGCAGCCCAAACGTTGCTGGATTTGGGTTACACGGATGTCAGGGACCTCGAATCCGGCATCATCGGATGGAAAAACGCTGGCTACAGTGTGACGTACGATGCATGAAACCTTCATCAGCCGTGGCCGGCCGAGGGAGATTGGAGGTTGAACCGTGAAGAAAGCGATGTCCGGTTTCGACCTTCGCGCCGTTGCCCGTGAACTCGACGGGCTTGCCGGGGCGTACGTGAAGAAGGCCTACATGCCCCACTACGAGCAAATCGTGTTGCGCATCAACCCCAAAGACGGCGATCAACGTGACTTGGTTCTCGTGCGTGGTGAACGCATCTACACCTCCCATCGCGACCGCCCGATGCCGCAAACGCCGCCACCTTTTGCCATGGTCTTGCGTAAGCACCTCAGAAACGCCCGTCTCACCGGCGTGGAGCAGGTGGGGTTTGACCGGGTCCTCGCCTTTCACTTTGACACCAAAAACGGCCAACGCCACGTCTACGTGGAGGTCTTCCGGGACGGTAACATCATTCTGACCGACCAAGACGACATCATCATTCAGCCCCTGACCCACGCCTCCTACGCCGGCCGGACGCTCAAGAAGGGCCTCGCCTACACGCCCCCGCCCGCAGCCGTCGACCCTTACGGCTTAACCGAAACCGAACTGGCCAACACGCTTGCGGCATCGGACCGAGACCTGGTGTCCACCCTCGGTGGCAAAGTGAACCTCGGCGCCACGCATGCCAATGCGGTCTGTGCACTGGCAGGGTACGAGCCCAACATCGAACCGACAGCGGTCGATCCTTCAACGCTCTACAAAGCGCTGCAAGCGTTGCTTCAGCGCCTCGATGAAAACCCTCGTGGCCACCTCTTGTTCCGCTTGAAGGAGGGCGACCCCGCCGACTGGTCGGCCCATGTGGACCAATTGCCACAACCCAGCGCCCATGCATGGTTGGCGGAACGAGCCGTGGAGATGTCCCCCATCGTGCTGCCACAGCACGATGGCCTTCCCCTTGTCACCTTCGACACCGTGTGCGAAGCCGTCGATGTGTGGAAGGGGGCGCATGATGCTTCTGCCCTCCATCGACGTGAGGCTGAGCGCATGGAACAACAGGCAGGCCCGGGCCGAGGCGCCTCCACGCCGGTGGAGCGGTTGGAGCGACGCCAAGCCCAACAGCAGAAGGCCTTGGCAGGCTTTGCTCAGAAAATTGACAAGCAACAACGCCTCGGTCACGCGATTCAGACCCATTGGACCCACGTGGAGGACCTGATGAACCAAGTCGGTGAAGCGGTGGAACGCAACGGTTGGCCAGCGGTCAAAAAAGCGGCGAAATCCATTCCTTGGATTGTCGGTGTGAACCCTGCTCAACGCACCTTCACGGCCATCTTGCCCGATGACGACCACGAGCCGAGAGGGGATCAAGTAGAGCTTTACTTGGACGAAACGGTTCACCAAAACGCCCAACGGTATTTTGAGGCTGCTCGAAAGCAAAAGAACAAGACCAAGGGCGCCGTTGAAGCGCTCGCTGAGACCGAGCGCCAACTCAAGCGAGCGGTGAAGAAGGAAACCAAGCAGAAAGCCAGCGGTCGCTTGAACGCCATGAAGCGGAGCAAGCGCATGTGGTTCGAGCAGCATCGCTGGGGGATTGTTGAAGGCGGTCATCTCGTGGTTGGCGGCAAGGATGCGAAAGGCAACGATGCGGTGGTCAAGAAGCACCTCTCGGGGGACGACATGTACCTCCACGCCGACCTCCACGGCGCACCATCGTGCAGTTTACGCTCCCAAATGGGCTTCGCACCCACCGAGCACCGCCCCCTGCACCTCCCACCGGATGTCCCCTCCTACAAGCTCGTTGACAAGGTGCAAAACAGCACCCTTGGCGAAGTCCAGCTCCAACAGGCAGCGCTGCTGGCCCTGGCATGGAGCCGCGCATGGAACGGTGGTGGGGCGCATGGAACGGTGTACAGCGTTCGACCGGCGCAGGTCTCAAAAACGGCCCAAACCGGTGAATTCGTCGGCAAAGGGGCCTTCATCGTTCGCGGTCAGCGCACGTGGTACAAGGACCTGGACGTGTGCCTCGGTTTGGGGATCGTGGCCATCAACGGCGTGCCGCTGGTGGTGACCGGCACCCCGGATGTCATTCGCTCAATGTGCGTTCGCTACGCCATCCTCCGACCGGGCATGACGAAAAAGGAACGCTTGGCGAACACCATGTACAAGGTGACGGGATTGCCAACCGACGATTTGTTGGCCGTGCTGCCTGGCGCCAGTGACGTCATCGAAGAACACGGGATGATGACGCCGCCCAAATCAGGAGGTGAAGAGGAATGAATCCCGACCGTCGCTCGGATCCCAGCGGCTGGGACCGTCGCTTTGCCGAAGACGCCTACGCATACGGCGAGGAACCCAACGCATGGTTGGTTGAACAGATAAGCCCGCTTTCTCCCAAAGGACGAGCGTTGCTTCCTGCGGACGGGGAAGGACGGAATGCGGTGTGGGCTGCACGGCAAGGGTGGCATGCCGAGGTGTTTGATCTCTCCAAGGAGGGAAAAAGGAAATGCGAACGGTTGGCACGCCGCCACGGTGTCGAGGTGATGTACGATGTCGACGATTTGGTGGTGCGTTCCTTCGATGAGCCGGTGTACGAGCTCATCGCTTGTTCGTGGTTCCACACCCCTTCTGCGATTCGAAAAAAGCACATGCCGAGGATGCTCCATGCGTTGAAACCGGGCGGCCACTTTGTCATGGAGGGGTACCATACTTCGCAGATGCCACTGACCAGCGGCGGACCAAAATCCTTGGATCTGCTGTTCGATCTTGAGGAACTCGTGGCGGAGTTGACCGGTGACCTCGCACCGCCCATGGCCGTGGTCACAGCCGAGGTGGCGACCACCGTGCTGGATGAATCGGATCTTCATCGAGGCGAAGCACGTGTCGT
>WTJK01000065.1:0-3639 GCA_011524855.1 Methanobacteriota archaeon | reverse complement strand
CGTCCGCCTCGGCCACCACCCGAGCCGTACCGGCCCTGATGGCGACCACCCTGCGCTTTGGAGCGTTGCCCTCGACCTCGATCATCGTCGTTGTACCGGCCCTGTTGCGCTCGGCCCTTCCGTTGCCGCTCTCGCTGTTTCTTCGTGGTGCGCCGAGGCTCGGGTGGAATGTACTCCACCTCAAATTCAGGCAAGGCCAAAAAGTCAGGTGGAACGAAGGCTTCGTTGATGCCAACGTCCCGCTGCATGCGGCTGTACATCTTTTTCTGAGGCTTCTGAACGAGAGCCACCACCACGCCGCTGGCACCGCCGCGGGCGGTGCGGCCGCTTCGGTGCTTGTACGCCTTCCCGTTTTCAGGCGGGTCGTAGTGAATCACGCAGTTCACGCCCTCAACATCCAGCCCACGAGCGGCCACGTCCGTGGCCACCAGCGCCATGCATTCACCGTGGATGAAGGTCTCCATAGCCCGGTCGCGTTGACGTTGCGTCATGCCACCGTGAAGGGCTGTGACGTAGACCCCGTCCATTTCCATCTCTTCGGCGACCCGGTCCACGCCGGCTCGGGTACGGCAAAATATGACCGATCGGCCGCATTTCCGGACAAGTTCACACGAAATCGGAGATTTTTTGCTGTTGGGCATCAGCCAGAAATGATGATCCATGTGGGTGACGGAAACATCGGCTTCCCCCACTTCAACGATGGCGGGGTCGTTTTGATATTGCTCCACCAACTGTGCCACCTCATCGTCGAGGGTGGCGCTGAACAGGACAACATGGGCATCGTCAGCGCAGCGGTCGAGGACATCACAAACCGGTTCCATGAACCCCATGTCAGCCATCCGATCGGCTTCATCAAGCACGACGCTGACGGTGTCCTTCAGCACGATCACCCCGCTGTCCATCAAATCGAGCAAACGCCCGGGGCAAGCCACCAAGATGTCCACACCGCGCTCCATCATGCGGTGTTGAGGGCGGTAGGACACACCGCCGTACACTGAACCCACGAAGAGGTCCATCGCTTTCGCCAACGGTTTCAGCACGTTGTGAATTTGTTCTGCGAGTTCACGGGTGGGAGTGAGGATCAACCCGGTGGGTCGGTGGGGTGCTGCTGCGGGCAAGGTCTGCAACAGCGGGAGGCCAAACGCAAGGGTTTTGCCTGAACCCGTGGGTGCACGGCAAGCGACGTCCACCCCGTCCAGCAGCAAGGGAATGCACTCGGTTTGTACTTCAAACGGTTCGTTGATGCCTTGACGAGCAAGGCCTTCTATCAAGGCCTCGTGAAGACCAAGTTCTGCAAAGGATGACATGGTCCTCAACCCCTCGCGCTGACGCAGCCTATTTCAAATGACCCACCGAAACGAGGGGATGGAGGTGGTCTCGTCTTCATTGGGGACGCGTGACGTACATGGCCACGGCGTTCCCCCCGCCCAAACAGAGCGTGACAATGCCCGAGTGGGCTTCCGTACGTCGCATGACTCCAAGCATGGTGATCAAGCAACGTGTGCCACTGGCGCCAAGGGGGTGACCCAAACTCACGGCGCCGCCGTGAAGATTGAAACGGTCCTCGGGAATGCCAACCTCTTGAGCGACGGCGCACGAAGCCGAGGCAAAGGCCTCGTTGTGCTCGTAGATGTCAACGTCCAGCACGTCCAAACCGTTGCGTTCCAGCAAGGTCTTCACCGCAGGAATGGGGGCGCTCATCACGCGAGCGGGTTCCACACCCGACGTGCAGTAGTCCTCGATGACGGCGAGGATATCCCACCCCTGTTCGCGTGCAAACGCTTCATCCGCAACCAGCACCGCGCTGGCACCGTCGTTGAGGGTGCTCGCATTGCCCGCCGTCACGGCGCCTTCACGGTCAAAGACCGGGCGGAGGCCAGCCAAGGATTCCACCGTGGTGGAGCCGCGTACACCCTCATCGTTCGTGACCACCACGGGGTCGCCTCGCCGTTGAGGGACATGAACGGGGAAGGTTTCCCATTCGAACCACCCTTTGGCCCATGCTTCGGCCGCCCGCTGCTGACTTCGTGCAGCAAAGGCATCCATGGTCTCGCGGTCAATGCTGCATTCTTTTGCCACGGTTTCCCCGGTGGTGCCCATGTGAACATCGTTGTAGACGTCCCACAAACCGTCATGAATCATTGAATCGACAAGCGTAGAATTGCCCATTTTGGCACCCTTTCGCTGCCCCATCAACAATTGCGGCGCATTGGACATGGATTCCATTCCGCCGGCGATGATGGCTTTGTATTCTCCAGCCCGGATGCTGTTGGCCGCCATCATGGCGGCTTTCAAGGACGACCCGCAGACTTTGTTCACGGTCATGGCTGGAGTAGAGACGGGCAAACCCGCACCCAAGGCCACTTGACGCGCTGGGTTCTGTCCTGCGCCCGCTTGGAGAACCTGGCCAAAAATGACCTCGTCCACGATGCCTGTGGATGGATCAATCGTGCAACGGGTCATCAGTTCCTTGACGGTCATCACGCCGAGATCAACGGCGGACAACGAGGCGTATGCGCCCATGAATTTCCCGATAGGCGTCCGTGCAACGCCGCAAATGACCGCTCTTGGTTGGCTCATGTCAACACCACCGCCAGCCGACCTTTCAAGGTGACCGTGCGACGGTGTGAACGTCCGGTTGAGAAGGCTTGATGAGGACGACACCGTGGGGGAGACATGGCGAAATTCAAGACCGACCTGAACCTCACCCGAGCCGCTGATGAACTTCGTGAAGTCAAGGTCACCCTCGACTTCACGCCCAACGCCTTGGCATCGGTGCTCTATCAGCAAGGTGACACCATGGTGCTCGTGTGCTGCACCAAAGAGGCAAGCCTGCCCCGCTGGTTCCCGCGTGACGCCACCAAGGGTTGGGTCCATGCTGAGTACTCGCTGCTTCCAGGTTCCACCAACTCCCGTTTCCGCCGAGAGCGAAACGGTGCCAAAGGCCGCACCCAAGAAATCGAGCGGCTCATCGCCCGCTCCCTCCGGGCGGCGGTTGACCTTGAAGCGCTTGGGCCGTTGGCCTTGAACCTCGACTGTGATGTCCTGAACGCTGATGGCGGGACGCGATGCGCCGCCATCACCGCCGCCAACATCGCCTTGCGCTTGGCCGTCCGCCGCCTGATCGCATCCGGCGATTGCCTCCCTGTGAGCATGCGACCGTCGTTTGAAGAACGCAAAGAAGGATGGACGCCCCCTGCCCTGACGGATGCCCAACGGGCTGAACACGAGGCAGCGGTGCTCCCGCATGACCTGGCTGCGGTTTCGGTTGGACTCATCGATGGAATGGTCTACCTCGATCTCGACTACGTGTTGGACTCCAACGCTGACGTGGACATGAACGTCATCAAAACCAGCGATGGGCGCTACGTTGAACTGCAAGGCACCGGTGAAGAGTCCACGTTTTCCGCTGATGAATTGACCGCTCTCCTTGGTGCTGCGGACCACGGGCTGGATGCTCTGTTTTCTCACCAGAACCAAGTTCTTGGATGAAGGTGGCCGTACCGGCCTTCGCATCCCGGACGGAAGCCTTGAAATGGCGAGCCCACTCGCAGGCCTTGCACGGGTCAGTAGCTTAGTTGGGAGAGCGCGGCACTGAAGATGCCGAGGTCGCTGGTTCAAGTCCGGCCTGACCCACCA
>WTJK01000023.1 GCA_011524855.1 Methanobacteriota archaeon | reverse complement strand
AGAACTTGCCTTTGTAGCACTGGCGGTCGCGCAGCAGCGATTCTTTGGTCCAGTGGCAGGTTTTCACACCCCCGTGCTCCCCGACGATGTGGTAGCGTTGCTTCTGCAGTTTGGCTTTCAGCTGAGGGTCCATGCCGGCCATGTGGCTCACTCCTGGAGCCGCGGTCCACGGTCGGCTGATGCCGGTTGGGGGCGGCTCGGATGTTCCGTCCTGCGGTCACCGTGATTTCAAACCGACGCCACCTTACATGATGTTTCTAAATACACCTGATTTACAAATTGCATCCTTGTGTTGGCACATTCACCACTGGTTGATATAGGCCCGGATACCACTTTACTTTGAACACCGGGAGGCGAATCGGATGGACATCGAACTGGAAACCTACGTGGATGAAGTCATGGATCAACAGGTGCTGCGCAGCGGCATCTTTGGAAGCACCCTCGACCGCTGGATGGCCGCCATCGCTTTCTACCGCTCCGGCGTTGACGCTCGGGGCGCTGTTCACGCCCGAAGGAGGACGATCTGAATGGACGCATACCTGGACACCTACGTGAAGCACGCCATGGAACAACAAGAAGTGCGCAACGGCATCTTTGCCCGCCGCACCCTGAAGCAGCGCCTGCGCGCCCTGTTTGCATCGGCCTAAACCAAGTTTTACAACGCTCTACTGGTGCCGTAAGGCATGCGTTGGTCGTGGGTGCCGCACCTGTGGGGTCTGCTGACCCCCGCGGTCACCGTCGCCGGCCTGCTCATGGGCGGTTGGTGGATGGCCAGCACGCTGGTGCTGTTGCTCCTCGTCTATCCCGTACTGGACCTGTTGCTGGGAACTTCGAAGGTCACCCACCCGCTGCAGGAAGGTCGAGCGCACAACGTCATCGTTCACCTGCATGCGGCGGCCGTGCTGCTCGTGGTCGGCGTGCTGTTGTGGCGTTTTTCCGTTGACGGGTTGACGGCCATGACCTTGGTGGGCGCCGTGTCGGCCGGGCTGAACAACGGGGCTTCTGGCATCGTTTCCGCCCACGAGCTCGGGCACCGAAAACCGCGCTCCCCGTCCTGGTGGCTCGCACGCGCCACCCTGTGTTCGGTTCTCTACGGTCACTTCACCACCGAGCACAACCACACCCACCACCGGCACTGGGCGCGTGACCGGGACCCGACGTCGTCGCCTTGGGGTCGTTCCGTGTTCGGTCACTTCGTGCGAACCGTGCCGAAGCAGGTCAAGGGTGCTTGGTCCGCCCGTCCCCGTGACACCGGGCGTGTCTTGGCCTTTGAGGGCGTCTTCCTCGCCCTGTTGGCCTTGTTGGCGTGGCCGCTGGCCGTGGCCTTCGCGGCACAGGCGGTGGTAGCGGTCTACCTGTTGGAGTTCGTCAATTACCTGCAGCACCACGGGTTGCGTCGAACCGATGAGGAACGAGCGAACGCCACGCACGCTTGGGAAAGTCGCCATCGACTTTCGCGCTGGACGCTCATGGAGCTGCCCCTCCACCCCTCGCACCACCTCAAAGCCAGCACGCGCTACGAACGACTCGACGTCCACGACGAAGCCCCTCAACTGCCGTTTGGCTACTATGTCATGTTCTGGATTTCGTTGGTCCCGCCGCTGTTTGGCCGGCTGCTCAAGCGCCAGGTCAAGGTGGCAGGGTTGGCGTGAGCCTCAATCCTCGTCCACCGGTTTCAGATCCCAAAACGATCCGCCCTCTGCACCTTTGTTCTCGCTTACAGGGGCGTCTGCAATGCTGTTTCCTCCCCCGATGCCGGGTTGAGCCTGTTGCACGTCGGCCATGCTGGGAAAGGAGGACCGGCTGAAGGCGTTGCTGGTGGCGGTGGGTGGAGTCCCGTGGGCGTTCCCGGACGTGAACTGGAGACCCGAACCGTCCTCCTCGGTCTCGCCTTTCAGTCCCACGCGGAACGCTTTGATGCCGAAGAACTGGACTGCCAGGCCGGCCATGGCGAAGGGGATGGGGAAACACAGAGCGATCAACAAACCGACCGGCTCCTCCTCCATGCCCGTGCTACCCACCCCGAAGATGGTGCCCCACATCATCACCGGGACCAAGGTGAACGGGAGGCCGAAGAAGAACAGGAACGTCCCGCCAAACATGGCGGCAAAACGCTCGCCGGGTTCCATGCGTCGAGGGGTTCCTGCGCTCTCCGGATCTGTGCCTTTGCCGGCAGCTTTGAGCATCGTGGTGGCGGTGGTTCGGTCGTAGCCCAGCGCCATCAACCGTTCCACTTCGGCTACGTTCTCCGCTGAAGCCTCGGATTCGGGGATGGAGGTCATGTTCTGACCTTTACCGGGCATTGGACATGATGTTTGCGCCGTTTTCCGGCGGCTTTCACAACGTTGATTGGCGTTCTGTGCTCCGGTTTCGCCCTGCGGTGTGAGGGCAAACCAAACATGCGTTGATATACACCTGC
>WTJK01000010.1:1495-2425 GCA_011524855.1 Methanobacteriota archaeon | reverse complement strand
TCATCGACGACAACGACCACGTCTACATCGCCTACCAAGACCGAGACAATTCAAAGCTGAAATTCGCTACCAACCACAGCGGCTCATGGAACACCTATGCGCCCGATGCCGCTGTCCCGGTCACCAGCATGTACCCCGGGTACTTCACCTCCCTGGCAATGGATAACCAGGGGCAATTTCACATCGCTCACTTCGACAGCCGGAACGAAGATCTGCGCTATTCAACCGGCGTGCCAAACGGTCAATGGACAACGACGATCGTGGATGCATCGGGCCACACCGGACGCAACCCCTCCATCGCCATCGACGCAGCAGGCGATCCGCACATCGTTTACCAGACATGGTCGGGCTTTGATTTGAGGTACGCAACCCTGAATCCTTCCTCGCCGAACTGGCAAAAGAGCAACATCGAGACGACCGGCGACCTCGGAGACTCAAATTCCATCTTTATCGACGCCCAAGGAACCCTACATGTGGCCTACAGCGACGAGACCAACGACGTTCTCCGATACGCTACTAAAGCAACGGGGGTCATCGAGACCAACGAAATCACGGTTCACTTTGACAACCTTAGTTCGGTCACCGCTGAAGTCGTTGACGATGAAACCATCCGTTTAACGACACCCGGTGTTGCCAACCCGGGCACCATCACGCTCTCCCTGACCGACAAGGACGGCGTGGACCATGCGCTCTCGGCGACGTTTGAGTTCATCGACCAGAACGATCTCGACGGGGACGGTGTTCCCAACGCCAGCGACGACTGCCCCAACACTGCTGGAACGTCCACGAACGACCTGAACGGTTGTCCTGACGATGACGGAGACGGTTACAGCAACACGACCGACGCCTTCCCCAACGACAGCAGCGAATGGTTGGACAGCGACGGTGACGGGGTCGGCGACAACGCTGATGCCTTCCCCAACGATGCTT
>WTJK01000010.1:0-1395 GCA_011524855.1 Methanobacteriota archaeon | reverse complement strand
CGGAAACACAGGATTCGGACGGCGATGGGGTCGGCGACAACGCCGATGCCTTCCCAATGAACGCCTTCGAGACATTGGATTCGGACGGCGACGGGGTCGGCGACAACGCTGATGCCTTCCCCAACGATGCTTCGGAAACGCAGGATTCGGACGGTGACGGAGTCGGAGACAACGCCGACGCCTTCCCGATGAACGCCTTTGAGACATTGGACTCGGACGGCGATGGGGTCGGCGACAACGCCGATGCCTTCCCCAACGATGCTTCGGAAACACAGGATTCGGACGGCGATGGGGTCGGCGACAACGCCGATGCCTTCCCCAACAGTGCGAACGAAACGGTTGACAGCGACGGTGATGGCGTGGGCGACAACCAAGACGAGTGCCCGAACAGTGAAGCGGGGGCTTCGGTTGACAACAACGGTTGCCAGATCAACACCGATTCGGACGGCGATGGGGTCGTGGACCGCCTTGATTCGTGCCCTGAGGTGAACGCGTCGGCTCTCGATACCGATAACGACGGATGTTTGGACGACGAGGACGAGGACGGTGTGATCGATTCTGAGGACGCCTGCCCTTCCACCGCATCGGGCGAGAACGTTTCCCAGACCGGTTGCAGCGACGTCCAATTGAGCCTTTTGGACAACGACGGCGATGGGGTCTTGAACGCCGAGGACCGGTGCCCAGAAACCCCTGCCACCACGAGCGTCGACGACACGGGATGTCCATTGGCCGAAGAGCAGGAGGACGAAGCCTCAACCTCCCTGCTGTCTTCCTTCTTTTCCGGTGAGAGCGACCCCGTGACCACCACCTTCGGTGTTGGTGCCATTGTGCTGGCGTTGTTCACCCTGCTCCAAACCAACGCCGTTGCGGCCGTTCTTCCCGATGCATTCCGATGGGTTCAGGTCCTGCGAAAGAATTCAAAGTTGACGAAGGAAGAACTCAACGAATTGACCTACCTCCAATCCATCATTCAAGCCTATTACGGAAATCCACTGGAACTCGCCGAGGAACTCGAACAGTTGAGAGGTGACCTCACGGCTCGCTACACCAACAACGACATCAAGAAGCAGACCCGAGAAAAACTGTTCACGCTCATCGACGAATTGCTGACGTCCACACCCGACCAGTTGCACAGAATCGCACACAACGACGCCTACTTTGGATTGGCAGGCACGATTGATACCAAGAATCGAACGCGCTTGTTGAACGAGAAACTTGCCGTGACCAATTCCGGAGATGCGAGCACTTCACACCTCCCTCGCCACGCTCAAGCAACCCCAACCGCCGAACCCACCGTCATCAGACAGTGGACCGACGAGAACGGTTACACGTGGGCAGAAATGAGCGACGGTACCAACCGCTGGTGGAACGGCACGGACTGGCAGAAGGTTTGAG
>WTJK01000074.1 GCA_011524855.1 Methanobacteriota archaeon | reverse complement strand
TGTTCACGGGTGCAGCGCTCGAGGGCACCAGCACCGGCAAGAAATGGAAGGCGAAGTCGTTCGAGAGTGAACAAGACCTGTTCAATGAAGCGATGGACTTCGGCCGTTCTGCTGCCATCAAGGTCGTTGAAGTCACCCAAGAAGTCGGTGATCTCGTCGGCAACCCCGCCGTTGCCTCCGTCCCCATCATGCGACCCCCAAAGAAGAGTTTCTGTCCAAAATGTGGTTCCGACATTCACGCAAATGCCTTGCTTCAATGGAAGAAATGGGGCGCCGCCACCGAAGCTTCGGTGGCCGTTCAACTCGAGGCATCGATGAAGGCGGCCTTGATGCACGCAGCGCAAACGTACCTTGACAAAATCCAGGACTTGAAGGATCAACTGGAGGATGCAAAAACGAAATTGAAGAAGGCGTCGGAGCGCTCTGAGCCATCGCCTGAAGCAACCTCGAAAACTGCCGATGCATCAGAGAAAACTGCGGTTGAAGACGCAGCGAAATCCTCTGGTACCAACGACGGCACGAAAAAGAAGACCACCTCCGGTAAAGCCAAAGCGACGTCCGGCAAAAGCAAGGCAGCAACCGCCGGCAACAAAAAGAAGCCAGCCAGCAAATCGAAACCCAAAGCGAGCGGCGGCTTGTTCGGGGCAAAAAAACCAAAGAAAACCTACGAAGGCGAACCGGGAGGAAAGGCAGAGTGGTTCCTCGAGGAAGCACTGGACACGGTCTACGACCCACACGGCACCGGGAAGGTGATCAAAGGCGCCACAATCTTGGCACGCTCCGCCGAGGGCAACGTTCGGGTAAGGGACGTCGTCCGTGCATACGCCGAGGAAGGAGAAGCAGGTATCTCCGAACTCGCCAAAACCAGCCCCCTCACGAAATACCTCATCGAAGCCTTCGATGCATGCTGATGCAGCGCCTAACTGAGGGGACAGCATGGCCGAGAGCGAAGGAACACCCCCTTTATCGAAGGTGCATCGATGGTGGGAGCGAACAAAGACCGGTTACGATGCGACCGTTGACCGGTTGTACACCACCGTCCTGGCCACACCGGCCACCGTTCTCATCCTCTTCCTCCTCATCAGCGGCGTGTTCGCACAGCAAGGCCTCGCCTTTCAGGAACAAATCGATGACGATGTGGAGATTTTCCTCCCCGACGGGGCCAGCTCATCCGAGGAATTGCTCGAAGTCCGAAAGGAGTGGTCGACCGACCTCGTGGTGATTTACATCCAGACGCCCAACGCCTTCAACACAGCGGACACCACCAACATCACCAACGAGATGTACTTGCGAGAAATCAGTTGGATTGAGGGCGATGACACCAACATCGGCGGAGACTCAACCGGGCGAGGGATTGACTACGACAAAAACGACAACGGACGAAACGACGGCGTGTTGTGGGTCCTCTCTGCGGCTCAAGTGATCAAAGAAATCAACTCCGCCGATGGCAGGTTTAACGCCTCCATGTGCGAACACGGCCTCAACAACCGACTGCCGGTGGCCTTGAATTGCGACCAACTTCCACCGGGAGGCGACTATGCCATTCCGGACCAGGACCGTATCGACCGCATCATTGAGGAATCCGACGGGGCCTTTGACACGTTTTTCAAAGACACGAACGACATGGACCCTACCGTTGACAGCGACGGCGATGGGAACTACACCAACGACATGGACGGTGACGGCGTTTGGGACACAACGGCCATCGTGGTGGGCCTGCACCACAACCCGAGCGTGACGGGTGACTGGGAAGATTTCTCATCGCTCCTTGCGCATTTCCAAGACGTCATCGACGCCCGTCCCTCAGATTTGCGAAGCACCGAGATGACCGTGACCGGGCTGACCAAAGTGCTCGAGGACATCTCTGACGCCATCTACGAGGACCTCATGATGATTTTGCCTTGGTCCGTGGCGTTCACCGTTCTCATCATCACGGCACTCCACCGTTCCTGGAAGGTGGTGGTCATCACCGGCACCCCCATCATCATGGCGTTGGGGGTCACCTTTGGGTCATCGGTTATCCTCAACATCACGTTAACCCCGATGATCGTTGCCACGTTTCCGATTCTCATCGGGTTGGGGGTCGATTACGCGCTGCACATGGTGAACCGGATTGAGGAAGTTCGTCGAAAGGAACTCGACAAAGCCCTGGAGCGCAACCGACGACAGGAACGTCTTGGCCAGCCCACCCAGCCGCTCCCGGAGGTGTGGGACGTGGAATTCTACAAATCGTGTGTGATCGAAATGACCCGCTCCACGGGGGTTGCGGTGCTTCTGTCGGGGTTGACGACCATCGTGGGTTTCTCCGTGCTCATCGCCCCGTTCATCGTCCCCATCGCACCGATTCGGTCGGTGGGCATCACCCTCGTGATCGGCATCGCCTCCACCCTCCTGCTGAGCATCGTGTTGGTTCCAACCCTGGCATGGATGCTGCGGTTCAGCAAGCGTTCGAACCCATCGATGTGGAAAAACATCGGCCGAGCACCCGTGCGAGGGTTCCTCATCATCCTCGTTCTCTCCGCCTCCGTGACCACCTACGGCTTGGCGAATTTGGACAAACTCAACGAGCCCATCACCGGCTCTTCGGAAGCCCCCGATGGCATCGAATCTCTGAATGCCCTCTCGGAGTACTCACGGCAATTCAGCAGCGGTCAAACCTCGTTGTTCACCTACGATGCATCGTCACGACCCAATCAGAACCAAACCGAGCACATCCGAGACCTCCCTGTGTTGGATGACATCGATTGGCTGGAAACGAAGGTGGACAGCGTCGATGAGACGTCCACCACCAGCATCATCACCTTCCTGAAATCCGTCCCGGCCGAAGTGACGATCACCGACGGTGTAACACTCGGTGACGGCTCGCTTTGGGACCTCCTCCACAACCCATGTTGGGAAAGCGAAGACCTGCTTGACCCGTCGTGCGTGGGCTGGACCACCATCCCGCTCGACGAACGACGCGATGCGCGAAAGGACATGGTTGCCGTCGCCATCGACACCCTCTCCAACGAAGTGCAATCGATGCTCCTCAACGAGGACCAGACCAAGGCGATCGTTTACGTCACGCAGCCGTACATGAACCTCAACGTCGCAGGTGGCTTGCGAGACCAAATTGATGACATCCTCATTGAAGGACCGACCCTTCCCGGCACCCAAACGTCCCTGCTGACGGGGGGCCTCCCGGTTTCGTTGGACATCAACGAAGGCATCCATGAATCCCAATCAAAAACAACCGTTCTGACCCTCATCATCCTCACGTTGGTGTTGGCAATGGTCTTCCGCTCGCTTCGTTTGGGCATCTACACCATGATCCCCGTTGCGACCGTCATCTTATGGCAACCCTTGCTGATGCAAAGCGGTGATGTCAACGTGAACATATTCACAGCCATGATCGGTACCATCGTGTTCGGTATCGGGGTTGACGATTCCATCCACGTGATGCATCGCATCCAAGAGGAGGGTGAAACACCGCACGGCATGGCATCATCGGTTGAGCAAACCGGACAAACCGTGTTCGAAACCACCGCCACCACGGTGTCGGGCATCGCTGCTGGCTTCCTCGCAGCCTTCCCTGGGCTCGAGAATTTCTTCATGTTGATGTCGTTGCTGATTATTTTTGCATTCTTGACCAGCGTGTTCCTGCTGCCTTCCCTGATCACCGCCGAACATGTGGTGCGAGCCAAGGTCAACAAGCATCCATCATGGATTGACTTTGGGGATGAGGTCGCCGTTGGTCATACCGCCGCCATGAAGCCGGTGGATGCTGTGCTTGAGGCCTGACCGTCCTCCGCACGCTCAAGGAACCTCAAGCAAACCGCTGCAGACCTTCGCCAAACAGCGGCCTGCTGTGGGTGGAGGGAGCAGGGAGTAAGCCCCTTTCTGTTACCTTTCGGTGACCGCATTCAACTGTGCATCCGACCTGTCCCTCGTCGTGCAGAGTCAACGGGACGGTTTGGACTTGCTCCGGCGGGGTGGCTCGTCTCATCGACCACAAGGCAACCTCGGTCTCTCAACGTCATTGTACACACCTTGCATCGTTCGTTTCTGCAGCCTTGACCCCAACCATTTCTGTTTGCTTCCTTCTGGTAGCCGCCTGCACTGTGGAGAGGGGACTTTCCTCAGAGTCGAACTCTGTCAGCGGTCCTCCTGCTCCCTCCACGCTGCGGTGGTGGTGAGGAACCTATCAAGCCGTCGCCGTCAGCCGTAGGGGTTTTCCCCGGGCGATCGGCCTTCAACAGAAGCCCCGCCGTAGGGACCAACTTGCTCGGTCATGCCGGCCTGTTCCACAGCGGCCAGGGATGGTGGGGATTTGGGTTGAAGCGGGTCCTTCGCTGTTCGGGATCCAATGGCAATGAACGCCACCAACCCCGCAACGAGGAGGCCAAACAGCCCGAACATCACGGTGTTCATGCCCGAGACCACCCCCAGGACACCGTTGGACCGCGCTTCGTCGACCAACACCGTTGGTGATTGCGTGACTGGACCACCAACCACACTGGCTTCAAGCCACATCGTCCCGTCCCGAGACGGTACCCAGACGTACTGATAGAGGGACGTTTCCCCGGCTTGTACGCTCATCACACGTGCGTCCAACCGGGTGCGAGCACCGGTGGATTCGACCAGTTCGAGCACCACGTTCGCCTCACCGTCTGCCAGGCCGGTGTTGGACAACGACATGCCAACCGTGACTGCATCACCTTGGTGAAGATCGTCCGATGGCTTCAACGCAATGGCAGACAGGGTGTATTCTGGCACGCGCTGCTCCAACGCCCATACACGAAGCGGGGCATCCACATCGTTGAACACTGCGTCGACGGGATGGCCTGCACGGTCTTCACCTGTCACCCAGATGCGGAGCTCAACGTCTTCGGTACGGAAGGCGGGCAGCATGATTTCATCCAAGTTCAAGGTTGAGCGGAGGGGAATGGACGGTCCGTTGGTCCGCTCACCGACGATGGTCAATGGGGCTGTACCGTTGTCGTAAACATAGGAATTCAAACCCAAGCCTGCTTCGTTCAGTGACCAATGGAGCATTAAGGATGCTGCGTCCAACTGGGCAGCCTCATGCATGCGGAGTTCAAACCTCAAATCGGACCACATCTCTTCCGTCAGCAACGAGCCTGAGGCGGGGCGGTCAACGTTGGTGATGCGAGGTGCCGCTTGGTCGACGATGAACCACACGAGGGCCGAGCCGTCACCGCGGTACACCGCACCGCTGGGTTCGTCAAAAAGCGACGCCGTCAGCCCATAACTGTCTTCCAGCAACGGAGCGAGGAGCGAGGCGGAGAAGGACCCGTTGACCGTGTCCACGGTGACGTCTTGCTCACCGACTTCCAAATTCAAGCTCAACGGGGTCGTCGCCACACGGCCGGTGCGGAACCACACCACGTCGCCATGGACCTCAAACGGCGTCCGAGGTTGCAGCCAGTAACCTGCGCGGTCATCGGCCTCTCCCGTCATCGAGGTGCGGACCGAACCGGTGTCGATGACCACTTCCCCGCTGTATTTCCATGCCAAATCGCTAAGGATGTATTGATTCGACTGACCGCTTTGGTCCGTCAACGACACGTGCGGGATGCGCTCCAAGGACACATCGGGATCGTAGCCCCACTCGATCGAGAACGTGGCATCAAAGTACCCGTTGCGAGAAAACAAATCTCCAGCATCATCGGCTCGCAAGCCGCATTCCATCACTTCAATGTACACGTTGGATGAGGTGCAGGTACCGGTGGACTGGTTCCAGAGGAGAACCGTCGGCGTGGGTGTGTTGGATGCCAGTGCCAGTTCTACCTCGGCTAAATCGAAGATACCGTTCCTCTCCCACACCGGAACAGAAACGGTGTGCGTTTCTCCGGGATGCAACCAAGGCAAGGCTCCACCGTCCCATCCCATGGGGCTGGCCCCGAGCGAGGGGGCGCCGTTGTTGTTGATCTGAACATGGAAAAGCGGTGCATCGAACGACCCAGCGTCCTCCATCAAATGCCCTGCACTGTCACCCACCTCAAGCCAACCGATGAAATGGTCGCCGTGTTCGACGTCCGAGGTGTCCACCCTGAACCCGTACTCACCCACCACGTCCTCGAGGTCCATTGGAAGGGACAAGGGGTGTTGCCTTGTTTCCTCCGCATCCATTTGACCGTCTTCATCCACATCGTCGACCCATGAGCGCCAGACGTGCGCAACGGCGTGTTCGGGCAGATGAGGGCGGTCGGCAATGGAGAAACCCAATTCCGTGACCGGAGATGCAGGGCGGTTGTCAAACCGTTCGGCATCCATGCCGACCAAGGTGGGAGCGGTGTTGTCGAACAGGAACGTCAGCGAAACAGGCGTTTCGTAGATGACGTTCTGGCCGCGCAGCGGCATGACCTCCACGGCCAAATCCAAGGATGTACGACCGGATGGGATGTTGTACGGGAAGAGCACCACACCGTCATCCAGGAGTGAAGTGGAAGCGTATTCGCTTCCGTCCACCATCAAGCGCACCAGGGCCTGACCGGAGCGCGGGGTGCCGTCATGGGTGCCTTCAAAGCCCAACACCACCTCAACGTTGACCAGTTCACCGCTGCTGAGGTAGGGGTAGTTTGAGGAAGAGCGAAGACCGTTCTCGTTGAGAACCGACCATCGCTTCACCGAAAGGTCGTTTTCCACCCCCAACGCACTGCCCCAACCGAAGGTGGTGGTGAGTGGTAGCATGGGGCCGTTGGGCGACACCAACGTGACGCTCAGTTGCATGGCGGCTTCATCGTCCCAACCGTCCGGGAATTGGAAGCGGTGCCGCACCTCGAGCAGTGAGCCCGTTCCTTCAGCCGTGACACCTCCCGCTTCAACACCGTTTGACCACAGCAGGCCGGCGCCGTTCGTATCGCAACCGTTCATGGCAGAGGCGGAAAGGGGAAGTGAAGCCATCGAGCAGGTCACCGAGGATGCGCGTTGACCGCCCTGGAGCACAAGCATCGTTTCCCAGTTGGATTGAACAGCGTGGGTCATGGCGGAGGTGACGCCCAGCGGTGCGAGGTCGAACGTGGACAACGTTTCGATCCACTCCGTTCCGGGAACGAGGGTTTCGGTCGCATTGCTCACGGATTGTCCAACCGGACGAACGGAGGCTGTCGAGGTCAAGTCATCGACGGTGAGCACCACCGAACCGGTGCTTTCCATGCGGACAGGAATCGAAACCGTGCGCTGACCGCCCACCGAAACAGCATCGCTCACCGCATCGTTCAGCCCAACGATCACGGGGTGACTCCCCAGCAAGTCCAACGATACGGTTCCCGAGAACGGTGCAAAAACACCGCCGACGAGGACGTCGGTAGAGGTGAGCGAAGAGCCAAGACGAACCTCCACGTTTGCGGTTGGCACGTCCGAGATGCCGGTGTTGGTGGTACCACTCAACGCATTGTTCAGCGTCTGAAGTTCAGTTGTGGTCAGCGTAACCGTGGTCAAGTCCCCTATGTTGCCCAACCCACGGTTGAGGATGTCCTGACCGTTCACGGCCATCGCCATGAACGGGTTGGCGAGGACGGTTTCAGGTGAGGCGAGTGCAAAGCCAAACGCGTGCACCCCGGACAACGGAAGCTGAACTTCAAATTGGGCCGATGAAGAAGGGGTGGTCGGCACAACGGACCACGCATCACCGCTCGTGAGCATGGTTTGCAGACCGAGGGTCTCAAAGCCGCTTTGTCGTATTGACCACTCGTTGACCCCATCAAGACCGAAATCAATGGATGCGCCCCTTGCCGGAGCGTTGCGAACAAGTTCAGCCTCAAACCCGTCCCAAGTATAGGCCGATGTTCCGGACATGCGAAACTGCGCCATGTAAGCAGGCGTTTCCAACCGAAGTTGGCCGGTGTGCTCAAGTGGCAACCAGTCCAAGCCTCCGTCGACACTGACGGACAGGCTTGGTGAACCGGTGACGCTCATCGCTGTGTTGATGGCGGCAAAGCCGCTACGCACATGATAGGTGTCGGAGTACACCAACCCGTTGCTCGTGATGGACCCGCTCGACCAACTGCCACTTTGCAATTGCCAACCTGCCCCGGTGGGGTCGCTGGAAAAACCGTGCTGCAAATGCCCGTTGTGACCGATGCTGTGCACGGCCACATCACCGCCGCCTGTTCCAAGTCGCATGTGCAGCTTCAGACGCACCAATGGATGGGTGCCCCAGTCGATCATGCCCAAGTCCACATGCGTCGTCGTCATGTGTTCAAACCCGGGAACAGGTTGGAGGGTGGTGGCGTCGAGCAGCTGCCACTCGAACAAAGCGCCTCCGTTCACGGTCACGTCCATGTGAAGGTACCCGAACTTCATCCCCTCGCCTCTGCCGTCGAGCTCCGGTCCAAACGCTGCTGAGGTCCAATTGCCCTCGCCAGAGGAGATGCCCGAAGCAGCGGGAAGCACCGAAACATCGTCGATGTTCCAACCCGAGTACGTGACAGAACTGTCGCTGGTACCGATCCCGAACCGCACTTGGAAATTCGCGTTGTTGGCAATGTGGGTGGACACGTCCAGGACCTGCTGGTTGAAGGTTCCCTCGTTGATGGTCCCCCCGTTGGACCAAACGTTCACCCAATTGCCTTGGCTGTTCTTTACGCTCACGTAAGCATGGTCCCATGAGTTGCTCTCGACACCGAGTTGGCGCATGAATTCAAGGTTCCATGTTCCTGAACACGAGGCGCAATTCATCACCGGTGAGGTCGCCCAATACGTGGTCGACATGCCGTTGGTGTAATCCCCGTTGTGGGAGTACAACGTGGTCGTGCCGCTTGGCACCGTTGAGGTGGTGGGCCGCGTCGAGGTGGTGTCCACTCCGAGGAACCAGTTGGTGTCAAGGGTCCATGCGTTGGTCCCCTCAAAGTCATAGGTCCATCCTTGGGGCAGGATGGTCAGCGATGTGTCGTTGACGTTCATGCCGTCGTACACAGTGTTCAGCGCATATTCTGAAGGTGAATCCCAGGCAAACGCCGTGGATTGAGGGAGGACACCGGGCTCCAAGGTGAGACCCATTCCACTGACAGCGTGCCCGTCCAACACGTTCACCTCGACCTGTTGCGAGGCAGCGTTCGGCCAGGAACCGATGTTCACCGTGGTGGCTTGCCCCAACGGGGCGGATGACGGACCGGCCGTGGCCAAAAGGGCGTTGGAGGAAGGGGCATTGGCGGCCCATGACCCAAGAATCATCACCGTCACCATCGCCAAGGCGAGAACGGTGGCGGAGCGGTCGCTGACCATGCTTTTCCACGGTCCGTTCAAGGTCAAAACCCTTCGCTTTCCACATTTCCCTCCCGAGGAAGAAACACCATAGGGCCCGTGCGGTTGGAGCATGGCATGAACGTGGAAGCACTCAAGGAACAGGCGGGCATTGAAGCATGCAGGTTCGTGGAAAGCGGCATGGCGGTCGGCCTCGGCACCGGCTCAACCGTGAAGTACACCATCCTTGAACTCGGGCGGCGTGTTCGGGAGGAGGGATTGAACATCGTCGGGGTTCCCACCTCCTTGGCAACCGCTGCATTGGCCGAAGAACATGGCATCCCGCTGGTGGCCTTGGACGACGTGGATGGACTTGACGTTGTGATTGATGGAACCGACGAGTTTGACCCAGCATTCCATCTCATCAAAGGTGGTGGAGCCGCGTTGCTGCGGGAAAAAATCGTGGCGCAATCCTCCAAACGGATGGTGGTCGTGGCGGACGGCACCAAGGAGGTCAAAACGCTCGGTGCCTTCCCGCTTCCCATCGAGATCACGCCGTTTGCTTCTGGAACCACGGTCCGAGCATTGACCGATCTGCTGGGCTGCGACGTGACCGTCCGTCAAATCGAAGGGCAGGACGTCGTGACCGACAACGGCAACCTCATCGCGGACGCCCACGCAGGTGCTACCCTCAACGACCCTGTCGCTGTGGAACAAGCCGTTCTGCTGGTTGCTGGTGTCGTCCAAGTCGGTTTGTTCACCAACATGTGCGATGTCGTGGTGATGGCCTCTCCGAACGGTGTCACCACCCTTGTGAAACCGTCCTGACCCGTCGACGACACGCAACGGGTTGTGAAGCATTAAATACGCGCGGTAAGAGCGCGGGGCGGGCCTGTAGCTTAGTCAGGTAGAGCGACGGACTCTTAATCCGTCGGTCGCGGGTTCGAACCCCGTCAGGCCCGCCAAAACCCAAGAC
>WTJK01000013.1 GCA_011524855.1 Methanobacteriota archaeon | reverse complement strand
ATGGACGACGGCATGGACGACATGGACGAGATGTACTACACTTTCTACTGCTCCAACGACGGCGAAGACTACGCAGAGAGCATGGGCGGCATCTTGTGCCCTGAAGGACCCGGCGAGGTCCCCACCTGCCCCGACGGCATGCCGTGCACCTGCATTGACGTTGACGAGTCCTGCACCGACGGGGACGACGACTGGGGTTACCTCAGCGACGAGCCCTCCGATGAGATGGGCGATGTTGAGGCCCCTGAGATCGACTTCTCGCTGTACGACTGGAACTCCACCAACTTCAGCATGACCGTTGACCTCACCAACCCTGAATCCATGTTCGACTTCAGTGCCGATGTCACGGTCGAGGGCGTCACCCACGAGATTGACATCGTGGTCAACGAGATGTTCGAGGTCCGTGCCATGACGGTTCATGTGGAAGAGTACGACGAAACCGTCACGATGACCCTCCACACCGAAGCAGAGATCGCCGACATGCTGGCTGACGGTATGGTGGAAGGACCCGCCATGGAGGCACTCCCCTTCACGATTGAGATGGCCTACATGGACGACGACATGGACCACGGCGACGACGAAGACTGGGAAACCATGGCCTCGGACGCTGACGGCAACCCCCTCTTCATCACGGTGCACGAATGCACCACCTTGGTTGACCAAGCCATGCTGGCCAACAGCACCTTCGACGACGTCGTCAACTCGAGTTCGCTTGACACCAGCATGTGCGGTGTGGAAGCCGACGCTTACACGTTCTCGATGAACGAGACCCACACGGTGCCCACCGATGTGATGCTGGTGTACGACAACGAGGAAATCGGTTTGATGTTCACTTCCGACACCATCACCGCTTACGGCCTTGTGTTTGAGGGCATGACCGTGAACGAAACCAAGTGCGGCGAAGAGGACGGCACCTGGAACGCCAACGACTCCACCTGCGTGCTCGACGTCCTGACCATCACCCAACAGGACAGCGGTGCCATCGAAGCGGATGACGAGATCGTCGAGTACCGTGTGGACGCCACCGCTGGCGTGGTGGTGTTCATGAGCCCCTACGATGTGTACGTTTGCGACAACGGCGACCGCGTGGACGCCGACTACTACAATGACGGTGTGGAAGATTGCACCGACGGATCCGACGAGCCGGAGGACGGCACGACGACCCCCGTGGGTCAATTCGTGGACGCCTACCAGTGCACGCCCTTTGTTGACGCCTCGCTGATCACCGAGAACCAAACCATCTTCGAGGCACACGAATACTTCCATGCCGCCATGGAAGACTACACCGTGGACGACAGCCTCTGCTCCACCCTTTGGGACGGCTCAGAATACACCTTCACCAACAGCACCGTGACGGTGCCAACCAGCCTTGTCTACGCCGACATGGACACCCAGGACGTCGTTGAGATGGCCCACGACGGCATGAACCTCACCATCTCCATCCCCGGCTGGAGCGACATGGGCGCCAACGCCAGCGACTGTGAAGCAATGGGTGGCATGCACGACAACACCACCGACACCTGCAGCGTCATGTTCACCATCGTCAACGCCGACGGTGGCGCTGTTGAGGTTCTCAGCAACGAGAACGAGACCACCCTGTTGCGCTACGTGTACAACGCTTCCAGCATGCAAGGCTACTTCATCGAGGTCGTTGAGATGTACGAATGCGCCGACGGCACCCTCATCCCAGAAGACTGGTACGACGACATGTTCGCCGACTGCATGGACGGCAGCGACGAGCCCAACATGGACACCTCGACACCTGAATACGTTGACTGGGACTTCATGTCCATCGAGGACGACGACTGGAACACCATCGGCTTCGAAGTGATGTTCTTTGAGAACGCCGAGATGGTTGACGAAGTTGACTTCGAGCTCGTTGATGACAACGACGGCAGCGTCCTCCACACCTGGACCCTCGCCCTCTCTGAGTTTGAGACCAACGCTGATGATGAACTCGTTCACGACATCATGGTGGACGATTTGGTCAACGACCACACCCTCGGCGACGGTTGCTACTCCATCTACGCTGAGATCGAATACAACAACGGCACCGAAATGTTCGGCCAATTCTTCTGTGTGGGCGATGACCACGGTACGGATGACGACAGCAGCGGCCTGTGGACCATCGAAGCCAACGACGACATGTTTGCCTTTGCCGGTGACGTTGCAGATTACAGCATCGTCCTGGCCGACTGCAGCGAGGAATACGACGAGGACGCTGACGACTACGTGGAAGTGTGCGGCGACGATGTCGTGTCCGTGGTCATCTCCACGGTGATGCACACGAGTGAGGAGGCGGCTCAAGCGGCGATCATGAACGGTGCTGCCATTGCGTTCCTTGACGCTGACGGATCGGGTACCATCACGGCAGGCGACATGATCGGCATCCCAGGCGACGGCGGCACCGAAGACGATTGGAACACCGTTCGTCTCCACTCGACCAGTGCCGATGCCTACAGCGACGAGAACCCCACGCTGCCCGGCTTCACCGGTGTCTTCGCCACGCTGG
>WTJK01000012.1 GCA_011524855.1 Methanobacteriota archaeon | reverse complement strand
GGCCTCCGGTCCCTTCGCATGAGGACCTTCCATGACCCACCTCATCCTGATGCGCCACGGCCAATCGATGTGGAACGCTGCCGGTCTCTTCACCGGCTGGGTGGACGTCCCCCTCTCCCCGACCGGCATCGACGAAGCGCGTGAAGGCGGGCGGGCCATCGCTGACCTCGCCATCGACGAAGTCCACGTCTCAACCCTGATCCGGGCCCAAATGACCGCAATGATCGCCTTGTCCGAACACCGCGGCGGTCTCACACCGGTGTTCCAGTACCCGACCGAGGTCGAGGCCGGCATGAGCGAGAACGAAACCCGCATGCGGGAATGGGCGCAAATTCGCGGTGAAGCGGGCAAAGAAGGCATCCTGCCGGTCCACGTGGCCTGGCAGCTCAACGAGCGCATGTACGGCGACCTCCAGGGCCTCAACAAGCAGGCGACCCGTGAACAATACGGCGACGAGCAGGTTCACGTTTGGCGCCGCTCCTACGACGTCCCCCCGCCCAACGGTGAATCGCTGGAACTGACCGCCCAGCGCACGATTCCCTACCTTGAACACACCCTGCTTCCTTCCCTCCATGACGGCAACAGCGTCTTTGTCGCCGCTCACGGTAACTCCTTGCGCAGCATCATCATGCACTTGGATGGCCTGTCCCGGGAGGAAGTGTTGGCCCTGGAGGTGCCCACGGGCGTGCCCATCGTCTACGACCTCGTCGACGGCGCGCTGGTCCGCTCGTCAACAACCGATGTTTGACGCCAAAGATACCTCACCGTGTTGTCTCGGTGTCCAGCCCGGTCGTTGGGGATATCCATCGGGAGCGTTATCAACTCGGGATGCATCACAACAAGCACAGCACGAGGTGCCCCCCATGACAGACGATGAACTGACCCTGGACACGGAGGCGTCCAGTGGCTTTGTTCGCCGCTTCATGGTTATTTTTCCCGTACTTTTGATAGCAAAACTGCTGATGGTGTAGCGTAGTTGGCCGTTTCTTGAAATGTTATGCAAAAAATAACATCATTGTTATATTGTATAAAGCGATGTTTCCGCCCATGTCGGCAGGGCTCACCCTTCTCGATGATATTGGCCTTTCCCTGAGCGTGGTCGTGCTCCTGTTCATTGCTTGGTTTCACTTCAAACCCGACCAAGACCGCTCATGGGACCGCCGCCTCGGCGCGTGGTTGGTCATCTGGTTGCTGCTCTCCTACATCCTCAACCGCATGCAAGTCATGTTCGACTGGATGCTGTTGGACCCCGACACCGTGCGCGACGTGTGGGACCCCATTCGCACCGTGTTCACGATGGGAGGGTCGATCAATTACTTCCTCGTCCACATCTTCCTGATGCTGCTCGTGCCCATTCCTTTCCTCCGAAAATCCTGGCAGCTTTGGGCCGTGCTGGGGGCCGTGGTCCTCGTCTCCGCCCTCGACCGTCTCTTCGGGGACAGCACGGGTCCTTACCACCACGCTTCCCTCCTCGGTGTGACCTTGGTGATGATGGGGGCTCTGGTCTGTGCCACGGTCGCCATCCGCTTTTTGGTGATGCCACCGGAAGCAGGCGCCACCGACGACCACAGCCTCGCCATGCGCCGGTCGGGTTACTTCGCCATGGGCACCATCTGCGTGGTGATGGACAACATGGTGTTCCGCACCATCGGGTATTTCCGCGGCACGGCCAACGTGTGGTGGACCTTCCCCACCGTCAACTGGTCCATCGAATCCGAAGGGTACTGGGCGTCCATCATTTCCATGTTTGAGCATGTCTTCATTGTGGGCGCCTTTGCCTACTGCATGCTGGGCTTCGTGCTCGGCGGCATGTTTCACCTCGTCCAGGTCGGTCGGAAGAAGCACCAAGCCGGCCTGCCCACCGCCTTTTCCGTTTACATGCTCGTGCTGTTCGGCCTCATCGTCTTCCGCCAATGGGCCTACGAAACCGAATACGCCACCTGGAACATCTTTGGAACGGCCTTGGACAGCAACGCCGAGCTCATCACGGCCCTCAGCGACGGGTTCACCTACCACCTGGTCTACCCCACCATCGCCTTGTTGCACGCCGTGAAATTCGGGCTCATTGAGATCAAAACCGAGCAGGACAAGAAACTCCTGCGATTGCTGACGCTGGGCTTGATGGTCGCCATCGCCGCCGTGTTCACCGAAGTGCTGCAAGAGATCGTCCCGATCAACGACATCGCCTTTGCCATCGTGGCCGGTTTGCTGCTCGCCACCGGGTGGGAAAGCAAGCTCATCGAGGCGCTTGAACCCAACGAGGAGATGATGCGCTACAGTTGGAAGTGGCCCGGCAACGAACGTCAACTCATCCTTTGGGTGAACATCGTGGTCGGTGTGCCCTTTGCCTTGAGCCTGCTCGTGGGGGTGGTGTTCTGAGCACTGAGAAGGAGGAGACCGTTGTCGAGGAGACGGACGGGGCCATCGAGGCCACCGGAGCACCCGAAGCCACCGAGCAAACCCCCAGCAAGGAGGCGACGGATGAATCCTCGGAGGCTTCGGAACCCACAGGGACCAGCGCTGACGAAGCCTCGACCAGCGAGAACGCGGACCACGAGGATGACGCTCCGCCCACCGAAGCGGATGAGGTCGACGCCG
>WTJK01000007.1 GCA_011524855.1 Methanobacteriota archaeon | reverse complement strand
GTCCTGATCGTCGCACCGTTCCTCAACGGTGAGGTGACCGAAACCCTCCGAGCCCCGCTCTCTGTGACCGCCGATGTCGCTAGCCGCACCGGCTTGACGTTCCGAACCGTGCCAGCTGTCGATGTGTCCTTCCACCTCATGGAAGGCCTCACCGAGGCTGACTTGTCCGACATGAGCGTGACCGCTGTCAGCCACGATGGATTTGGCAACATCACGTTGGAGCGAACCGACGAAAACGGCAACACCACGGAGATGATGATGCCCGGTGAGTGGAGTTTCACCCTCAACCGAACGGTCGGGACCAAGCACTGGTTCATGGACACATCCGATGCGCCCGTGGACATTGTGGGTGACGACAACAACACCTTCGACGTCGGTGACCTGGTCGCCGCATTGGAGGTTGAAATCGGTGGAAAGGTCTTCTGGGACCTCGATGAAGACGACGTCCCCGATAGCACAGAAGGCATTCCTGACTTCAGCGTGACCGTGATGGGCACCAACAACACCGACGTGAACGAAACGGTCTTGACCGACAGCGAAGGTGTTTGGCGTCTGTTCGTCCCCATCCGTGATGCCTACAACGTCACCGTTTCGAAGGACGGCTTTGACACAGTTCACTACGAAGAGGACAACGCTTCTGGCTATGTGGTGAACGACAGCCCTGATTCGCGTGACATTGAGGTTAACGCAGGATCGGTTGATGTCATGGGCACGGTGACCGACCAAATCGACGCAGCTCGCCTTGACGGTGCCAGCATCGTGCTCTACCCGGTATCGGGTGTGGAGCGCGAGCCCGTGACCGTGACCGGTGCCATGAACGGTTCCACGCTTGAGTGGTCCGCCCTCATTCAGCCCGGGGAGTGGGTGGTCGTTGTGACCGAAGCCAACCCCGGCCCCAACGGCGGCGGTACAGCCTACGCCTTGCTTGACGCGACCGTTGCAAACGGTGGTAACGTGTCCATGGTGATGGCGCTGGGCGGTTACGTCGCCCTCGAAACGCTGTGGCTGGACATCGAACAAAGCGAACACCATGCCGGTTCGGATGATTCAGGCGCAGCCCTCATCGATGAGCCCGTTGAAATCGAGGTCAGTTACGACAACATGGCTTGGATGATGCCCGTTCCCGCTGACGGTGTGCTTGAACAACTGTTCCCCGAAGGCACCATCAGCTACGATTCGGAGTTCTCAACGACGCAACACAGCACTTCGTTGTCCATGGAGTACTACGGTGGCCAAACCGTCAGTGTGTTGGCCGACACCACCATCAACTCGGTGTTGGAGTACAACCGCCGTGTCAACTCGGATTTGGTGCTGAGCATGGACGCTTCCAGCGTGACCGGCGCCTCGGTGGAGGACGAAGACGACCGCCACCTCTTGGCCACGGTTTCGACCTCGAACAACTCGATGTTCAACACCATCACGGTGGAGGTTGACGTGACCTACAACGGTACGGAGACCATGGACATCTTCACCGTCACCGGTGAGATGGGCTTGGCCCAGGATTCGGACGATTGGACCGTCGCCGTGCTCAACGCTACGAGCGGTGAATTCGAAGACAGCGTTGACATCTCCATGGGTGTGGGCAGCGACGATGTCGAAGCCGTGCTCATGTCCACCGTGACCTTGCAGATCACCCTGCCCGATGTGGCTGATGCATGGCATCTCGAGGACGCCCACCGTGTCACGGTGCGCCTTGAGACTGAACTCGGTGAGGCTTCGACGGTCCAACTCAAGGTGGAAGTGCCGCAAAGCTTTGGCTTCTCGCTCCCTGAAGAAATTCCCACCCTCGGCATGGGTGCGCTCGTGGAGCGCCAGTTCTCTGTTGACATCACCAACGACGGCAACGGTCGTGACACGTTCACCTCCTACTTGGTTGAGGAGGCCATCCCCGAAGGCTGGTCCATCACCCCGCTTGAATCAACGATGGTGTTGGCAAAGGGTGAAACTCGAGCACAGACCTTCACGGCGTTTGCTCCTGAGGACTTCTCCGAGGGCGAATTCACATTGACGGTGTACGTGGACAGCGAAGGCAGCGACACCACGCAAGACGTGTCGGTGACGATTCAATCCGCTCGCATTGCGTTGGTTGTGGACCAAAACGAGATCGTCACGGCTTCCGACCAGTACACCAACGAAGAGGGTGCCGTGGTTGTTCCTGTTCGCAACACCGGTCTGCTTGACGCTCCCAGCGTGTTCGTTTACCTCACAGACGAGGCGACGGGTGAAGAAATGCAGGTGAACATCAACGTCCCCGCAGAGGGTGAAACGTTGGCTGTGTTCGACGGCATCATCAAGGAGCAGGCAGGGAACGCCCGATTCAGCGTTCGCATTGACGTCCAAGGACAAGAAGCCGACTTCGTGGACTCCATCTCTGAAGGTGGCGAGTTCGACTTCCAGATCGAGTACAACCCACGAACGACCGCCGACGGCGACTCGCCGTGGTTGACCGTGGTGATTGTGCTTCTCGGTGCCCTCGTGGTGTACGGTGGTGTCAAAACCTCTCGCAGCCGAGGCGGCAGTCGCTTCTGAGGCCCAACGTGTCCCGTTGGAACAAGGGTTGATGTGCCGAAAGGCTGGCGTGAACGCATGAGCGATCTTCGGGGCGTGGAGTACCTCCCGGAGCCGACGGATCGAAGCATGCTTTCTGCAGTCGATCCGACCGTGGTGGATCATGAGGGGTCCTGGCGCTCTGAAGTGATGGGCTGGGCCCCCCAACAGGTCCGTCCTGTTGCTCGTACACGTCGTTCGTCGGTCACCATCGGTGGGTTGGCCTTGTTTGCGTTGCTGGTAGCGTTGGGAATGGTCGCTTGGCAAAACCAATGGTACGTCATTGAACTGCCTCTTCCTGATTCAGAGTGGGCGTACGAGGCCACGACCGTCAGAGATTTGCAAGAGGTCGGTCTGAGCGGACAAGGCGTGCGGTTGTGCATGGTGGACACCGGGGTTGATGCGTCGCACGAAGCGCTCAAACACGTCAACATCACGTTCAAGGATTTGATTGACGGTTCCGCAGAACCGGTGGACTACGGATCGGTGGCCCACGGAACCCTCATGTCCGGCCTCTTGCTTTCCAACACACATCAGCATGGAATTTCGCCCAACGTGACGTTCGCCATGGTGGCCGCTTTGCGTGCGGGTTCCGACGATGCCAACAGCGGCACGGATGCCGACGTGGCCGATGCTATTCGGTGGTGCCAGTTTGAATTCCAGGCCGACATCATCTCGCTCTCGCTGGGTGGTTCCACTGCACGGGTGGATGAACGCGAGGGGGCTTCTTCCGCTGCGACGCGTCAGGCGACGGATGCAGGTGTGTTTGTTGTTGCAGCAGCGGGTAACGATGGCGGACCCTCGGATGACGGTGACGTGGCCTCACCTGGAAGTGCCCGATTGGCGATCTCGGTTGGCGCTACCGACCGGACAGGGTCGCTGTGGGACAATTCGTCCACCGGTTCCGCGTTGGATTCCAACGGAGAGCTGCGGGCATCACCGCATCAGAAACCGGAGGTGGTGGCGCCCGGCGTCAACATCATCAGCACGGGAGACAACAACCGCTGGTACTCATCGAGCGGAACATCGGATTCCACCGTGTTTGTCGCTGGTACCCTGGCGTTGTTGCTTGAGGCATACCCTCATCTCAAGCCTCAACCCGGTGGGTCGTCGGCATGCATTGAAACCGTCAAAACAGCACTGATGCAATCCGTTGACCCCAACGAACCACCCGGTCACGACGTGCATCGCGGCTATGGTTCGCTCAATGCGCAAGCCTGGTACGAGGCTTTGGCCGCTGCCCCGATGTGCACTGCATCGTGAATCTGCGAGCCAATTTCGCATGAAATTCGGGTCAATCACGAATCGAGAAGTCGTCATTTTCCCCAAATTTTAAAGATACATTTAGGCGATTTTGATACTCTTAATCCGCCAACGAGGGCGCAGTCTTATATTCTGCTTGGACATGGAGAGATTTGGTGCTTCCCATGTCGTCAAGCAAGAAATCGAAATCCATCTCACTCGTGTTGCTGTACATGTTGTCCATTCTTGCCGCCCTCGCCGTGGCACCCACTGCCCAGGCCGTGAACGAGACAACCGTTGGAACGGTGACCGGAACCGAGACGTGGACCGGTACGATGAACCTCCAAGGCGATGTTGAAGTGGCAGAAGGCGCTACCCTGATCGTCAACGCAGGCACCACCATCAACATCCCCGCTGGCAACTTTATCGATGTGCGAGGCGCCATCTGCATCGGTGACACGGCCTGCGGTGCCAGTGCCGGTTCCCAATCGAGCCAAGCCCGCTTCATCTGGTCCAACCCAACGGACACCTCTCGCTGGGGCCGATGTGCCGACAATTCCAGCAATTTGCTCAACAACCCGGACGCCAGTTGCGGGTCGGGCATGATCATCCGAGACACCATCGACCAGTCGGTCACGTCCATCAAGTACGCTCATTTCGAGAACGCCTACGGTTACCCCATTTACGTCCAGACCCTGCAACAGGTGCAGTACGGTGTGCTGGTGTTCGACGGGTCCAGCACGACCGCTCAAGGATTGAGCTTCACCAACATCAACACCTCCAACATCATCGCCGTCGACTTCGCCTCGCCGACCATCAGCGATTCCACTTTCACGCTTGGCAACGACGGTCAAGGGTACGACGCAGCCGCCATTCGTGGCTACGGTGCGGGTGCCGGCATCCTTTCCGCCCTCACCATCGAGCGCTCGAGCTTCACCGGCAACGACGCTGACTGTGGCCAACAGGGCGGCGGCCGAGCGGTCATTTTCATCGAAGATTCTTACGTCGACATCGACGACATCGAAATCACACAAAACTCCTACGGCGTCCTACTGAAGCAAAGCTCAGGGACGTTCACGAACTCGGACGTGACCGTCAAGTGCAACGCCATTGACACCAACTCGCTCAAGACCACGGGCAACATCCAACACACGCTGTTGGTCAACAACAACGTCATCACCACCGAAGAAGGCGCTGGTTTGACGGCATACGATGGCGCAAAGGTGTACGCTGAAGGCAACACCATCTCCGGTGCAGCCGAGGGCTCCGGTGTTGGCATCCGTTCCTCCATCGTTGAACTCCACCGCAACACCATCGGACCCATTGGTGGATGGAACGGCCTCTGGATTTACGGCACCTCCGATGTGGTCGCCGAAAACAACACCATCACGGAAACCGGCAAGGAGCCCGTGCTCATCGGTGAATACCACTACCAAGACCAGGGATGGCAGGTTCCCGCTCCGAGCGCAGCCCGATTGTACCTCGCCAACAACCAAATCATGAACAACTCCGGTACCTGCAACTCGCAAATGTACGGCGGTGACTTCCCTTGCCCCGCCGTTCACGTGTTCCGTGCTTCAGCGTCGATCCTCGACAACACCATTTCTGGCAACACCGGTGACATCATTCGTGCCAAGGGTGCCATCATCAACGTGCAAGACAACACGGCAGACTCGCAAGGTGGGTTTGCTGGCAACGTCAGTGTCCACGATGACAACTACGGCAACCGCTACGGTTCCATCGCTTACTTCTCGGGCAACGCATGGACCGGTGTCTCGCAGGTGTACAACATCACGGAATCCCGTGTGACGGTCCAATCCGAGCAAATCCCCAGCCCCGGCGGCGGTGAACTCTACCCGGTGAACGTACGCTGGCTCAGCGGCGAATGCCCCTATGTCCAGGATGCATGCATTGAGGTGCCCGACACCTCGGCCATGCCGCCCCGTGGCATGCCGTTGGCGCTTGAGGTCGTGGAGAACGCCACGGTCTTCTCCTTCGCTGACCTCACCAACTTCGACTCCACCATGATTCACGTCCAGAACCAAAACTCTGCTTGGGGTTCGCAAATTCGAGAGGGTGAACTTGTTCGCTACCAGGTGAAGGCCAAGAACTCCAACGTGGCCGGTGCCACCGTCGTGATCAGCGATGCAACTGGCCTCCCGCTTTACGAACTCGAGACCGACGTTTTCGGCTTCACACAGCAAGTCTCTCTCCCCTCGGATTTCATGCTCGACCACAACTGGAACCACCAAGTTGGTGAGCGCGACGTGGCCGTGCCCGGATCCAATGACGGGACGGGTCAGCCGATCATCATGGACGAAGATTCCTGCGCTGATGGCATTGACAACGACGGTGACACCTACGTTGACGATGACGATTCCGACTGTGCCAACGGGCGTGAATTGCCTTTCTACTCGGTCGAGGCCTACAAGTTTGGAAGCGGACGGAAGGACTTGACCTTCGTGCTGTCCGGCGAGGTTGACGAAATCATCAACCTCGAGAACCTCCGGCCGAGCGTCACCGTCAACGAGGCGGACGGTGCATCGTTTGCTACCAACGTGGTGTTGACAGGCGAAGCTTGGGACGGTGCCAAGTGGCCGTACTGTTGCTCTGACCAAGTGGCCAACGACCGGCAGTTCGGCCTGATCAAGCGGGTCGAGGTGCAACCGCCCGGTTCAACGGATTGGTACTCCGCCCTTGACACCTCCAACGCAGGCGGCGTGATCACCGAAGAAAACCATCCGTTCAAGACGTGGTCCTTCGAATGGGACATGTCGGCTCATCCTGAGGGCGAAGGGGACGTGACGTTCCGTGTTCGTTCCTACGACGGATTGGATTACTCCCCCGTCGATTCCCGCTTGTTCAAGCTGAACCTTGTTCCGCCAACACTCTTGCTGGACGTTCCGAACTCCGGCACCACCCACAGCACGGGCAGCGTGCTGTTCCAGGGAACCGCCTCGGACCCCTACCAGGGTGTTTACGGCAGCGACATCGAGAACATCTGGTTCAACATTCGAGGTCCTGAGGACTATGTGGCCAACTTCGCAGCGCCCGGCTCCACGAGCTGGTCGTTCAACTGGGACGTCTCTTCCCTCTTGAGCGGTGAATACACCGTGACCGTCTGGGCTGCCGATTCGGATTTCTGCATCGAGTCACCCGGCCCGGCCGGTGAGCCAGGGTCCTGTGCTGTGGAAACCCGCACGCTGAACATCGTCAACGAGAACACGCGGCCTCAACTGCAAGTGTCGTGGATTGGCTCTGCTGACCAGATGACCGGTGGCATCAACGGCGACACGGTCCGTGCATCGGAGGAAACGAAGATCATCGGTGTGGCGGTTGACGTTGGTGGTCAAGTGACCCGTGTGGAGATTGACATCGTGGATTTGGCCACCGGCCTTCCACTCAACGATGCCATTCTCCCCGTGACCCAATTCAACCCCGATGGCTCGTGGGTGGCCAATTGGGACACCTCCGATTTGATTCACGACCAGGTGTACGAGGTGACGGTGCGTGCCTACGACGGTGAGGACTTCTCCGATGCCACCGTGTGGCGCATGACCATCAACAACCCGCTGGACGCCAACAACGTCGATCCGGTGTTCAACGAAACCGCATGGCCCGGAAGTTTGACCATTTTCTGCGACACGCAAACCGGCTACCTTGACCGGTGCGGTGGCGGTGTCGAGATCGATTTGACCCAGTTCTTCAGTGACCCCGATGGTTCGGGTTCACCCATTGATGACCTTGAATTCTGGATTTTCGACGATGAAAGCACGCTGGAGGACGACAATTACAACCAATACATCCGGCTCACGGCCGACGGACGAGCCGTGTACGACCCGATGGAAAGCATCGCCCTCTCCAACAACAACATCCCCGAGTGGTCGTTGAACGGTGTGATGTTCTACGCCGTGGACGACGCCGAATCCAGGGTCTATTCGCTCCAGGTCAACATTCTTGTCCGGGCAGTGACCTTCACGGTTGAGCGTGTGGACTCCGGCGTCATCTCCGCTGATGACCCCGCTACCTTCCAGGGAACGGGGATGCCCGGAAGCGTTGTCACGATTCGATACGCCGATGGCGACGGTCGCTTGAACTACACCTCGGTCCTTTCGGACGGCACGTGGTCAATGGACCTCTCCAGCGGTCAGTTGGGGATTGAGGGCCAATCCGCAGTGATCTTCACGATGGGTGACCAAACCTTCCAGTTTGCAGGCGAAGATGTGAACGGTGAATTCTCCATCTCGGTGGCCTCTGCCGACGGTGGAGGTTCCGGGGTGTTGAACATCGTGCTCATCGTGGTTGGTGTGCTTGTCTTGCTCGGTGCCGGCGCCTTCTTCTTCGTTGAGTTCGAAGACGTGGTGGACGAGGACGAGTTGACCGGTCAAGAAGCGGCTGCTGAGGAAGACCCGTACGCCTGGGCCAAGGCCAAACAAACACCGGCGCTGCCCACCGATGCTGCACCCGCAGCAACGCCACAAGCAACGGAAGCTGCTGCGCCAGCGGCAGCCTCACAGCACCCCGGTTGGTTGTGGGATCAGGCCTCCAACCAGTGGGTTCCAGACCCCAACTACAATCCCGACCAGTGAACTGCAACGGGTGAGTTGACGTGGGAGGGCAACCTAAACCGGGCGTTCAAGAACGCATTTTGCTTCATTTGTTGGATTACTCGGATTACAAAGACAGCATTGAGGTACCGTTTGCCCTCTCCCAGATGGGCATCGCCAATGCGGTGGCCATTGCGAGATCAAACGTCCCTCGAGCGATTGCCGGGCTCAAAGAGCAGGGGACGCTGATTGAGCGGCAGGCTCACGTCCAGGGTGTGTCTCGAAAGCGCAAGGCCTACTTCTTGACCGATTCCGGGATTCACCTCGCCAACGAAACCTGGCAACGCCTGTCCACCTATCCCTTGCGATGCCGCGTCGACGATGGCCCCGTCCAAAGCACCACCCTGGGGAGCGCCAAATCGGTGATTCCGTTTGAGATGCGTCCGGTCGACATCATCCGATACATGGACGAGCAGGCGTTTCTTGACGTGCGAAACCTCACCGAGGAACTCGTTCAGCGCGACCTGTCCAAACACGTGGAAAAGCAGCTGGTCACCTCGCTTGCCGACCTTCCAAGGCTGCGTCATTTCTACGGCCGAACCCAAGAAATGGACAACATGGTCAACCTCCTCGACGCACGGGCGACCACCCTCATGGTGCCCGGCATTGCGGGTATTGGGAAGACCACGATGGCATCCAAATTGATCGAACAATTCGTTCACCGCAGGAACCTCTTGTACCACCGGTGCCAAGACTGGGAAGGTTCGAGAGCGTTTTTCGAGTCGGTCGCCGATTGGCTTTCCAGCATGGGCGACTCGGATTTTTCGACCTACTTGGCAGCCACTCCGGTCCCAAATCCTGCGGATGCCGCCCGCTTGATCGTTGATTCGCTGAAGGGTTCTCCTTCACTGATGGTGGTCGACGACTTCCACAAGGTGGCTGACAGCGTGCTTCACCAAACCTTCCAGGCCATGGCTTTGGCGCTGTTGGGCAGCGAGGAGCACATCGGCTTGGTGATTTTTTCTCGCTCGTTCAAAACCGTGGTTCCTGCCAAGGATGCCGAGGGACGCATTGCCAGTCTCGTGCTTCCACTTGACGGGTTGGACAGCGATGCCGGTCGAAAGTTGCTGTCGAGTTTTGGTGAGTTGGACGACGAACAATGGCTCCACATCCACGGGCTTTCACGCGGTCACCCGTTGGTGTTGGAACTCATCAACCGCGGTGCTTCCGCCGGTGCGTACCACGAAACCCTGGAGAATTACGTCACCGTGGAAATCTTCTCAAAACTGAACGCCGAACAAAAGCGGGTGCTGTCAGCGCTGGCCATCTTCCGTGAACCCGTGGTGCTGGAAGCGCTGGCGCAGCAGGGACTCGACACCGACGTGCTGGATTCGCTCGTTGAATCGGGGTTGGCTCGTCGTGCGGACTCTGAAACATACGACGTCCACGATTTGATCCGTGAATTCCTCCTTCGGAGCATGTCCGATCCGTTGAAATCGGAATTCCATCAACGCTGCAGCGAATGGTACGAAGGGCGGGCAGACACGAACGAAGTACAACTTGAGCGCATCTTCCACAGCATCCGTTCCCAACAGCACGAGGTGGCCGCGGCTCTCGTGGCAAAGGAAGGACGCCGTCTCGTTCAAATGGGACATCTTGAGTTGTTGGGCCTTGTTGAGAACATTGAATTGGTGGGCCTCGATGTTCGTACCGTTCTGAATCTTTCACAGCTCAAAGGCGAGATGATGGCCATGATGGGCCGCCTCGATGATGCAGAAACGGTGTTGTCCTCTGCGTTGGACCAAAACCCCGCCGATGAAGCCATCCGAGCCCAGTTGCTGTCGTCGTTGGCCGACGTTGCTCGAAAGAACGGCAACAGCGATTTGGCTCTCGAGCGTCACAAGCAAGCCTTGACCTCGTACATCGAACAAGGCAACGCCCTCTGGGCGGCTCGGACCTACAACAACATCGGTTACCTCCTTCGTCGGAAAAAAGAGCGCAGTAAAGCGCTCGAAGCCTACGCCGAAGTCGAATCCATCCTCTCGTCCGATGACGATCCTTCACTCATCAACAGTCAGATCACACTGGCTCGGGCGCTGATCGATCTTGAGGAACTTGATCGAGCAAAGAATCACGCCATTGCCGCCCACGAGCGCACGGCCGAGGGAGAAGACCCCTTGCTTCACGCCCGAGCTCAATCGGTGTTGGGTCGATACTATGCCAAACTCAACCAGTCTGATTTGGCCATGTTCCATTATTCCTCAGCCCTCGAGGCCTTGAGCGAATCCAGCGATCTCCAATCCCTTGTCGAAGTGACCATCTTGCTTGGTGGTGTGCTGCACGATGCCGGCAAGAACGATGAAGCCATTGACCACTACCGTCAAGCCTTGGTGGTGGCTGAAGCCAACGACATGCGCATGGAGATCGGCGAACTGCTCACCCGTTTGGGGGGCACCTCTCCTGACCGTCAGGAACGCATGGAGTACCTTCAGAGAGCACTCGCAGTCTTCCGAGAACTTGGTGCGCGTTCTCGAATGAAAGACGTTCAAGCCATGGTTCACCGGGCCGTGATGAGTCGCTGATTCAAGTCACGTTGGACGGACGTTCCAATGAAATGCTGGTGACACCATCGTCGTAGATGACCCAAATCCGGTCCACGCCCGCCAGCGGAATCATGCCCTCATGAACACCACGTCCCGCACCGGAAATGGGCACTTCCGTGTCCAACGGTCCTCCATCATCAATGAGCACAACCGCTGTGTCGGTCAATTCGACCCAGAAGAGGGATTCATCGGCTTCGGTGGGGCGCCACGCTACTTCTTCGGCGTAGGACACGTTCCCAAGTCGACTCGCCTCGTCCGCTCGTTCAACCGCAGCGGCGAGGTCGTCCATGTTGGCTTGGATGGCTTCCTGATTCCATCGCAGTCGCGTGTTCGTCTCAATGTCCCATGCCCATACGCTGAACATCGTCATCAACATCACCCCCAAAAGGAAGGTGAAAATGTAACCAAGCTCGGTCGCAGCCGCACGTTCATCCCTGTAGAGCACCACTTCACGGTTCATGCCAACGCCCCCCGTGCCGTCACGTCGAGCATGGACAATTGGAGGGTGAATTCGATCACCTGACCGTTGGTGTGCCAGACGGCTTCGGCTGTTCCATAACTCGGGTCGGGGACCCACCCCACGTGGTCGGTCAGCAGGTCAAGGCGGCCCGGGTACACCGCCCAATCTTCGCTTGCGTCAAGACCAGCACCGGCGTAATCGGCGATGGCCGTCCCGTACGGTTCGCTCCATCCACGACGAATCTCGTAGGCAGGGGTGGAGGCGAGTGAGCGTCGGTTCACCAACTCGATGTCCAACGTCACAGCACCTCCTCCACTCAGGCTCCCGTCGGCGGGGTGGAACGATGGAACGGTCGCAGCAAATCGGGGTCCAGGGCCGCCCCGGTCGGAGGGCGGAACGATGACATAAGGCTTGAATTCGGGATGGTTGGTGACGACGGCCCCCCCGCTGAAGGCCACCTCCATGCCGTCGATGGAAGACGAGAAGTCGTAGGCCAAGCGGGACAAGTGGAACGCCCACACAGTGCCGATGACGGCATGGGATTCCGATTCAGCACCACCGATGACTTCCATCTCAACGCTGGAAGGATGGGTGCCTTGCTGCCAGGCTCGCTCAACATCCACTGCCCCTCGACCGCCCATCGGTTCCCATGGCAACTCCGTTGTGATCCACCCGCTGGCTTGCGTTCCAATGGCGGTGCAGCGTTCGGCCCCGTCGTGAAGGAGCGGATGCATGCCGTGTTGACCTGTGAATCGCGTGACACGGAGCGGGTGGTCATCGACCACGCTCAACGTGCTGTTGCCCCCTACGAGGTCGAAGGTGGTCGAACGTTGCGACTCGAGGAAGGTTCCTGACGCGTTGTTGGGGCCGGTGATGTTCCACGTGCTGACGTAACCCGCCAGTTCGATGCGGAGGTCTTCGCTGTGACCGACATCGACCATGAACGGAAAGTCAGCACCGCTGAGGCTCCCCGTATCGTGAGCAGCAACGACGTGCTGACCCGATACAGCGGACCATGCGTCAACATCGGATGCTGCAGCCCATGTCACCATCAGCGAGCCGTCGGCGTCCAAAATGGCAGCCCCTTCGACCTGTTGAGGCGGCCAAGCCACGTGCTCCGCCTCGCCTGGCTGGACCGAAATGCCGCTGCCAAGCCACGTGGCGGTTACCACTTCCTCGCTGGGGTTGGTCAAACGCAGGGTGCCGGGTTCGGTGGGCGGAAGGAAGGTGCTGCCAATGTATTGCCCGGTGACCGATGGCCACGGTGTGACGCCAATGTCGGCGGAGGCGTTGTTGATGAACAGCACCCGTGACGGAGCGCTGGTGGTCAGTTGGACAACACGGCTTCCGGTCAAATTCATCTCGACGGTGTGCGTCACGCCGGTGTGAATTTCATTGGTCGGCAAGGCATACTCCACTTGGGTTGTACCGTCAACCGTGGTTTGGATTTGGTTGGCAACATCGCTCAGCACCTCGAGTCGATGGGTTCCGGCCGGCATGGGAATGGACCAGGCGTGACCGCGGTCATCCACCGGCTCGTGATCGCTGGGGATGAGAAGGGAAGCGCCTGCTTCTCCCCGCAGGGCAAGCACGGTGAGTTCATGCGTTGAAGTCAAGACGAGGTCCCCAGATTCTGAGAGGAGGAACGTGGCGAGTTCGTCAACGCGTAATTGGCGCTCCTCCACGACATCGCCGTTGTATTCAAGGGTCAATTCAACCGGGCCCAGCGGCATGGTCAGGCCCGGGAGCACCGTCACCATGGCTGCATCCAACCCCGCATCAAGGGTGTAACGGTATGGGCGTTCGACACCCTGGCGCAGGTCGGTGATGCAAACCGCTTCGATGCGAGTCTCGCCGTGACGAATCTGGACTTGGTCGTCAAAATCCAGGGCGCCGCGTGCACGAAGTTCGTGCCCTTCATGCCAGGTGGCGGAATACCACATCCCGCCGCGCAAACTGTCCCAGGCGAGGGTCCCGTCAACCGGAATGAGTTCAGCGGTTGTGGCGTCTCCGGGCATGCCTCGCTCACTCAGCTCATGCGTTTGGGCGGCGAGCAGGGTCATTTGAGACGACATGTCATGGCGCTCCACCGACCCTTCCATCTCTTCGATGACAGGCATCATGGAGACCATCATCAACCCAATGATCGACAGCACGCCACCGAACAAGAGCACGGTGGCCACAGCAGCAGAAACGGCCGATTCGTCGCGACGCAATGCGCCGTTCAAGGGCTCACCTCCAGCCGTTGGAAATCAACCTCAAAGTACAACGGGAGGCCTTGTGATTGGACCGTAAAACCGTCGGCACCGCTGGCTCGTTCAAACGGTGCGAAGCCAATGTAACTGTCCAGGGTGCCTGCGGACCGTTGGATGGTGTAATCGGTTAACCACGTTTCATGGTATTGTGGGGTGACCACGGCGTGAAGGTGGTTGTGAACGTTGAATCGGACGTTGTGCGCTTCTCCAGTGAACAAGGCCATGGGCCCTCTTGAAACAAATTCAATGCCGATGTTGTTTCCGCTGCCAACCGCTCCTTCGCTGCGCACGTCGGTCAACAACACGGACAGACGCACTTCATCGTTGGCCAACCGGTCAAACCGAAGGGCGGGCATGACCGACACGTCCCATGCACCGTTGGGGAAACGTTCCGCTCGAGCGTTGTTCATCAGAACGATTTCATGCTCCCCTTGGCCCAGGGATGTGGAGATTTGCAAACCGGAGAGGGACAGGTCCACCGAACGGTGCAACGGGGTGCCGACTTCATCGTACACCGTCACCACCATCCAGTGGCTGGACACGCCATCGTGGTTGACGAGAACCGGTTCGTGACTCGCGGTGAAATTGGCTGTGAACACGCCTTCGGGGCGCTCCACGGTGACGCTTCGAGCCGATTCATTGGCGGAATACACGGTGAGCGCGGAGTCGTTCACGTGTTGAACGACCACGGCATCGTGCGGTGTTAAATCGGCTGCAATGGTCCACGACTCAACGTTCTGGACCGATCGGATGGACGTGGATTGGATGGCCAGCGTGTTGCGGAACCCTGTGCCGTCCGGAGCGTTCCCTGCGACCTCAATGCGATCCTCGATTCGGTCGGCAATCCCGGTCGCTGAGTTCCAGTTGGTGTTGTCCTCGAAATCCGTGAGGTAAGGGTTGAGGAACACCCACACGCCGCCCATGATGGTGATGACCATCGCCAGCAACATCACCACGCCCAAAACCTCGCTCACGGCTCGGTCGTCGGCTTGAAGCCGTCGACGTCCGGACGAAGGACCTCGGCGCATCACGAATCGTCACACCTGATGGTCGCATTTAGGCCTTGACCTTCCCCAGCGGTGCTGGGGGCGATTGAGGCTTGGTGTGGCGAGGGCTCGGTTGAATCGTCGTCGCGACCGATGTAGTGGGAAAACTCTGGACCGTCCTGGGTGGATATGCACAAATCTCCCGAGAACACTTCCTCAATGTAGTACAGCACGGTCGCCTCTGCGATGTGGGGTTCGTTGTTTTTCTGACTCAAGTGCGTGAGCGTTACGCTGCGCGTGGCGGGTGTGCAAACTTGGGCCAGAAATTGGCCGGTTTGGTCGTTCGAGAGGTGGCCGCCCGGGCCAGAGATGCGATCCTTGAGGGAGCGTGGATAGGGGCCGTTGAGCAACCGTCGCTCGTCGTAGTTGGCTTCCACGGAGATGTGTTCACACCCACGGACATGGCGGACCAGCTCGTCGGTGAAAGTTCCAAGATCGGTGATGATGGCGACTCGCTCGCCGTTGTGGCTTGCAACAAAAGCGACGTTGTCCGAACCATCGTGCGGAACGGGCACGGGCAAGACGCTGAGGTCGTCCCCGATACGGATCAAATCAAGGGCATCGAAGAACGTCGTCAATTCGGGGTTCAACCCGAGTTCGAGGGACGTACGCTCGTTGGCCAAGACAGGAATGCCCCACTTGTTTTGCACGACGGTGGCCCCACCTCCATGGTCGCCGTGGTGGTGGGTGATGAGGACGCAATCGATGTCGTCGGGTTCGAGACCCATCATCTTCAGCCGTTTCTGCAGTTGAACGCCGCTGAAACCTTGGTCGATGAGCACGTTGACCTTGGGCGTGGAGAGAAGCGTGGCGTTGCCACGACTTCCGGTGCCAAGGTGCGTGATGGTGAGCGTCATGCGAACGGGTTTGAGCCAACGCGGGAAGGACTTGAACACACCGCACCTCTTGGTCGAAAACCGTGCTTTTGCGCCGTTGCTGGCACAAACGAACACCAGCAATGTATGAACAATGTTCCATCAGCCTCTTAAGCGGCGAATTCGAGACACAAAGGGCGAGATGCTCGCTTTGGAGGGGCCACACCATGCGACGGAGTCAAACCACCTTGTTGACCACCCTCGCCGTGGTGTCGTCCCTGCTCTTTATGTCACAATTTCCAGCGGTTTCGAGCGTCGCCAACATCCATCCGGACGACACGGACGGCTCGCCGCCTCCCAACACCGACTCCGACGGCGATCTCATTCCCGACGTTCACGAAACGCTGTTTGAGGAATGGATGAATTGGACGGCCGTTGACGGTCGTGAAGTCGTCGTCAAAGGGCTTGACAAGAACAACGGTTCGGATGCCTTTGTCGACCTTGACATGGACGGCTTGAACGCCACCGAAGAGTTTTGCTGGCCCTACCCTGCAAACTGCACCGAACCCGGGTTTCCCCGTGGTCTTACGGGCGAACTGGACGAGAACAACGACCGTATCTACCTCGACCCCCGGGTTGCTGACACCGATGGCGACGGGATGCCTGACGGTTACGAAGCCTACATGTGCCAGCGGATCGGTGGGTTTGATGCCGTGAGTCAACGGTTCCTTTGCCCGTCGTTCAACCCGCTCAACGCGTCGGACCTGACACTTGACGGGGACAACGACGGCTTTGATGTCAACCGGGACGGTGTGATGACCGATGCCGAACGGTTCACTGCGCCCGAGGAATATGCGCACGGGATGCCTGCTGCGCACACGACCGAACTCGATGGGCTGTGGTGTCACGCCACCCTGCCTGAGGGCGCCAGTCTGAAGGTCTGGCCGTACATTCCCACCGGTGCGAACGCCACCTTCAAGCACTTGCTCGCCGCTTGCACCTCGGGTGCGGTACAACCTGTTGGCGAGGACGTCTGGCTGGGCACCGACCCGTTGTTGGACGACTCGGACCGGTATTATTGGGACGGGTTTTCCGTGCGTCCACTGTACCCCTCCTTCGGCGACGGCATGCCCGACGGATGGGAGGCCCACTTTGGGTTGGACCCGCTCAACCGAACGAATGCATTGGGTGACCCCGACATGGACGGTTGGGACGAAAACAGGGACGGCTTCATCAGCCAAGACCTCTCCCGAACGGACACCGCCATGGCTTTGGGCGAGGCCTTGTCCACCCTCCAAGAGTACACCGTCCACTTTGACGATGGGAACACCGTTCTGCCCGGCCTCAAGCAAACACCGTTGGCTTCAACGGGGGATGTGACGGTTCACCCGCTGGTCTACGAAGCGGCAATGGACGATCCCAGCGTGGTCCACCACGACATCCGGGGCCTTGAGGAGCAAGCTGGTTCACTCTATGTGACCACCCGCTACGGCGTCTCCGTCATCGATTTGGCGACCAACACGTCTTCGCACGCCTCCATGGTCCAGGGCGTCGACATCGTGGCGTCACGCTTGGTGGTGGACGACGACCGACCTTATGCCCTCGTGATGGCAACCACCGTTGGTTTTGTTGCCTCACCGTTGTTGGCCGACGGCTCGGTTTCGGAAGCCAGCGAGTGGACATGGGCCACCGGTGAGGCGCTGACCGCCATGACGGCGCTTTCCATGGTGGACGGCGAACCGCAATTCCTTGGCCTCGGCCATGCCGGTGCGGGCATGGTGGTGAGCGTGGATGCCTCCGGGGCCTTGGCCTCGGTCAACGAGGTGGGTTCGGGCTTGACCGAATCCCTTGCCACTGCCAATGCCAGCGTTACCGCCCTTGCACACGGGTTGGCGGGTGGTGCCACGCTGACGCTTTACGTCGGGACGGACCGCGGTCTGCTGGTCGTCGAAACCCCCTCGGCCCGTGACGATGCGACCGGGACCTGGCGTTTCTTCTACACCACGGAAAGCGTCCCTATGACGCCCAACGTGGACGAAGTCCGTCCGTTGCCTCTTGGCTCCACCGGCAATCCCGCGGAGGTGCGTGCGCTGGCGCTTGACGGCCCCAACGCTGACAACGCGCAAGCCTTGTGGTTTGGAACGCCCTTTGGTCTGCACAAGATGAGCCTCAACGACAACAGCATCGCCCATAGCGGCTTGTTGGTCCATCCCGGCGAGGACGGAAAGCACGCTCGCCAATACAACAGCATCAGAAGCCTCCACCCCACGGGCAGTGAAATCCTGGTGGGTTCTGAACGTGGCTTGTGGGCGGTGGCGGGTGACTACACGGCTGTCTACGGGCTTCAAGATCAAGCCTGGATTCCCGGAGACCTCACCCATGTCCTTCCCGTGGTCCATGATGGCATGAACGTGGTGTACGCTGGCGCTTCCCCGGGTCAGTTCGCCAACCTGCGGTTGATGGACCCCGGAGCCAACGACTCCGATTCAGACGGCATGCCCGATGGATGGGAAGTCGTCCACGGGTTGGATCCCACCGATCCCTGGGATGCGCTTTACGATCCGGACAGCGACGGTTTGGACCTCGACCAATCGGGTGACATGAACTTGGAACGGTTGTGGACCAATCTTGACGAATTCCGCTATGTTGCCTCCACACCCGATGGATACAACGCCACGGACCCACGGGAGGGTGACACCGACGGTGACGGCTTGGGTGACGGTTCGGAATACTTCGGTTTCTTTTTCGAATCGAGCAACCTTTGGTGCCACTACACCGTTCAAATGGTGTATGTATGCGACGATGCCGCAGGCCAAGCGGCCAATGCAACCTACCTCGGTGTCGCCAACATCGACGCACCCACCGATCCGACAAATCCCGACTCGGACGGCGATGGGATGCCCGACGGTTGGGAAATCGAGCATCGCCGCTGGGTGGGCACCACGTTCACCGGAGGCAACAACTGGACCCTTGACCCGTTGCGAGCCGATGACGCACTCTGGGATGCGGACGGTGACGGTCTCGCCAACCTCTGCGAGTACCAATGGTCGATCGTTCGTGACCTCGCTGCCAACGGTGAGTTGTTCGAGTCCCACGGAGAGTCCTCCGCTTCGGCGCAGCAATGGGCGACAGCGGACCCCAACAACATCGATTCCGATGGCGACAGCCTCCCCGACGGTTGGGAATCCGGCGGCTTGTGCGCTTGGGACTCCTCCCGGAGAGGGGTGAACCCCCTGAACGGCTCGGATGCTTTTGAAAATCCTGATGGTGACGGCTATGATATCAACCACGATGGGGTCCTCTCCGACGACGAAGCGTTCGTGAACTACCTTGAATACCACATCCGGGACCATCTGTTCTTGGGCAACGCCACACTTGAGGGGGAGTCGATTCCCGGTGGATTCAACACGTCCTTGTTCGATGATGTAGCTGACCAGGGTGCACCTGAAGCAACGTTTGCCGACCGTGCCTCTGGGGGCGTGACGGCTGGACAGTCAACCTACAGCGTTGGCGCTGCTGACCCACTGAACGCCGACACCGACGATGACGGCATGCCCGACGGCTGGGAGGTTTGGTTTGCACGCTGGGACCAACTCGAGGATGCTTGGACCCTCAATCCGTTGGACGCAACGGACCGTTGGGGTGATGCCGACCAGGACGGCATGACCAACTGGGAAGAGTACAACGTCATCGCTCCCGAGGCCAGCGAAACCGATGCCAACCGTTCGTCTCCCCAGTGGTTCGTGACCACGATCGGCCAAGCGTTTGCTTTCCAGCAATGGCCTGGCATTCCAACAACCGCTTCGTTCGGGTCTTTTGTGCCCAGCGATCAGTACAACCTGACCGGCCCCACCTCAGACCCCAACAACGTTGACACGGACGGTGACGGCATGTTGGACGGCGTTGAACTGCTCTTCACCGCATGGAACGACTCCGCTGGCGTGTGGACGCTCAATCCACTGGTTCCTGGTGACGGTGACTTCGACGGGGATGAGGACGGTCTCACGGACCGTCAAGAATTCGCTATCGCTGTCGCACAACCCGACAACGGTGACGACCACCCCTCAGACGCTCCCTTGCTCCACATCGACGGCGACCTGCAACAGCCCACTGAAAAAGCACAACGTGTGTTTAACATCCTCATCTCCAAAGAAACCCGTGGCAAGCGGCTTCTCAACGATTTCAACGCTTGGCAGCAAGGCGAGCCACCCAACGCCTTCCTGAGCGTGGTGCTCGGCATGACCGATCCCACGCTCTCGGACACGGACGGTGACGGCATGTTCGACGGTTTCGAGTACTGGTTCACCTCGTGGGATCTGGACGCCAACCGTTGGGCGATGAACCCGCTCATCGACAACGACGTCAACCTTGATTCCGACGGGGACAGTTACGACTGCAACCAAGACGGCACCATCGACGCCAACGAGACCTACTCCAACCTTCGAGAATGGGAATCGCGAACATGGGGAAAATACCTCAATCGCAACACGGTTCCAGCTGCACTCGGAATCGTTGATTTCGGTGAGGATGCCATGGCTGCGTACAACGAAAACTTGGGGTATTCCACCTTCCAAGCCCAACTGGCATTGTACAACGACTTTGTTCGCAAAGGCACCGATTCGTTAAACCGCATGACCAAGATCAATGAATTCGACAGCGAGAACTTCAACCGAAGCCTCCGAGGTGTTTCCGACCCCACGCACACGGACTCCGACAGCGACGGGATTCCGGACGGCTGGGAGTATTGTTACGCGATTTTCGGCATGGACGATGCCACAACGTTGACCCATTGGGCTGCCAATCCGATCAACCCGTGGGACGTTGACTACGACGGCGACCATGACGGATGGTACGACCGTACCAGTTTTGACATCCCTGCCGAACAAGGGTCGTGGGACAACCGCGTGTTCACCCCCTCGGGGCAGACCATCCAGAACGGTGTTGGCGATTTGCCGTTCACCAACGCCATGGAATACGACAATCAAACCCGTCCGGACATGAACGACAGCGACGGTGACAGCCGGACGTTCATCACCACGGTCGCAGGCGGTGTCGTCCAGTCGCACGTCCGTGACCACAACTACTCCGATGGTCGCGAGGTGTTCAAGTACGGCTCAAACCCCATGGACAACGACACCGACGGTGACATGCTCCCCGACTGGTACGAATACAAGATGGCTTGGAACGAAAGCAACGACAACTTCAGTTCGTATTTGCCCATTCAAGTGACCTGGATTGATGTGGCCACCGGCGGACCATGCGACTCGGACACCAACTCGTGTTTGCCCCTCTCAAGGGACTCCGGCGATGGAACACTTGGTCGACCCGATGTGGCCATGGCCTGGTTCACGCTTGATCCCGCTGATGCCACCGATGCGAACTTGGACCCCGATCAAGATGGCAACTGGGACTGCAGCGGCGCAGGCGGTTGTGCGTACGAACCTTACACGAATTTCCAGGAATTCTACGCCATCACCACCAGCGAATACGCTTCACCAAACGCCGTGCGATTGAGCGGTTTGACCCATGATGGTGTTCCGGTGAGTGAGGGCTGGCAGTTCCGGGCAGCTCTGTTGGGTCTTGGCCAATCCAACGAACTGGTGCTCAATTACCTCAAGCTGGACAAGTACGCAGGCATGGATCGGCAGTACGGTTACATCGTTGACGACATGGACACGGATTTCTTGACCGTCAACCCTGACGACGATGTGGTGTTGATGGCGGGCAACCGCACCGATCAATGGGAGATCTACTACGCTTCCTCGCCCAACACACCACCGATTCGGAACGTGGGCGAGCACGAGTTTGGCTGGTACCTGTTGGACTTTGACGATGACCACCTCGCAGAGGGCAGCAACCCAATGAACTGGGACACCGACGGGGATTGGATGAACGATTGGTTCGAGGTGCGCGACGATGAAGAAGACGGCGTGCGGGGGGACTCGTCGCCCATTCGGTACGACTCGCGTCAAACCAGTGCTTGACGACCCGATGAGAGCCACTCAGGGGAACCTTGGACCGCATGGTTCAAATTCTATGTTGACCGTGAGGAAAGTATGCAGGGTAGCGGTCAGCATGGGGGTTCTTCGAAGACCGTGTTGTTTCTCATGGTCGCTCTCATGGTGTTGCTCCCCATGACGCCCATGGTGGACAACCTCATGTCGCCTGCAGAGGCCACCGCCGGGACGCGACACGTCTACGAATTCAGCGACGGTTCGGTTGAATACATTGCACTGTACCAAGGGGCCAATCCCGATGCCGGGGCCCAAGTGGCGTTGCCACGGGGTGCAGAAGTCACCGACGTCAGTCTCACCCTTTCCGGAGCATCGGCGACCGGCTGGTCGCAGCTCGTGACCGATGACCGCTCGCACTGGGTCGCCGGCGAAGCAAGCGGCACGGACGACCGCAGTGATGCGTTGACCCTTGCGTTGGACAGCACGAGCGACCTGTTTTTGCCACACGGGCAGGATGCTTACGTTGACCCCAACTCGGACGCTTGGCTTGACAACGGCTCCTATGCCATTCGGCAGCCGCACACCTCAAACGCCACGGAGACCCTGTTTTCACAACAGTTGACCAAATCGTCGAACAGTTTCAACGCTCAAGCGCAGGGTGCCATCCTCAAGCACCACGATTGGTTGTTCCTTTCCACGTGGTCGTCGTCGTCCTTCCACAACGTGGTCCACCGTTTGTACCCCAACAATGCGACCCGTGAGTCCATCATCACGCTTGACCAAGCCGAATGCACCCTGCCGCAGAAGCACTCCTCCTCGTACTACGCCTACTACGGTTTCCGGGACTGGACGGTCACGGATGACGAACGTCTCTTTGGCATCCTGTCCGGTTACCGTTACACCTACGGGTCCACTGCCCCGACCCAATACCACCGCGTCATGGAAATGGACGTGTCCCGCGATGACGTCTGGACGTGCATTGATTCCTACGACGTCTCACCCTCGGTGGGAGAGTACACCGGCATTGCCTACGATCGCTCGACCGGCCAAGTGTGGATTGCTCACAACAACATGAACCGCCTGTACGCTTACGACTTTGCCAGCGACGGAACCGGCAGCTACACCCGAAGCACCGACTTCTTCACCTACACGTCCTCGTCGGGGTCGTCGTGGTACTGCGGGGGCTCGGACCCCGGCGGCAGTCGACAGATGTTGCGTGGTTTGGAAGTCAACGGCTCAACTTTTTACATGCGCTGTCAGAAGGATTACTACTACAACGACCGTGACAGCCTTGAGGCGTGGTCCGTTTCTGGGTCTTCGCAAGCCTTGATTCCCGAGACGACCACCCGTCAAATCTCTCGCTTGGGCTACGGCCTTCAATTCGACGGCCAACGCTTCATCTCGGTGGACGCCGGCTATTCGACCTGGTCAAGCACCACCCTCTACTACCGTGAATTTGGCACCGGGTGGGAATACGAGACCACCCCTGCGCCCGGTACCACCACCTGGTACGGCGATGTACTGATCACGGACGAAGACATCGTGGCTGCCAACGTCGAAACCTACTGGTCAGCAGCGTCCATCGGTGATCGCGTTGACTACTGGGTGTCCGCCGACAACGGCACGCATTGGGAGCAGGTGACGTCCAACACGACCATTCACTTCGCCTTCCCGGGCAACGAACTGGTGTGGAAAGCCCAACTGATCGGGTCGACCGCAGTTTCATGGTGGGTGGACATTGAACACGCATCGGCCTACACGGCCAGCGGGGACTGGACTTCGCCGCACTTCAACACCGGAACAAAAGTCGGCAAGGTCCGCCCCTCCTGGACAGCCGATGTGCCAAGCGGCACCACCATGCAGGTGATGGTCTCCAACGACAACGGCACCACCTGGCTTGAAGCCCAAAACCAGATGGAAACCAGTTTCTCCACCGAAGCTGCAGGGAACACCCTGCGGTACTCGGTTCTCATGACCAGCACGAACCCCTCCCTCACACCTGTTGTTGACCGGTTCGTCCTTGAATACGAGGAGGGGTATCCTGACCGACCGATGATTGACGTCGGTTCAGACGGCACGTTTGACTGGGAATCCGACATCTTCCTGAACGAGTCCAGTGTGGTGGCCACGGACGACTCCGAGGTGGGGGTCATTGTCAAGCGAGCACCAACCCTTGTCGATGCGTTCAACGCCTTTGTTCCGGACAACGGCGACGGTGAAGTGCTGGTCCCGCTGGCCATCAAAGCCGCCAGTTCCGGCCGTGTGAAAATCTCCAACATTGACATCACCTACGCCATGCAAACCCGGGCGGTTGACGCTACCTTCGAAGGAGGCTTGGCCGCTCCCGACGGCTTGTACCGCAACTTCATCACGCGGGTGGCTCCCGGTGACGATGTCGACTACGTGACCGAAGCCACGGTGATGCTCAACCACACGCACGGCGTCGACCCCGGCTTCACGTGGGAGCGCGGGGATGCGTGCAGCCTCATCAACGACGCCGGCGGCATCGTGATGTTTGACACCGCCAACTGCACGTCGATGGTGGACAGTGCGGGTGTGCTCTCCATCTGGATGCCGACCAAAGTCAACTGGAGTTGGGACGACCAAGCCGACACCGAAGCCGTCATTTCTGTGGAGGACGACCTTGGCGTGGCCGTCAACCGTTGGCACACGGAGAGCATGGATTTGGTCATCGAGAACGACATTCAACTCGACGGCCTGCGTGTTTGGGAAGAAACCGGTCGCCAACTGTACCCGATGGATTGGGTGCGTGGCGGATTCAACCTAAGTTTCACGGGAAGCATGCACTTCCAAGATTCGCAACTCATGCCACCCTCCGGCACCTTTGACCTCCAAATTTTGGGACAAAACGTCACTTTTGACGGGGACCCCATCGGTGAACCGCTCATGCTGTACCAAGATGCGAACCCCGCATTTGGCGACTTCAACATCACGATTCAATCCCCGATTGAATCCGCTCCTGGGGGCATGGTGTTCTACGTTCAGGCTGTGAATCTGGAAAACGGCTCAACCTTCACCAACCCCGCCTACAATTCGATTCGCCTCATCCTTGACGGCAACTCGCCCCTCGTGCTTGGCGCCACACCGAGCGACGGTGAGGAACGTCACGTCGGTTCTGCAGGGGCTGGCCAGCCACTGTCCATCGTGATTCAGGATTCCGTCGACCCGCCGAGCCAAATCAACCTGCATTACTGGGTGGGCTGCAACCCCAGCGAAGCGATCGGGTGCCACGATTACAACTTCGACGGGTTGCCCAACGAGGACGAGTATGAAATGACCACCCTCTCCTCACCCGAGACCCGTGCTGGGGGCCTCAACGTGTTCGAAGGGCTCATCGACGATTCGATGCTTCTCCACCGCCAGCGTGTTTCGTTCTTCGTGACCGGGGAGGACGGTCAAGACAACGAGATTGCCATGGGTCGGGGTCCAGTGTGTCCTCCGAGCACGGTGGCATGCGGCTATCGACCGGGTGAGACGAACCCCGATTGGGACGCCGATCTGTCGACGTACTTCATCCGCCAAGAATTCGAGCCGGTCATTGACCTTGGCAACTCTTCCATCCTCGGTCATGACGACGGTGAACCGCTCCACCCCGGCGTCCCCTACACGGTTCAGGTGAAACTCGCTGACTACAACGGTTGGCAGGACATCCAAACCGTGCAAGTGGCGCTGGGCGGTGAGTTTGACGACGATGAGTCGTCAATGTTCATCGCACTCGCCGCCGGTGAGGACGGTCAGCCACGCGCCGTGATGACGTCCGGGAGCGACAACATCGCTGTCTCCAACCTCTACTCCTCGGTCGAGTTGGATGCCAACAACGACAGCGTTGTGGTCATCCAGGCACGGTTCCAACTGACATGGATGTTCCCCGAGTCCTACGACACCAACGGTGACAGCACCTTCATCCCGAAGATTCGGGTCACGGACATGCCGTGCAACGAAGGTGAACTTCAGCCTTGCTTTGTGGTGGATGAGGGACTGGGTGACAACCATTGGAGCTTGGACAACGATTTCCGCTTTGACACCGAACAAGGTCACATCCGAGCCATCGAACTTCGCAATTCCGTCAACCACTACACCTCAGAGAATTTCGAATCCATCATCGGTGCAGGCCAAGCGCTGCGCATCACGGGTCGCGTCCTGTTCTCGGAAACCGAGACGCCAGCGCCGCCCGGTTCCTTCGACGTGGTGTTCGGGGATTTCGAAAACAATTGGCGCACATCAACCCGAGAGGACGGCGAATTCTCGCTCGATTTGTTGGTGCCTGCGGTTCGGTCCGGCCGGCTTGATTTGCGGCTCAGCATGGACGATCTCCCGGGTTTGGCGCTGGATGAATCCGACACGCAACCCCGACTTCGCTTGGTGGTCGACAACGAGCGCCCCACCATCGACAGCATGTCGTTGAACGGCGTGCTCGCCGGACAACCGCTTCCCATCGGCCAAGCAGACCACCTTGACGTGCGGCTGGTGACCCGAGACGAGAACGGATTTGATTTGAACGAGGCAGCTGTTCTCCATTATCGGGTGATGGCAGGTGAATCCGAAATCTCCAGAGGGAGCGTCTTGCTCCCCGATGTCACCGCCTTTGGCTCGGAAATTTTCTGGAGCGGTGTCCTTGACCTGACCGATTCAGGAGCCACGACCTTGCTGCCGACGTACACCGTTGATGTGTGGATTTCGGGATCCGACGAAGCGGGCAACCCCTACGATACGGCAGACAACACCATGATGATGCCGTTTGCTTCCTGGCCCTTGTCGTTGACCGGGCCCAACGTCGACCTCCAGCACGCGGCCACGGTGCTCTCTTGGGACACACCCAGTCCGTACGCTGGCTCCACGGCCACCATGATGGTGAGCGCTGACAACTTGGGAGGAGACGGTCGCGTGGAATTTGCGCTTCAGCGCCTGACCGAAGGCGGCTTTTGGGCCACCGATGCCAACCAGACGGTCGATGCGGTTGCGGGGCAGACCATCGCAGCCGGCTTGTCCATCACCGCAGCCGGTGACCCCGGCGATTCGTTCGCCTACCGCGTCGTGGTGTTGGTGGACGGTGTGGAGATGGACCGTCAAACGGTCCCCTCGTTGCTCGTAAAGGAAGTCACGGTTCGTGACGGCGAGGCGCTGTCTCAGCAACTCTCCGAAGACTTGTTCAGCGTCACGCTCTTCTTGATTGCACTCGGGTCGGTATCCTTCGGTATGTACGCCTTGGTGATGCGTCGCCGATTGTTGGCTCCACCGTCCGAAGAAGCGTTGGTTGACCAAACGGACGCCGTGATGACCCAGATGGAAGCGGAAAAAGCCGTCCCGGCGATCGCTCCCACAACGCCTGACCCCGTTGCTGCTGGCACGCCACCGCCACCGCCCATGAACGCTCAACCACCAGCAACGGCTGTCGACCGTTCTCAGCCTCCCCCCTTGCCTCCAACCGGTCTTCCTGATGGGTGGACGGAAGAGCAGTGGGCCTCCTATGGCTGGCAGTACATCGACGCGCTTGCCACGAATTGAGGTGGGTTCGTTTGACCGGTGGCGGTGAAGATACGGATGGGTTGGTGACGCTCCAGGAGCGTACGGTGAACCTCATCAATCAACTGACCATGCCGGTGGTGGAAGTTGCCTTGGTGCTTCAGAAACACCTCAAGGCTCTCATGAACACGCTTTCTCAACATGCCGATGCGGTGGGCCAGCCTCTGCCGCAGCGGGCGGCTGCACCGTGGCCGATCGACACTGAAACGGCTGGTTCTGAAAGCAATTTTGCCCTTGAGAAGGTGATGGACATCGTCGATGTGCAGCGGATGGACATTCTTGATACCTTGATTCGTGTGACCTTGATGGAAATCGACGTCACGGTTTTGGATGCGGTCCTTGCGCTTCGTCAGTGGGAGCATTTGGTTCGAACCCAATTGGCTCAAGCCACCGGTCCCGGTCAGCTGTTTTCTCCGTTGGCCATCCCGGAGGACTGGTGAGGGCGGGGTTGAAAAACGAGCACGCACAGGTCACCGCATGCACTCTGGGGGGATTCGCGGGGTCGTTGGCGTACTGTTGCTTCTGATGGCACCTCTGGCCGGTTGCCTTGGAGACGCCGTGGACGATTTGGTACCTGAACGCAAAGGCATCCCGGGCGGTTTGACGCTGGCGTGCTTGCAGGACGATCGGTTTACGTCGATGGTCGTTGAGATCGATTACGAAGCAGGGTACAAACCTCTGACGAGCAGCACGGACATGTTGCTCGAACGGCTGGAATCGGTCTGCGCCAAACCCAACGGCATCACGCTTGAATTCGAGGAAGTCACCTTTGATGTGGAGGGTGCGTGGAGCGACACCGACGTGCGTACCCAGGCTTGGGCATCCAAGTCAGGTGATGTTCAAGACGGTGATGTGTTGCGCTGGCAGCTCATTTTCCCCGAGGGTGAATACGACCAAGACGGTGTGCTCGGCGTGGCGGTTGATGCGTCCAGTGTGGCCTTGTTTGGTGATACGATTCAGGATGCAGACGGACCGTTTGGCCGCCCGTCGGTTGAGGATGTTGAGAACAGCGTTATCGTCCATGAGGTGGGCCACCTCCTGGGCTTGGTCAACCTTGTTTACACTTCTCCAGTGGACCATGAGGACGATGAACACCCCGGACATTCAAGCAACGATGATTCGGTGATGTACTGGGCTGTCAATTCGGCCGACTTGGCCAACGTGTTCTTTTCTTCGCTGCCCAACGAGTTCGACAACGATGACCTGAACGACCTTGCTGGACTGGCCGATGGCTCAATTGCAGCCACCGATCAGCTCTGGACTTGACGGTTGGCCATGAACGCCACCGCGTCCCTCCATGCGTCAAAAATTGACCACACGTACAGCCCCACCCACAACACGATCGTGAACGCAAGGGGGATTTGCAGGAACCCCCATTCAATGCCTCGTCGGTGCTCACGGTTGAAGTGTTGACCCAGAAAAAGGAAGGGGACAAGGGCAAGAAGGGCGGTGATCAACGGCCGTAATGCTCCCCAGGTGCCCACGCCGAAGGTGATTTCCCGCCAAATTTCTCGAACCAAGCGACCGGGTGACAAGCGTTGACGGGTGGCTGGTTCGTCTTGGCCCAGCACCACCACCAACTCCTCTTCCATGGGCTCACCGCACGCTACCCTGTGGGTTGCGCTTTGTGAACATGACGCCAGAAGGAGAGCGCAGGCTCCATAACGAGGGGTCATAAGGCAAACCCATGGCCCCCCTTCGCGTGCTCCTCACCGGTTTTGAACCGTTTGGAGGGCATTCGGTCAACATCAGCCGAGACGTGGCCCAACGCCTCGCTGGCATGGGTGAACTTGCGGTCCACGAATCCGATGAAACACTTCCCATCTCCATGGAGGTCGAGGTGTTGACGGTGGACGAGGCCGGTTCACGCCGAGTCGCTGAGCGATTGGGCCGAGGTGAGCGCTGGGATGCCGTTCTTCACCTCGGTTTGTGTGATTCTTGTGACGAAACGCGGCTGGAGCTCCGAGGTGCGGATGACCTTTCCATGCGCATCCCTGACAACGCTGGACGGCAAGTGGCGTCTTCCAACGTGACCGGAATGGGTGACGTGGGTGCTCGGTTGGATCCCTCCACCTGGCCTGCTGAGGCGCTTCCATCACCGGTCAAATTGTCCCACGATGCCGGTGCGTTCATTTGCAACGAAACGTACCACCGCACCCTGCTTGCCTTGCACGCCCAATCCGATGGTGCCGGCTTGCCTGTGCCGTGTCTGTTCGTCCACCTGCCTCCGCAGGAACGGTTGATGGTGGACGACGCCGTGGAATTGGTGAAATCCGTTTTGTCGCTCATGTTGGTGCAGTCAACCCGTGGCGTGGATGTGGTGGCGGGCGTGGTCCCCACCCACGACGGTCGCGTGCTGATCGCTCGCCGTGCTCCGGGCCAACCTCATGCTGGGGCGTGGGAATTTCCCGGTGGAAAAATTGAGTCGGGGGAGGGTTGGTCCGAGGCGTTAGCCCGTGAATGGATGGAGGAATTGTCCATCCGTGTCCAGCCTCAACGGCTCATCGGCACCCGCTCAAGTCGTTTGGAGGATGCACTCCTCAACGTCCACGCCGTTCTCTGTGAACCCGTCGATGAAGCGATTGAACTTCACCTCGCAGCGCACGACGCGTGGACATGGTGGCGACCTCAAGCAGGGGACGAGCGCCCATGGGTGGGGCGCAACGGTGAATTGGCCGACGAATTGGTGGGCCGGTTCAATGCCAGGTGCTAGCTTCTCCGTCCTCGCTCATGCTCCGTTCATCCCCGATGGTTCGTGGGACTTGCGACCGACCCGGATGCCACGTCGCTGCCTCCAGCCAGTCAGGCAATCCACGCCCGGTCAGTTTGACATCAAACGTCCCACCGACGGGTTGTTCATCGGGGATGGGGAAGGCCACTTTTCCTGCTGCTGCAGCCTGGCGACCGATGCAGAAATGCGTGGTTTCGCCCTCAAGGGAGCGGCTCATGGCATCCAAGGCGGTGTCGAGGATGCGTTGTTGGTGGAGCGCATCGAGAAAGGCGTTCATCGAGAGGTCGCTCCACATCAGCATTCGCTCTTGCTCCTGACCGAATTGAGGCGGCGTCAAGTCCTCGGGTACCGTCACGTCCGGAAAGAAGTTCATGAGAGCGTCAACCACACGACTTCCGTCATCGGCACCACGAAGCAAGGTGGTGACGGTGCAAACAATGCCTTCACCTGCACCGGTGAGTCGGACCCTGCTGGCGACCATGCTCCGCTCATGTCAACGGTCTACAAGAACTTCGTCAGCAGCAGCGTCGGTGCCGAAGGCGTCAAAGGTTCTCACACCGAGCCGCTTCCATGGAGGTGAGGGAAGGTCCCATGTTGGCCACCGTTGTGCCGTTGCTCAACGAAGGCAAGCACGTGGGTCCGTTGCTGCGGTCGTTGCTCGCTCAAACACTGGCTCCTGCCCTCCACACGGTCGTCCTCGTTGATGGGGGGTCGACGGACAACACCCTCGATGCGATTGAAACGGTGTTGGCCGATTGGTCCAACCCGCAGCCAACGGTCCACGTGCTGCACAATCCGGATCGAACGGTGGCGCACGCCCGCAACATGGCCCTCGCCATGCTGCCCCCGTCCGTTGAATTTGTCGTGGAACTGTTGGGGCATGCGACGATCGAGCCGACCCACCTTGAGCAACGCATGACGGCATGGCGCACAGCAGAACAGCAGAGCGAGGGCCCCCTCGCAGGCGTGGGTTGCAAGGTGGAGGGGCTTGAGGGAGACCAAGGTCGCGTGGCAGGTTGGGTCGACGCAGCCCTTGCCTCCCCGCTCGGTCAAAGCGATGGTCAATTCAGCCGATTCACCGAACCCGGCCCGACGAAGGTTCCAGCGTTCGTGACGCATCGTCGCTCGGCGTTGGAAGCGGTCGGAGGATGGGACACGGCGTTGTTGACGAGTCAAGACAGCGATCTTTCCATGCGTTTGCTCAAGGCCGGCTACGCCCTCCACCGGGTGCCTTCGCCGACGGTCCGGATGGCACGACGAACGACCTTGGGGAAATGGTGGAAAATGGGTCACCGCTACGGATTTTGGCGAACCAAAGTTGTGCTTCGTCATCCATCTCGTTTGCGATGGGTCGAATGGCTCCCTTGGGTGGGCGTGCTCGCCACCGCTGTGGCTTACGGCGCTGGTTCTCCTCTCTGGTGGCTTGGCGGTGCGCTGTACGCTGCCGTGTTGTTCGCAGAGGGCCTGCGGAACGCACGCTCGGGTGCATCGTTCCTTCTGGGTGTTCCTTTCTGCCTGATGATGTTGCATGCGAGCTTTTCGGTGGGGTTGATCGACGGCTTCCTTCGCCGAGGCCGACCGGCTTCGGACCGTTGAGCATCAACCCCATACCTACATGAAGCGATGCGCAGACCTCGCTGCATGGCTGCGGCGCGTCGTCAAACCGCACGCGGCCTCGCCGTCCTTCCGCTGCTGCTGATGGGCGCCCTCCACTTCGGGGTACCACCGCTGCGCGGGACCTTCGAACTCGAGCCTCGCTTGATGTGGGTTTGGTACGGGATGGCCCTCGGCCTCGGCTTCGTGTTGTTCCGTCGTTCTCGAGTGGTCAAGGACCACGAATACAACCGAGCACAAGCCATGCGCTCGGTTCGTCATGTCTACAAGGCCGAGGCAGAAGGGGTTTGGGACAGCAATGTCGTGTTGGATGGAACGCTGGCCGATGCGGGTCCAGCGACCATGAACCGGTCGGTGGGGGCCTTGGCACCTGAAATCGGTGAACGTGAGCTTGAGGGCGAGGACAAGGTCGAAGTCACCGTGTTGACTTCGGCTCGTCACATCGTCGCAGCCTCGGGTCGCGCCGCCCCGGGCGCCGGGGTGGAGGCGGCAGAGGTGGACCGGACCTTGGGTGCTGAGGTCAAGCAGAGCCCCATGGATCGATTGTTGGACACCGTCTGGGGCTTGTTCGGACGCGACACTCGAGCGGAGCGAGAAGCCTTGCGGCAGGCTCGAATGCAGGCCCGTTCATCGGCTGCACCGGTGATTGCTCAACGCCCGGTGGCGCCGATTCGCACTTCCACCTCCTCTGACAACGAGGAGGTGCAGTTGACTTCCATGAGTGATTCTGGCGGCGTTGAGACGGTGTTGGACGGCCGAGGAGCTGAACGGGTCGAGTTCAACGACACCGCTTTCACCGCACCTGCGCCCCCCATGACGCTGGAGGAAATGGCCGGTTTCCAACCCGCCAACCGGCCCTCAACCAGCGGACCCCACTGCCGCGGCTGCGGTGGATCCGCCCCTCAAGGAACGGCCTATTGCCCGCATTGCGGATTGGACCTGTAAATTGGGGCGTGAATTTCAAAGAGGTTGGGTCATCGTCCCAAAACGGAGCGGACAACGATGGCCAGCAAGCGAGACTACTACGAAGTCTTGGGCGTTGAACGGTCCGCATCGGATGCCGAACTCAAGAACGCCTTTCGACGCTTGGCTCGCAAATTCCACCCCGACCGGAGCACGGAAGAGGATGCGGAAAACCGATTCAAGGAAATTCAGGAGGCGTATGCGGTCCTCTCGGACGAACAAAAGCGGGCACAATACGACCGATTCGGTCACGACGGTCCACAAGGCAGTTCATTCGGAGGTTTCGGAGGTGGATTCAACATCAACCTTGAGGACATCCTTGGAGGGGATTTTTTCTCATCCATGTTTGGCGGGGGTGGACGTCGCCGACGACAGAGCGGTTCCGACATCCTTCTGCGCCACACGGTGGAGTACACGGACGTGTTGAACGGTACCGAGCAGGAGGTGACCCTCGATCTTCCCCATCCCTGCGATGCTTGCGAAGGCACCGGTGCAGAAGGCGGACGGTTGACATCGTGCAAGGCCTGTTCGGGTCAAGGACAAGTTCGGGTGCGTCAGCAAATTGGACCCTTCGTCCAAGAAGCGGTTCAAGCGTGCAGGGACTGCGCTGGCCGTGGTCAAGTCAGCGATGTGTCCTGCGGTGAATGCAACGGGAACGGTCAACAAATGAAGAGCAGCACGCTCCGATTCAACGTGCCGTTGGGCGCTGAGGACGGCACCCGCATGCGCATGCGAGGCAAGGGAGAACCCGCACCGCAGGGCGTCGGGTCGCCCGGTGACCTTTACATCGAGCTCGAGCTTGCCCCTCACCTTTTCTTTGAGCGGTCCGGCTCGGATTTGATCATGTCCTTGCCCATCGGGTACGCCGATTTGGCCTTGGGTACCTCCGTGACCCTTGACCACATTGACGGTGAACCGCTCGTCATCAAGGTCCCCCCGTTGTCAAATTCAGGTGAAACCGTTGAGGTGAGGAAACGAGGTTTGCCGCGTCAGCGAGGCGGTGGCCGTGGAGACGTGGTGGTGCTGTTAAAGCTCCACATGCCCAAAAAAATCAACCGTGCTACCAAGAAATCCCTGGAGAGCCTGCGTGAGACGCTGTCCCCACCCGATGTTCAAACAGCCATCCAGGACGACGCCGAGGAGCGTCGACGCCGCTGAAGCATCATTCTTCTTCCTTCAACACCGTTCTTGGCACGCGGGAGGCGAAAGGCACCTGTTCCATTCGACCGTTGAGCTCAACGTCAACGGAGCCAGCGGGTCCCTGAAGTTCCACGTAGACATACACCCGGTGGCCTTCCTTCAGGGTGTCAAGGAACACTTCCTCCCCTTGGTAGAGGAACCTGGGTTCCACGTGGACCACCTCGAAACCCGTGCCCTCCGGTGCATCAAACCGCAACGCAGCGATGTTCCAGTCGCCCCCGGTCACGTGAACACCCACCACGAGCGGCCAGGCCTGTTCGATCTTGGCGAGACGCGGGTCTACCTTCCAGATGCCGAGCTCAAGGCCGTCGGTGGTGTGCGTCTGTACGGGTGTTCCCCACGCTTTGCGGCCGTCTTCCCAGGGGAGTTGGGCTACGGCGGACAGGGCCCGGACCAAGTCCTTTCGTGAGGCCTTTGCCGAGGACTGACCTGCGTTCAGCCGCTCAGCATACCATGTCAATCGCGATCGCTTTTCAACCAGTTCTTCAGCAAACCGTCGCTCACGACGGAGGTTGACCAACACAAACACCACGGGGACGAGGAACAACGCCCCCATGAACCACCGGGCGATTTCACCCCATCGAACTGCTTCATCGCTGGGTTCGAACCACGGCTCTTCACCTTCGTCCATCAATTCATAGCCAGGAACCACCGTGTACACCAGCGGGTCCACGTCGTCACCCCACAGGTGGGTGATGGTGGCGTTGGCGTCTTGAAGCCGGAATTGGACGTAATGCGTTCCTCGTCCGACCTGCAGGCCGATGCGAAGTTGGTCGGTGATCGGCCGCGTGATCTCGGTGTTCAACACCTCCCCCGTGGTCTGGTCAATGTCCCAGATTTGCGCCTCAAGTCCCGTCACATCCCCATCGAGGGTGAATTCCAGAAAATGAATGGAGTCCTCCCATCCGTCCACCACCAGCCGATAGGTGTCCGCAGCGTCGTGCACGGCCAAGGTCAACGAGGCACGGGTGGTTGAAGTGAGGTTCAACACCGGCCAAGAGGCGTTGGTTTCATCAAGGGCGCTGGGGCGATAAGCCGGTGCTTCCAATCCGTCCAGGTCTGCAAAGGACAATGCGAGGAGTTCGACGGCGAACGCCGCTGTGCCGTTGACCACCAGGCGTCCTGCTGTGACGCCGGGGTAAGGGTAAACGGCGTGGACAACGCCTGAACTCAGGTTGACCGTTGTTCCGGTCACCCACACACCGTTCATGAGTTGGTCGAACCTCAGGTGTGTGTTGTTGAAACGATGGGTGGCGGTCAATTTGGTGTTCGGGGTCCAATCAAAGAACGCCGTGGCGGTGTCGTGGCCCGTTACGGTGCTGCCCATCGTGAGGTTGCGACCGGTCAGATCAACGGGGTCCTGCGCAGCATGCCGGAACACATGAGCGGCCCAACCGACCTCTGCATCAGGTGAGGTGAGACGAACCACCCAACGCCCGTCCGCATCAGCGGTCCAATACCCCGATACGGGAGGCTCGTCGGCCGGCAACACGTGGGCAGCAGCGAGGGACAAGCGCTGTTCGTTCAAACGCTCTGAGGTGCTGTCCTGAAAGTAGACTTCAATGTCAACCGGTCCGGTCGTCATCAACCACTGCCACTCCAAGGTGTCGCCTTGAGACGCGTCAACAACGTGGAATTCATCTTGGCCGTCGAGGGCTCCCATGGCCAAAAAGTCCGGCGCATCCTCCTGCGGGACAACACCGTTGAGGATACCGCGCTCGGGGTCCATGCATGACCGGTCGGTGTCGCAAAGACCGGCGGTGTGGGGGGCTGCCATGGCG
>WTJK01000070.1 GCA_011524855.1 Methanobacteriota archaeon | reverse complement strand
CGACTTTGATCTCATCTGGAAAATGGGAGGACGCCACCCATGTCCGCATGCGGTTCAACCGGTCCAACAACGCCGTTGTGGCCGCTGAATCCCCGCTCGCCCCTGCTGCCTCAAGGACCGATTCATCGTCGGGCTTGACCTGGGCGAGAAGGGCGAGGTGACGGAACGTGACAACCGCTGAGGTGCCAAGATCACCGTCGTTGACCGCCGAGAGACGTAAGGCGGCCTGGGCGTCTTCGATCTGCACCTTTTGCCGGCGGCTCAGGCCATCTTTGGCCAGTTCTTGTGAGAAATCCCTCGCTGCGAACCGCTCGTACTCATCAGCGAGCTTCACCAGCCCCATGCCGGTGTCAAATTCAATCGCTTTGTTGGGTTTGGTGTTGGCCACGAGAAAGCGCAAGATTTCCGGTGGCACGAGCTTCAACGCCTCAACAGGTCCCACGGTGTTCCCCGCTGATGAGGACATGGCGCCTTGGCCTCGAAGGCTGATCCATTCGTAGGTCAACGGTTCGGGGGGAGCGTGACCGAACATCGCAGCGAGTTCCCGTCCGGTTGCATACGAACCGCCAGCAGCGCCGTGGTCTTTTCCAAAGGGTTCACAGGTCACATCGTTGAAACCCCACTTGGCCGGCCAGTCCAATCGCCAGGGTAATTTTCCCTCGCCTTTGGTGATGTCCGACGTGCCGGTGGTGCCGTCTGCCGCAGTGAAGTGAACCAGAGGGTAATCGTAGCCTGTGACGGTCACCCCGTCGAGTGAACCGTTGTTGTCGAGGGGCTGCCATGGGAACCATGTTTCAGGAAGCTCCCTTCCCGAGATGCGCTCGATGATTTCACGGACGCGTTCAGGTTGGTCGCACGCTGCCTTGGCGTAGGGGGCAAAAGCCCCCCTTCGGTACGCCTCGAGGTTGGGCAAGAGCCGTGGCCGGACACCAAGTTGCGCAAGCGCATCGAGGAAAGGGGTCAGAAAATGGTCGCCGTACGTCCAGCCGTCGTTGTTGAAACGGTCCCAGTCGGGTGTGCCGTCGGCTTTTGGTGCGGGGATGGCACCGAGTTGGTGGCCGATGAACCGTTCGTAACTGGCGTCAAGAAACGGGTAGACTTTGCGCAACGGGTCGGCGTTGTCCACGACGAACACCAATTCCGCCTCCAAACCTGCATGCCGTGCAGCCCGGGCGATCATGTCGCCTGTCAGAATCTCGCGGATGTGGCCGATGTGAAATTCCCCGCTGGGCGTGATGCCGGTGGCCACAATGTGACGGTCGCCCCGTTCGGCGAGCCGCTGTGCCATCACGTCGGCCCAGTGCATGCGCTCACCTCAAACGGCCACCGCACGGATGAGACCGCGAAGAGGGACACCTTCGATTTCATTGCGGGTGGTCTTGTTGACCAAAACGATCGCCAGCACCACCTCACCGCCGGCTGCACGAATCGCGTTGATGGTTTTGGCCATCGTCACACCGGAGGAGAGCACGTCGTCGATGATCACCACTTTCTTGCCAGCGACCTGCCCGTATTTGTTGGACAGGCTCCCGTCACCTTCACCGCCGTCGGTGGTTCGGAACACGGTCATTTCGGAATTGAGCATGCTGGCTGCTTCGTAGGCGAAGGCGATGCCGTTGATGGAGATGCCCACCACGGTTTCCACCCCGTCCAGTCCCACTTCCTCTTCGGCCACGTCAGCAATGATGCTGCCAACGGCAGCAAGGCGAGCAGGGCGAACGCCCAATGTCCGCCATCCGATGCGAACATCGGTTGGGCGCTCGTCGCTTCCTGAGCCGGTGAGGAGCCACGTGATGGTGTCTTGCGAGAGGGACAACTCATCTGCGATTTGTTGGGTGTTGAGGCCTTCCTTGCGCAGGTTGGTGGCCAGCACGGTCAATTCTTCAATGCTCAGGACCATGGTCTTCAACCGGATGGGTGTGAGGCCAATTCATGAATGCTTCCTCCGGAAGGTCACAAGGAAAGCGTTGAAGGGGGGGAGGCTGAACCACGGTTCATGGGAGACTTTGATTACGAGTCGTTGCTGGACCGGGCTCGGGAAAACATTCCCGAGGAGATTTCCAACCGCTCTCGATGGCGGCTTCCTGCTCCGCAGATCCTCATTGAAGGTTCCAACACCATTTTTCGCAACTTCAACGAAGTCGTGTCCATGATGGAACGGGACGACAACCACGTGTACCAGTACATCCTCAATGAGCTCGGAACGTCGGGTTCACGCGACGGCCCGCGTGCCCGCTTCAAGGGGCGCATTCCACCCAAGCGGATCAAGAACACGATCGCCAACTACGTCAACACGTACATCAAGTGCAGTCAATGCTCTGCTCCCGACACCCACTTCATCAAGCAGGAGCGAACCACCCTCCTCAAGTGCCAGGCGTGCGGTGCAACCCGACCTGTCAAACTATGATTCGTCAAGGCGCACCAGCGCATCGGCTTGAGGTTGGCCGGTTGTGAGGTGAGCAAACACCGACTCGGTGCCCTGAGCGAGGCTGTACCATGTTCCTTCGGGGTAAACGACGCACATGGGCCCGAATTCACAATGGTCCAAGCAACCGGATTTTTGGACCCGTACCTTCGCAACACCCGAGGCCTTGGTACGGACCTTGAGTTCTTTGAGCAGGTCCATGGAGCCCTGTTTTCCGCATGAAGGACGTGCCGCACCCTCGGGTCGTTCGTGTCCACACACAAAGGCGTGAACCTCGTACCCGGGAACGGCTCGGCCTTTGGGGTCCACGGGCACGTTCAACCCTCCAGTTGATTGATGGCCTCGGCCAGTTCGAGGTCACGTTCGGTGATGTCATCAACGTCGTGTGTCACGACTTCGAGGATCGCATAGCCCCACCCAAAGTGGATATCTGCATGGTGGTTCAGGTGTTCACATACCTCTGAAACACGGTCAACAAACCGCTTGGCTGTTGCGTAGTCAGCAAATGCCCACTCGCGCATCAAACGCCCTTCGACGACCGTCCAGTCAGGTGGCGTTTCCACCTGCTCAACCCCAAAGGTGGGAGTCATCGTTGCCTTGGGTTTCCTTCTCCACCTTTTCGTGCAGCTTGGAGCGGCGCTTCATGTCTTCTCGCTCAAACGCCAGCAGCTCCTTGTCATCGATGTAGGCCGGTCGGGTGTGGGCGATGAGCACCATACGAACGATGACGTCACGGGCAATGAAATGACAGCGTCCGTCTTCCGTGAGGATCTCGAGGCTGCTTTTGCCACTGGAGAGCAAGCGCCCCCTCACCGTGGCATCGGCGGGGTCAGCGAAGGCTTGGATGTCGAGCTGAACTTCGACAAAATCATCGCGTCGGAGCCCAACACGGCGGTTGAGCAGTTCGCCGTTGTAGACCGATTGGACATCGTCAAGCGCTGGTGACCCCATGTCTTCCCACATCGGGACGGCCCAGTCAGGCAAGGTGATGGATGGTTGCTTCGCCATGCATTGACCAACCGGCGAGCGTACTTCAACCTCGCCTTCGCTCAACTCGCTCTCAATTCCACGGGTGGGTTCATGAAGCAGTCCCGACGGCATGGACACTGGGGTCGTTGCATGAAGGTCGCTTGGAAGTCGCTCAGCACCGTCCTGTTGGAGGACGAATTGCTCGACAAGGCGTTTTCACGTGCCAAAAAAGCCGCTGACCGAGTTGACGACCCCGACCGCGTGTTCCGTGTCAGAAAGCAAATGACGCGAATGGTGCAAACGGCCGCCGACATCATCGCCACGGAATGCTTGGACCTCGTCAATGCATGGCCTTCGCTCAACCACTCACCCCTGTTTGATGTCGCCATGATCGACGCTTGCGTCGGTTGCGACGATTACCGCCAAAACCTTGCTACCCTCCAGTGGGCAGCCGGCCAAGTTCAGAAAATTGCGGGGCAAAACGCCAAGAAAATCATTCGAACCGGCCGCACGGATTTGATGCACGAGGCTCGACGGGAGGCTTACGGCCGCATTTCGTCCATCATGCGTCAAATCGGACCTGCCCTCACCTGGCTCAGCGAAGCGAGAGAGACCCTGAAACGCCTCCCCAAAATTGACCCCGTCTCGCCGTGTGTGGTCGTGTGCGGTGCACCAAACGTGGGCAAATCTGCGTTCATCTCCGCGCTGAGTTCGGGCAACATGGAGGTGAACCACTACCCGTTTACCACCAAGCAAATTCACGTGGGTCACTTCATCCACCGCCGGCTGCAGTACCAACTGGTGGACACGCCCGGGTTGCTGGACCGGCCCATGGAGCAACGCAACGACATTGAGATGCAAGCCATCGCTGCCCTGGAGCACATCGGTTCTCTTGTGCTGTTCCTGGTTGACGAAAGTGAATCATGCGGCACCCCTTACGAGGAGCAACTCCATCTGTTGGAGGAAGTGGAACGGCTGTTGCCGGAAACCGACCTGATGGTGGTGAGTTCCAAAGCCGATCTGTTGACGCCTCGTCCGACGATGTGGGACGAGGTGCAAGCGGAAGAAGAAGCCTTCCGGGCCGAAGGGGGGAACACCGAGCCCCCGATTCCGCTGCTCCTGGACGCACGCGATCGCCCGTGTTTGTCCGCCACGGAGAACGTCGGCATGGACGCCATGCGGTTGGAGGTGGTTCGACGTGTTCGTGCCGCTCGCCCAAGCGACCCGATGACGCTCCCCGAGGGCTGGCATCGAAGCGATGTTTGAGCATCACATCGTTTTGGGTGCTTGCAACCCAAGTCCGTTGAGCCCTTCCTTAAGTCGATGACGAGCGAGTTCGGAGACGGCGAAGTAGAACGTGTCCACGCCGTTCTCACCGGCGATCTTGCAGTCGCGATAAAACGCGTTGTAAGCGTTTGCTAACTGGAGGAGGTGCTCGGCAAACAGGTGAGGTCGGTGTTCATCCACGGCCTTGGCGAGCACGTCACGCTGCACGCAAAGGGTTCGCAACAACTGACGCAAGCCGTCGGGTGCATTGGTCAGGACCGGGAGTTTCTCGGGGTCAACAGCGGGGACATCACCGAGGTTGTTGGCGATGGAGCACGCCCGGGTGTGGCTGTACATCGCAAACGGTGCCGAGCCGGCCTCGAACGTGAGTGCGTCTTCCCAGCGGAACGTGAAGCCCTTTTCCGGGCTGACCTTGATGATGTTGAACCGTACTGCGGAGGTGCCAACGGCCTCCGCAATGTTGCTGATTTGCTCGTCATCGTATTCCGGCCGCAGGTCTCGGACCACCGCTTCGGCCTGTGCTTTGGCCTCCTCAAGCAGGTCGTCCATGAAGACCACGTTGCCGCGTCGGGTTGACATCTTTCCTTCGGGGAGCTTGATGAAGGAATAGAACACAACCTCCGGTCGTTGTTCGCCCAGTTCCTCAAGCGTCATGCCGACCTGTTGCGCTTGCAGTTTGTGATCTTCTCCGAGCACGTTCACCAGCGCCGTACTTTGGGTCCATTTCCATCGGTGGTAGGCAATGTCCCGCGTGGCGTAAAGTGAGGAACCGTCCCCACGTCGGTAGAAAAAATCGGTCTTGCCTTTCAGGCCGCGTGCACCAAGGTCAAGGAAATGAGCCCCGTTGTCGGCCTCCCCATGAATCTCAAGCGCTTTGAGTTCCTCCATCAAGCGGCCCACGTCCCCGTTGGTGACGAATTCAGATTCCTTGGTGAACCGATCAAACGAGATGCCGAGTCGCTCAAGCGTGGTGAGCATGCCGTCCAACACGGGTTGGTAAGCGGCTTCAAAGGCCTCGAGGACGGCTTCATCACCGTGCTCGCTGGCGTGGACGAGTTGACCGATCGCCTCCTCAATGGATGCTTTGTCGTCGCTTTCTTGACGCAGAATTTGGGCTGCCTGGTAGAATCGGACGCGCTCGTGGTCCTGCTTTGCTGTCCACCGAGGGTTTGGAGGCTCCCGCTCTGCGAGCAGCCCTTCCACGCCTTCGCTGTCCAGATGCTCCAAGGCCCACGCCAGAACAGCCACCTGCTTGCCCATGTCGTCGACGTAGTACTCTGCAGTCACGTCGTTGCCCCACAAACGGTTCAGCCGCACCAAGGTGTCGCCCAAAATGGCGTTGCGAGCACGACCCACGTGAAAGGGGCCGTTCGGATTGGCAGAGGTGTGTTCGATCAACACCGTGCGAGGTTCATCGGTTGTGAACTGCGCATCGCCACCTGAGAGCAACGTTTGAGCCATCCAGTCGGTGGAGGCGGTGAAGTTGAGGTACCCGTTTACGGGGGTCACCGATGCGAGCGCCTCGTGGTCTGGCAAGGCCTCGGCGAGCGATGCCGCAATGGCGGCCGGTGCCTGACCCAAGGCTTTCGCAAAGCCAAAGCAGGGCAGGCTCAAATCGCCTTGATCGGCCTCTCGCGAGGCGTTCAACATCGCTTCCACGGGGAGATGTCCTGCGCCCATACCCTCCAGTTGTTCTTGCAACAGCGGCAGCACCAAGCGCTTCAATCGGTCCATGAATCTCCCTCACATGATGGGGTAGCGCAGGATGGCAGCGAGGCCACCGAACCCTTGCATGAGTTGTGCTCCTTCCTCGGTGTCCACCGAAATATAGACGACTTCGGAGTTGCATTTTTCTGCCTCAACGCTCAAATCGTCAATGATGGACACGCTGGCCAATTCTTTCATGCCGTCCCCTGTTCCATCGCACGAAGTGACTTCGCACGCTGGCAGTTCGTCGTCACGCCGAAGGTTACGGATTTGTTGGGTCTTGCACGTGCCGCACTCCAGCGTCACCCGGTTCCCGCGCAACCCTTCCGAGACGAGCAATTTGTCCACCGCACCCTGCTCCAGGGCTTGGCGGATCATGCGTTCACCGTAGGTGGCTTTGGGATGCGTCCGGATGAGTTCCTGCAGAAAGGCGTTCATGATTTGCCGTTCGGCATCCAACTCGATTTCCCCCATGAGTTGTCCGGCGTTCTCCACCAATTCACGAACGCCAGAGTCGTTGGAATAGCCTACGTCAAAGTGGGTTTTCGCAAGTTTTTTCTGGATCTCGTGATGGAAGTATTCGTTTTTCACGACGAAATCCTTGGTGGCCCCAGGACCACCGACGATGATGGCCTGAATGTTCTCCAGGTGCGGCAGCCAATAATCGCTGGCGTGTTCGGTGGCTCGTTTGAAGAAATTGTGGGCTGCTTCTTCGATCAACCGCTCAAAACGCTGTGCTGATTGGCCGCCTTGCCGGTGTTTGCCCATGATGTTGGACACCAGGTGCTCCTGCACGTGGATTCGCTTCCCGGTGGCGATGCCATAAGCTGCTTCTGCGCGATCGATGACGAACAGCCCGTAGGATTTCTTGTCAATGAGCATCTCCTCCAACTGGGTCAACTCAAAGCGGGAGTCGCATCGGTACCTGAACGAAATCAGCGGTTGGGGGGGTTCCTCAATGACGATGTTGACCATGCGGGTCTTGTTGTTGCCCACAATGATGGCACCGACAAAGATCGCAAGACCGTTCTCTCCTGGCGTTTTGTAACGGGAGAGGGTGGAAATGGCGGATTCAATGGCCCCTTGGACGTTTTTCCGCGTGCTCTTTGACTTGATGTTGGCCGCCTGGCCGTGTTCGTTTTGCAGCATGCCTCGAGCATCGGAGACTTGACGGTCGGGGGGAATGATGAGCGTGACCAATTCCGTACCGAAGCCCTTCATTTCCCGGAGGTCTTCGAGGGCCAGCTTGAGCCGAAGCCTTCGTGTGGCCAGTCGTGCATCGTCCGACATGAAGGCTCCCCCGTTTGTTGGGTCCGGGGCGGGCACTTGAAACCTCTCCTGTGGCCAACCCTCGGCTGGAGAGGCGTGGCGCAACCCGTGGCTGGAAGGGCGTGGGGATAGGATGAAAGAGCGAACGCGATGAAAAACACCCATGAGCGGCGTGCATGTTGTTGCCTTGGGCGGAAGTCTGTTGCGGCCGGAGGAAGCCAAACAACGCACGCAGTGGTTTGGCCTGCTGCGTCAGCTGGTGGTCCACCTTGAGGGGAACGGTCGTCGGTTGGGTCTGGTGGTCGGCGGTGGTCTGCCCGCTCGAGAAGGCATTGACCTGGTGAAAGGGATGATCGACGATCGCCATCGTTTGGACCACATCGGTATCGCTGGGACCCGACTCAACGCAACGGTGCTCCAACAGCTTTTGCAGGCCGTCGGATGCGATGTGGCGCCCGAGGTGCCCACGTCGGTGGAGCAGGCGCGCTACTTGATGGAACAGCATCACGTGGTGGTGATGGGTGGAACCGTGCCGGGGCACACGACGGACACGGTAGCGGTGAAATTGGCGGCAGCCGTTGACGCTCGCCACTGCATCATCGCGACGAACGTGGCACACGTCCATTCCAAAGACCCCCGACACCACGACGACGCCGAACCCATCTCGACGATGACACTCGACGAGTTGGGCGCCATCACGGGCGTGGGCGTGCCGCTCGAACCCGGGGCCTCGGCCGTGGTTGACCCGATGGCGGTGGCAGCTGCCATGGAGGCCGGACTGGATTTGGCGGTTCTGGACGGTCGAGAGGTTGCAAGGCTTGAAGCCGCTCTGGACGGTCAGCCGTTTGAGGGCACCCTGATTCGGGCGTGAGGTGAGGCAGGTGGTGGACGCAAAGAAGGTGAAGGACATGGTGTCCAAGCGCACCAGTCAGGTGGTCGGTTCATTCAGCGGCGGTGCAGGAAAGGTACCACCTCACAAGCATTGTCGTATTTGTCACGAAGCCATTTCCATCAAGGCTGAACCGAGGGTGTGCAAGGACCCTGCTTGTCTGGAAAAACACGAACAGGACGAGAAAAATCAGAAAACCGTTCGGATTGCGATGTTCATCTTCTTTGGGTTGTTTGCCATCCCGTACCTGCTCACCTTGGTGATGAACATCGTCGGCTAAGGTCAATCCAAACCGAACTCACGCACCAAGAGGTGCTTCAGGAAGCGCTGGGCGCTTTGCAGCACCAATCCGGTCGCCATCAAGGCGAGCCCGAGCAAACCGATCCACACGGCCGAGATGCCGTCCCCGATGAGAGCGTCGAGTTGGAGGGTCAGATCTTGGGTGGCCCGCATGCCCATCGCAGCGCTGGTGGCGAGAAGGCCGAATCCGGGCAGCCCGAGCACCAGAAGCGGTTTCTTCTGGGAAAGGGACAGCAAGGCCCAAGTGAGCACGGTGAAGCCGTGGGACACGGCGGTAAAATTGGAGCCCTTGGGCACATCGTAGCGAATGATGGTCGGAACTTCCACCACGTTGAGTTGTTTTTCCTGAGCGTCCTCCAGCATTTCAAGGGACAACTCCATGCCTTCAGCGTCGAAACGCAGCCGATCAAGCGCCATTTTGGAGAAGGCCCTGAAGCCGGATTGGGTGTCTTTGATGCCCAAATCACTGGAGAGGTTGGAGGCGGCCGTGATCACCTTGATGCCCAACCTGCGGTAGGCAGGCATATCGGTGCCACCCCCGCCTTCAACGAATCGCGAGCCGATGGTGAAATCCGCTTCCCCGTTAAGAATGGGTTCGAGCATGGCGGGAATGTCCTCCGATTCGTGCTGTCCGTCGGAATCCAGGACCACCAACGCATCAACGTCCAACTCTCGGGCGTGAAGGAAGAGGGTTTTCAATGCGCCACCGTAACCCCGATTCACGCGATGGCGGATCACGGTGGCCCCGCATGCCTCGGCGATGCGTGCGCTGGCGTCGGACGATCCGTCGTCCACGCAGATGACGGCATCAACGTGGCGCAATGTACGGGTGACCACCGTTCCGATGGTCTCTTCTTCGTTGTACATCGGCATCCCTGCGACGATGTAGGGCCTCGAGGTGTCACGTCCCATCGCGTACACTTCCAACCTTCCGTCCCCCGGCTTCTATATAGCGGTGTCTTAAGAAAACCGCCATTTTCCACGCTTGATGGCCATTCGAACGGGAAAAGCCCACGGGCCCGCCTTGACGGGCCCGCAGGTGTTGTACTTCTGGATCAGAAGGAACGAGAGCGACGCCTGGTACGCCTCAATCGTTGAGTTGGGTCACGGTGGTCACGGCGCGCTCGCCAGCCAGCACCTTGTTCAAGGCGGCCATTGAAATCACCAGTGGCACGTAGGATTGCCCGTCGCTGGTCATGTACGTGCTGCAGTCCGCGAAGGCCGCCGTGTTGATGGAGAGCTTGAGCGCTCCTCCGGCGTTGCTTCGTCGAACGTAGCCCACCAGCACGTTGCTGTCATGGCCGGCCATTTCGGTCGTTTGTTGTCCTTTTTTCGTCATTGTTTCACCTCCTCCGAGCCCGTTTGCTCAGGCCATGAACACAACACCTCAACGCACTTCAAAGCCACGGACGATGATGTGCGATGCCGTGAGGTTGATACATGCCTCCGAAGTGGTCGTGGCATGCGAGCGTTGGTGACCGGTGGTGCCGGATTTATTGGCTCGCACTTGATTGACCGCTTGGTGGCTCGTGGCGAGAACGTGGTGGTGCTGGACAACCTCTCCAGCGGTGACCTGGCGTTCATCCAGCATCATTTGGACACGGGTCGCGCAACGTTGGTGGAGGGCGACCTGTGCTCGCTGGAGGACGTCATGGGCGCCATGGCCTTGGGCATCGATACCGTCTACCACCTGGCGGCCAACCCCGACATTCGGTTGGGAACCCGCGTCACCGACACGGACCTTCGACAGGGGACGGTTGCGACGTACAACGTGCTGGAAGCCATGCGCCTGCACGAGGTCAAGCGCATCGCCTTCGCTTCAAGTTCTGTCGTCTACGGTGAGGGGGCGCCCATGCCAACGCCCGAACACCACGGCCCCTGCATGCCCATTTCCCTCTACGGTGCGAGCAAGCAAGCCGGCGAAGGGCTCATCAGCAGTTGGGTGGGGACGTTCGGCCTTCAGGCCTACATTTTCCGCTTCGCCAACATCATCGGGGCGCGCGGGACCCACGGCGTGATCTTTGATTTCATCCACAAACTGAAAGCCGACCCCACACGACTGGAGGTGCTTGGTAACGGGTTGCAAGAGAAGTCCTACATGGAAGTGGGTGATTGCGTCGATGCGATTCTTCACGTCATGGACCACAGCGATGCGCCCTTGAACCTGTTCAACCTCGGCAGCCACGACACCGCATCGGTTCGGCAAATTGCCGAAATCGTCGTGGAGGTCACGGGCTGCACCAACGCCGCCATCGAGTACACCGGTGGCGACCGGGGTTGGGCCGGTGACGTTCCAAAAGCCATGCTTGCCATCGACAAGATGCTGGCCACCGGTGCGAATGTTCGTATGAACAGCGCCGAAGCGATTCGCCACACCGCCAAGGTGTTGCTTGAAGAAATTGGGTTGGAGTGACGCACGTGAACGCATTGAAAAACGATACAGCAGCCGATGTCCGCAGTGACATCGCCATTCAAGTGGGGGCGCTCTTCTTTGTTGCCTTGATCCTCTTGGCGTTCACCACCGACCCGGTGGCCACCGGCACCCGAGAGGGCGACCGCGCCCCTGCATTGGAAGGCAAAGCGTACAACGGCAGCGGATGGACAGACTTTGACCTCAACGACTACCTCACGCCCGACTGGGTGAGCAACGATTCCAGTGCCGCGTGGGTCGTGGTGGACTTCATGGACACCGACTGTCCCTATTGTGTGCGAGCAGCAGGCGATGTGTATCAGTACTCAAATTACTTCATGAAGTACGCCAGGGAAGACAACGGTGAACCCTCGTGGCGAGGCCCGCTCGTCCACTTCATCGGTAGCGCCACCCAACTTGACATCGCTGGCCACGAATCCAGTCAGCAAGAGATTGAAGACTTCCGCGACCGCAGCGGCGACAGCGAATGTGCCGGAAGCCCTTGTTCCGGTCGTGATGGCGCCGTCCATCAATTCACGTACATCGACGACCTTGACCAGGACAACATGAAGTCGTGGAAAATCGGCGGCACACCGACGTATTTCCTCCTCCAACCCGACGGCATCGTGGCGTGGGCGTCTTCTGAAAACCCCGGTGAAACGGTCTCTGATGCGATTTTCCGCTTGACTGAGGAGCTGATTGAATGAACCCCAACCTCCTCTTGACGTTCTACATCGTCCCCATGGTGGTCGGTTTGCTTTTCATGACCCCAATCGGGGCGAGCATGACCCGTTCGCTCACCGACCGCTATTCGTGGATGAAGCATGAACGACGCCGCCACATGTTTGGCTTGAACCTCGTCGTGTTCGTTGGGTTCGCCATCTCGGTGCACACGACGTGGATCGGCAACAAAATCAGCGAAGGAGGCTCGGTGTGCGCCAGCGCCAGCCTGTTCTCATGCGACGACGTCATCGGCAACCCGCTTTACAACACCGTACCCTTCATCGGCCTTTCATGGGGGTTGTTGGGCATGCTGGCCTTCGGCGGACTGTTTTTCTTGACCCGCTCCGTGGGCAAAGAACCCGATGCACTTTGGGCAGAGTCGTACCTCAACCTTGGGTTCTACCTCACCGCTTCGGGTCTGCTGGTGATCGCGCTGTTGATTTCCTACGAGATTGAGATGCAGAAGATCTGCCAGTACTGCACGACGGCTCACGCTGCGAACATCGTCGCACTGTTTGGGTTCTGGAAAGCTCGACAAATGCATGAGAACGGGACGTGGAACGATCGGGACGAGGAAACGGCGGCGTCTCCAACGAGCAAACCTTCATCGGTCAAGGTCAGGTGATCAAGTGAAAACGGAAACGCTGTTTTGGGCCCTTGTCACGCTCGGTTCGCTGATCGCCTTGGGCGTGTTGCTCGGTGAAAGCGACGGTGGCCCGTTGTTCTCGACCGCCGACGAGCGCCACGCCTTGGCCGATGAGTGCCTGGGAAGCCACGACAATCTCCAGGACCACTACCACGCCATTGTGAAGATCTATGTTCACGGTGAGGAAGTCCCCGTCCCAGCGGATGTGGGCCTGAACGATGGCGATTGCACCATGCGGCAACTCCACACCCACGATGATTCTGGCAAGATTCACCTCGAATTCACCCGTCAAGGCGTGGAAGCCCCGATGGAGGCGTTCTTTGACGTGTGGGGCAAGCACATGGACGCCACCGGCTTTGACGACCACCGGGTCAATGAGACAACCGAATTCTTGATGTTCCTCAACACCTATTCCTACGATAACCAAGGACAACTGATCGTCGACCCGAACACCCGTGAGCAGGTGGAGACGTTCAACGAGCACGTTTTCGCTGACAACCAATACATCGAACTCGTCTTCCGAGACAAGGCTTGAGCGATGCGTTGCATGCGTTCATCGCAGTTTGGTGCATGCTTTGACAATGGCTAATGGCTCCAGCTCCGACCTGCCCGTGGTTTGGGTTCTCACCCCACCGAAGCGTCCATGGTGGGCTTGCAACCTTGAGGCACGTCAGGGCGTGTATGCACCCTGAAAGTGCATGATGTTGGGCTCGGTTTCCATCTCCTCCATTCGAATCACGGTGACTTCGATTTCCGAGGCTCCGGCGTAGGTCGTTCGAAGTTCTTGCATCAGCTGGCGTTGCGCATGCTCCATGTCCGTTGCCCTCAAGACCGTCAGGTGGTGGGTGGCTTCTTCACCCACTTTGGCGATGTACTCCACGATCCATTCCTTGAGGCCGTGTTGGTGTTCCCATGTCACGTCTTCCCATGCATTGGTCATGATGTATACTTGTCTTGAGACCTTATCAATGTGTTCCATTCAGGACTCCTTATTCCCCGAATATCGGCGATAAATTTCAACAATCCGCCACGATATTCAATTATAATTCCAGTTTTCTTACACTTTACGGCGCAATGCGAAAGCACCGACCAATGCACAAACCAACAACACCCAACCGCTCAAGTCATCGTTCGTGGGGGTGCTGATGGGGCGGTAAGCCAGCTCGACGGCGCCAAGGCTTTGGGCGCTGGATGCGGAACCGTCGACGAGGGCGTGTTCATGCACCAAGACCACGCTCCAATGCTTCGTGGCGTTGAATGTCACGGAAAATCCGCTTTCGCAATGTTGGGATGGGGTCGCGTTGACCAAACCGATGGCCGTGGTGATCGTGTGGTTGCTGAGACTGCATTCCGCAAGGCCCACCACCACCCGGTCTCGTGTTGGCTCGCCGGGGTTGACGGCGTTGTCACCAACCGGCTTGCCGTGCTCGATGATCATGAACGTCAGTTGCGTGTCGTTCACCGCTCGGAGGCTGAGGTTCGAAACGGTGGCCCGCAAACGTTCGCCATCTGGTTCCACCGTGAAGGACAATCGACTCACATCGGTACGTTGGGTTTCGGTCGACAGGATGTCACGTTGCACGTCGGCCCACGCTTCGTACCCTTCCCTGGCCGACCCTCCTTCAACCACAAAGGTGGGGGTGGACCGTATCGCTTCATCTCGGAAGGCGTTGATGCGGTCAATGCGGTGCTGTGCTGCAGGCGGCTGGAAGGCGTCCTCACCGTCGGACGGGTGCAAAGCCAGCAATGCGATGCGAGAGCCATGGCTGTCGGCCACCCGAACCAATTCCGGATCGATCTCTGCGCACGACGGGCACCAGGTGGCGGTGATCTCTTCCACCAACATGGTTCGGCCGCCCGAGCCTGAGGTCAACGGGACCTCGAGTGGACCGTCCGGTGCAACGGTTCGAGCTGCCGCAGGATGAAGGACGCCGAAGAGCAGGCTCAGGCAAACGAGCGCCGTTACCCTGCGCCATGGCGTACCGTGCATCTTGCCTCGCTCCGGTTCAGCCTCAATCCGGTGCGATTTGATTGCTTGCTTTCATCGTCTTGGGAAGAAAAGGGTTCATGAATTCAAGGCAGGAGCACAGGTTGGGGCGACGGTATGGCGGAGCACTGGATTGAGAACCACAAGCGCGATGCTTGGCGGCGCCAGGCGAAAGCGAGTGGTTACCGTGCTCGCTCGGCGTTCAAGCTGAAGCAAATCCAAGATCGCTTTGGCTTGATCCGTGAGGGTGATCTCGTCCTCGACGTCGGCTGCCACCCGGGTGGCTGGGCACAAGTCGCCGTGGAACTCGTCGGCGAGGAAGGGCACGTCGTCGGTGTGGATCTCCAACCGTGCCAACCCGTGGAAGGCGCAGTGCTGCTGACCGGCGACATCACGGAACCGGTCACCCAAGAGCGGATTCTTGCTGAACTCGGCGGGGAGCGTCTGAACGTCATCGTCTCCGACATCTCACCGGACATCACGGGAAAGTGGGACATGGACCAGTCCGTTGCGATGACCTTGGTGGCCGATGTGTTCGACTTTGCGCTCCCGTTGCTAAGGAAAGGCGGTTCGTTCACCACCAAACTCTTCCAAGGCGTTGGGGTCGAGGAACTCATCGAAGCCGTGCGTCCTCAATTTTCCAACGTCCGTCGGTTTTCTCCCGACGCCTCCCGCAATTCATCGTCTGAAGTCTACCTCGTGTGCCGCAACCACACGCCGTGGAAACGACCCAAGCAAAGCGTTCGTGAGCGCTACGATGCGGCGATGGACGCGTTGCTCGGTGGCCATGAGCTCGAGGCGGATGTCGAACTTCGCACTTCCACGTTTTCCGTTCGTCGAAAGAAATCGTCGGACGAATGATTGAAGAGCGTTGGAGCCGATGTTTCGCTCCATGAGCCGCTCCAATGAACACCTTTGGCCGACCCCTGCCAACCGCATCGCGAATCTCAAACCGAACACGCCGGTTCGAAACCTTGAGTTGTTGATGCTCCGAGTCTACCCCCAGCGAATGCTGGTCACCGATTCGTACGCCGGGCCCGTTGCCGCCGCTTGCGGGCGCGATGACACGGGACTGGTGGGTGTGGTGTTGTGGGCGGAACAGGTGGATTCGGTTCGTCCAGGTGACGTGATCCGCATTCACTCCGGATGGTGCCGGTCCCGTGACGGCGCGTTGGTCATCAGCACGGGCCGGCACGGGCGATTGAGCGTGATCCGACCTTCGTGAGGGATGCATCGGCGATTCCCCCACGCAACCATAAAGAGGGGGAGGGCGTGGCGAGACATACCTACGAGGCATTGACATGACCGAGCGAGCCACGAACTGCACCTCCTCCGGCGTCCCCCTTTCTGAAAAGGGCTCCACGACCTTCCCCTGCCCCGGCTGCTTCCAGCCCATTGGGCGCAGCCCACGAGTGCGAAACCAAGGCGTGCTCTACAAGTGCCCCAACTGCGAATACGTGGGTCCCTGAGGTGAACAACATGGGCATGGTGGTAATGACGTACAAAGTGAACCCTGACTCCAGCGTCGATGACGTTGACACCGATGCGATCGCCGAGGCCATCAAGGCCCTGGCGACAGAGGATTATGACATTCAACAAGTTGAGACCAAGCCCCTGGCTTTCGGTCTCAAGTTCGTGCAAGTTCACGTGAAGATGAACGACGGCGAAGGTCTGGCGGATGCCCTCGAGGCGCAAATGGCGGACATTCACGGCGTTGGTGAGATTGAAGTCCTCTCCATGGGCTTGATCTGAACGTCTCGCAAAACCCTTCTCGCAACCCAACTCGATGTTGGGCGCGTGCTGTCATCGTGTGGTCCCTTGTGACTGCAGAGACGCCACGTCGTGGTTCGCCAACAAGGCGCCCGTGAAACCATTGATGGCAGCTTCAACTTAGGGACGGTCACCCGATGGTGCGTCATTTGCTTTTTTTCTCCCCAAAACCGCTCTCGTACTTGGCGAGCAAGGCTTCACGCCATGCTTCTTCGGTTGCCCTCACCCAAGCACCCCAAGATCCAAGCGATTGAGACAAACGCGCAGCGTTGTCCTCACCATCGTAGAATTGGAGGGTCGCGTTCACGGCAAAATCCGTTGGAGCATGGACGGTGTGAATGCGACCGGACTGTGCAAGAACGGCTGCGATTTGTTGGGCGTAGCACAGGGGGAGGGCAACGAACAGAAGGTCGCCCTGTTGCTGTTGAATGCGCCTGCTCACTTCCTTCACGGAGATGTAGGCTGCGTCGTCCTCTCCTCGGGAAAGACCAGGCAGCCAACGATGGAACGCCTCGTGTTCATCGTCATCATGCTCCTCCTCAAGACGGTGCTCCAGCATCCCGTGCCCAAGGTGGATCCACACGGCCGGATTGCGTCCGTCTGGATGGCCGGTGAACACGTCTTCCAACGTAGGGTGAAATTCAATGTCCAGGTGTGGGAATCGGTTGAAGGAGCCAAGGTTCAGCATCATGGTCCAACGGTGGACATGGACTGCGGACTCGATGGCAGTGAGCAACCCATGTGCTTCCGGATGACGAACCACATCGTCCAGTGAGCGCCAAATGGGAATTCCATCTGCGTTTACGGGGACGCCGGTGATGGCCAACGTGTGGTTGTAGGTTTGCTCGGCCATACGGGCCAACCGTTCAGCGTTCAGTTGCTCGGGTTGTGTCAGTGCCATGCAGAAGTTGTTGCTCGACCCTACTTGAACTCAGCAAACAGCAACAGGATGCCCCTCCTCTTGCAGCGGCGTTAGAGTTGACGCAGCGGTGCTTGCATGAATTCGCGAAGCAAGGTGGTCGCGTAGCTTCCTGAACTCAACGTGAATCGGAATCGAACACAAGCACCCTCGGGGTGCCATCGCTCGCCCTCAGCAGGGCCTTCTTCCCATCGCTCGCCCAACGAGGAGGGTTCGGCCACCGGAACGGTGTCCACCGAGAACTCCTCAAACGAGGTGATCAACCCTCGACGGGTGCCTTTTGAGGAGAGACGGGGGACGTCTTCAACGAACCATGACACGTCACCCAGGCCTTCGTCAACGATGACGGATTCCTCAATGGCTCCTGGCTGGCCGGATGAGGTGCGCACGTCGGAACCTGGCAGCGGTCCGGTGGTCATCAACCGGCCCAACTGGCAGTTGCGAGCGATGCGATTGAGGGTGCGTTCCTCAACCGTCACACAGGAGTTGACATCAAGTTGACCTTTTTCATCGATGCGTCCAACGATGTCGCCGACCACCGGTACCGACAACGGCAGTCCGGCTTCAATCCGGCGATGAAGGGCTTTGTTGAACACAATGGATTGCGCTGCGTGAACCGTCATCAGTTGGAGGTTGGCAGGGAGTTTTCCAAACGCACCAATGTAATCGTCCTCATGGGCGAGCAAATGTTCAATCATCCGACGTTCGAAACCCATCCACCGGGGGAGCATGTCCAACACCGAGGCATCCACGCCTTGCTCTCGAATGTGCGAACGGACCTGACGCGCCGCTTCTTCCTCGTGTTTGCCTTCCATGGACAGGTAGGTCATGACCGCTTCTTCCCAACGGCCGTGGATCACATGGTGGCCAACGACGGGCGTCACGGGGCGACCGGAGCCGAACCGTTGTGGCCCAATCCAGTTTGGGAAGTGACCCTCGCCAAGGGTGCTGGCCATGTCGGCCATGATGCGTTTCACCTCGTCAAGGGCTGCGTCGTTGGTCAGCGGGTTTCCTGCTTGGTCGCAGCAACCCCGGACCACGATTGTGAACCGGTTGCCTCGGTGGTTGCCAAAGCCAATTTTTTGATGGGTCCGTCCGAGGATTTCAATCTCCACATCGGGCAGTTCGACACCTGCCACCTTGTTCATGGGTGCGTCGATCACAAACAGCTGGCTGGTGATCGCTCGCTTGTCCTTGGTTCCGGCGAAGAAAATACGATTTTTTGGGATGTTGAGTTTCTTGCTGAGTTGGTTGCAGAAGCGGTTGGTTTCCCAGTTGGTCAACGTGACCTTGGCCACCGTGAACCTGCCTCGGTTGTCGAGGTGAACGGTCGTGGCGATTTCTTCGACGCGGAAATCCGACACGCGGGCCTTGATTCGACCACCGATGCCTTCGGTGTCCGTGGCGTAGCCAAGCAAACCGATCGCTTGGGCCAACGGGTCCATCCGAGAGCCCCCATCAGAGGCTGGCGTTCTTGAATTCCTCGGCCACGCCGCCGATGATGTCGTTCAGCACCTTGTCGACGCCGGTTTTGGACGTTGTGCGGATGTAAAACTCAGGATCGTCGAGCTCAGGGTGGCCAGGGAAATAGTTGGCGTAGTCCACGTCCTTGTGACCGTTCAGGCGCTCCCGGAGCACTTGCAGTGCGGTGTGGCTTTCGCCGGTGATGCGCAGTCGAAGTTCGTTTTTTTCCTTCTTGAGGACCGTAACCGCCATGTTGACCGATTCGGCCACCGACCCACTTCCTTTGAACCTTCTCCCTCGTGAACCAAACTTGCGGCCGAGTGAACCGTGACGATGCGGGGCCTTCGCGCCCAGCGGACCTGCTCTTTTTTATGCCCTCCACTGAACGGCGTTTCATGGAAACGGCGGCCCTCGAAGAGCGGCTTGCCGGTAAGGCTGAGCAATTCGAGCGTGCATCCCCCTACATTGTGGGCGTGTCTGTCCTGCTGACGTTGGTGTTGGCCGCCCAACTTTACATCAGTCCGCCAACGTTTCAGACCGATCTCAACGACTTTGCGCCCGAATCAGAAGCCACGAAGGCTCACGACCGCATTCACCAGCATTTCCCCAACGAAACCCGCCCCATGTTTGTCCACGTCACGTCCGACGACGGTGCCAACGTGTTGAGCATCGATGCACTTCATGCGATGGAGGAGGACTTGGCGGTTTTCAAGACAGAATCGGAGAAGCGACAGGGGTTCGTGCAGGTGTGGACCACCGCGCCAAGCATCGTTCAGCATGCGCTTGACGAACAAACCGACGGCGATGTCCTGGCCGACATCGTGTCATGGACGTCGTTGGTTGATCGGGTGTTCACCAACAACGAGACATGCAGCCTCTCGGCAGACGATGAATTGCTTTCATCGGCCACCTATGCATCATCTGCGTTGCTTCACAAGGATCTTGATTTTGACCCTGTGTGCGAGTATTTGGAATCCGGCACGGGAGACGCAGCACCGTTCGCTTCCTCGACGCTGTGGATCCTCGAGGTGAATCCCGACCTGGGGGAAACGCAGCGCCGTGAACTGCAAAATCAGCTACGAACGGTCATGGACGAACGTTCCACAGCATCCTCCATGACCTACGCCGTTGTGTCCAACGACTTGCTGGCACATGACATCGACGAGGGCACGTTCGACAACCTGCTGTTGTTGATCGTGGGGGCGTTGGTGGTGGTGGTGGCCATGCTGGCCGTGGGCTTCCGTTCGGTCAACCACGTGGTGTTCCCTCTGATCGGGTTGTCAAGTGCGTTGGTGTGGACGTATGGATTGCTGAACCTGTCGGGTGCCACCTTCACGGCGTTGGAAGCAACGGTGGCACCGTTGGTTTTGGGTTTGGGCATCGATTATGCCATCCATCTGCAGCGGCGCCAACGCGACAACCTTGAGGAGCACCCCAACACGGCAGAAGCATGGATGCGAGCCATGGGGCATCTCTCCATCCCCCTCGGTCTCGCCATCGTGACCACGGTGGCGGCGTTCATGGCCAACATCCTTTCCCCTTTGCCGCCGTTGGCAACCCTCGGTTACGCTCTTTCGTTGGGCGTGGTTTCTGCTTTCCTCTCCTCGACCTTCTTCGTCGGTGCCCTTCACGTCATGTTCACGTCGCCCGAGCCGGCTTCAAACAGCTCCAATTTCGCCCTCCCGGGTGTGTCCGAGCGATTGCTTCGTATTCAACAACGACAGCAAGTCGGGGTCATCTTGGTGACGGTGTTGGTGTCCGGTCTGTCCATTTACGGGGCAGCCTCCCTGGAGACCGATTTTGACCTCGCTGACTTTGTTGCTGATGACATGCGGGTGATGGAGGTTCGAGACGACTTGACCTCGAGCTACGAAAGTGCGGGTTGGAAATTGGTCTATGTCCTCTTTGAGCCGGTCGACGGTCAGTCCACCGTTCCTGGGGACGACGATTTGCTGTCCGAACTGCGTGGTTTCCACGCCGACCTCCAGTCCAACAACGATGTGGTTGGCACGAATTACCGAACGCCAGCTCCCTCCTACGAAGGGCCTTATCCCGTGCTGCGCGACGCCATTCTGCGGAACGCCTCCATGGGTGAGGTGCACAACCTCGAGGTCATTGCTGGTCAGGTGTACTCCACCACCGAAGGTCGAGATTCGGTGGACCTTGGGTCCTTCTTTGCAGAATTGGCAAACAACGATTCCATCGCCGATCCGTTGACCGGCGAGTCGTGGCGGGAACGTGTGGAGCAGACCGTGCACCTCGACGGTTCGTTCATCCTCCACCTCCGAAACGAGGTGCGCGTTGAAGCCGTCACCTCGGCGGATTCCAATCGGGTGATTGAAAACTTCGAAGAAGTCCTTGGGGCGACCGATCGCTCTGGAACGCTTCGTGCCCAACTCCAAGATCATGCTCAGCTCCACATCACGGGGGACTTGGTTGTGCTCCAAACCGTGCTTCAGGGCCTGTCGTTGACACAAATTGAAAGCACGGCGATCTCGCTGCTGGTTTCCTTCCTTGTGCTGTTCATGCTCACGCGGCGGACCATGCCGGCCGTGATCGTCTTGTTCCCTGTGGGTGTGGCGTCCCTCTGGGTGGTGGGCTCCATGGCGCTCATTGGCCTCAAGTGGAACGTGTTGACGGTGATGGTCACGGCACTGACCTTGGGCATTGGCATCGATTATTCCATTCACATGTGGCGGCGCATCGAGGTCGAGTTGGACCGTCAAAACGACCATTGGAAAGCGCTTCGCACGTCACTGAACACCACGGGCGTGGCCTTGATGCTGAGCGCGTTGACCACGATGGCAGGTTTCCTTGTGCTCAGTTTTTCACCCATGCCCATCATCCAAGATTTCGGTTTGATCACCGCCATCACGGTGATGTTTTCGCTCATTCTCTCGCTGGTGTTGCTTCCAGTGCTGGTCGAGTTGGTCGCCCGTGCTGAGGAATCCTCGGAGTTGTCCAAGCCAAGCGATGATTGAACACCCTTGGTCGGTGTGATGTGCTGGTGCTCGACTGCAGTCGGTGTTGTTCAGAAGAGTGATGTCTGCGTCCGAGCACGGTGGATTCGATACGGGGAGCCTTCAGACCACGGCCAGCGCTTCAACGATGGCCTCCATGTCCAAGTTCTGCTCCCGAGCCACCAACGCCAGTGCGAGCCACGGTGTCACGTGTCGAAACGCCTTCTGTTTGCGCTCAGCCCGCCTGTTCAACTCGGCCGCATCGATGCCGCTGGTGCGTGCAATGAACTTGACCAGCCGTTGGGTCACTCGCATCCGCGGGTCAACGTGCTCGCTGGTCGATGGGGGGCTGGTCGTCGTCGAGGGTTTGGAGGAGGCAGAGATGCTTGGTGTTTGGAGGGGCGCATTTGCGGCTGCATTGGTACCGCTGGCGTTTGCCGTTGATTCGGTTTTGGAGGTGGTTGGTGGCGCTGCTTTGACAGGCTGCAGCAATCGCGAAGGACGGGGAAACCATCCAAGCGGTACATCCACAGAACCCAGGGGAACAGCCACCTCAACATCGGATCCAGATTCGGTGAGCCAACCCGCTGCGATCAAAGCCGCCACGGCAACTTCCGATTCGTGGGGTGCCAACCAACCCATGTCGAACGCCAGCCAACGTTCCAAATCGAAGGGATTGAGTTGTTTTGAGCTGCGGAAGGCCATCGTGAGCACGCGACGCACGTCGTTGACATCGTCGCTCATGCGCCGTGAGGGTTGGTCACCGTTCAAGAAGGTGGGGACGTCAAGGTTTCACCTTCGTGAAGGACTTGTCCTCGTTCAATCGCCACCGCTCTCCTCGCTCAGGAACGGCATAGAACGTCCCCTCATCGGTGTATTCGTAATCGCCACCACCCGGCAGTTGCGTGTAGTCGGCCACCCGGTGTTCCTCTTCCGTTGATCCTTGCGGGCCGGGCCCAAGCGCATCAAAGTGGGCTGCCGCTATGGCCTTGGTGTCAAGGGTGGGTTCGGAAGGCGATGCTGTGGGTGGGCCCCGAGGCGGCCCCTTCCTTGGCTTGGCGGTGCTTGCACCAGCGATCTTTCCGCCTGGCGGTCCGCGAGGCTGCGGCGAAGGTGTTGCTTTTGCTGGTGAGGTTGATTCCACGGGAACGGGATCCATGGCAGCCTTCAACGCTGCCTCATCAACGCTGCTGTCGTCTCGTCGTCGACGAAGCACGACGACGGCGACCAGAACCAACGCACCTGCGCCGCCTGCTGCGGCTGCAACACCGCCCAACCCACCGGCTTGGGTGGTATAGGTGGCGTTCCATGCGTTGTTGCCCTCGTTGACCTCCCAGATGGCTGCCTCGTGGTCAACCGTGATCTGAAGCGTCCAGGTGCCCTCCGGCGCCTCGAACGACCGGGCGAGTGGCACGGCGGTGTTGGGGTTGAGGCTGTCCAAGACGGCACGGCCCACCAGTGTCACGCTGTCACCCTGAACCAGTTCCAAACGAATGTCAAAGCCGGTGTCGAGCGCTTCCCCGCTGTTGACCACCAGCAAGGTCACGTCCACGTTCTCACCGGGTGCCACGTCTGCTTTGACGACGACGTCTTGGAGCGTGAGGTCCGGGCCGATGTTGTTCAGGGGAACAACCAGCCACGGTTCGGCTTCAGAATTTCCGGTGCTGCTGACAAGGGACCACCCGGCATCGTCTTGCCCGTCTGCCCAGCACCCGATGGAGGCTTGCGCCGGGAGCGTGGACGGGTCGCCCAACCCGGTCATGTTGAATTGGAAACTGAACATGGTGTTGCCATCAAACACGGTCGTAGCGTTCCTGGATTGCGTTTGGGTTGGCCACATCGTATCCAAGGAACGCACCTGACATGTCACGGTCAGGTTGCCGCTCCATCCTTGGGCTTCTCGCAAATTGACACCAACGTTGACCTCATCGAGGTGGTAGCGGGAAATCGACGATGCTCCGTTGGAGGCCAGCAATTCGGGCGGGAGGCCGTCCAATCGGAAGGAGGGAACCTGCATCGTGGTCAGGGACGTGAGTTCGTACGGGTCCCAAAGACTGAATTCAATTTCGTGCATCAACCCTGAACCGGTCGGTGTCGGCACCACGGCATCGATCGAGCCGTTCTCCACCGAGACCGTCACGGCGCCTCGCCACGGGCTGGATTGTTGAAGGCCGTCCCATCGAAGTCGCAACTCCCCGGTGTACGGGGATTCGCTCAGCCGGTGGGTGACCATGCCTCGCAAGATAAGGTCGTCCCCGCTCATCACGGCGACGCCTTCGGTGAGGGGTTGTGTGACCGGTCCATCTTCGTCGGTGAGGGACGTGACATCGATGGCCAATTCGCGTTGCAGGCTCCACATGCCTTCGTGAGCGAACAGCGCCGTTCCGTCCACGTCGCGCACAACCGCATCGAGCCGCCCCAGTTGCAATTCACCCGGGGCAAAGCTCCAATCGACTCGACCGTTCATGCTCAGGGCGAGGGTGTTGCCTGAGGTGACGGCCCGACAACCATCGGGCAGCACGAGGATGCGTTGGTCAAGGGCGCGGCAAGACCCGTCCACGGGGTTGTAAGCGAACCCAAGCCGGTCATCACCACCAAGTTGGACCTCCACATTGAGCAGGTCTGCAATGTCGTTGGTGTCCTCAAGGGTGAGGCTCCAACCAAACATGCGCGACGGTTCGAGACGAAGCACCCCACTGGACACCAATTCTCCCACCGGCGTCAACGCGGTGAGGTTGGCTTTCGATGGGGTGCGAGAGGTCCAGGTGAGGTGACCGCGCTGGTCGGGTGCCGGCGGCAAGGCGTAACCTGCGGCGTCCGTCCCCTCAAGCAGGAGGTGGACCGTTTGGTGGTCGGCGTTCATGGTGTCGTTGACACTGGTGTTAAGGTACCAACGGTTGCCTTCGTTGTTGATGTACAGGGTCGCTTCGGCATACTCGTTGCGTTGGGGGAGGCCGTCTGCGGAGCCGCCGTTGGTCCCGTCGTGGACGGCCTCGATCCACTCGTAGAGGGTCACCGTGTCCTGCGTGAAGCCCCCCACATCGTTGAACGCCAACGTCACCGGTCGCTCGCTGGCTTCGTTGATGTAGGCGCCATCGACAGGTTCGGTGGCCACCAGGGTGGGGGCTACCCCGTTCAGGACGAACGTGAAGGTTTCCAACTCATCCTGCAACGTCCAGTCTTCAGCGGTCCGCACTTCAAGGGACAGTGTCACGTCTCCTGCGATCGACTCGGGCAGGTTCAGCACCGCATCCCATGCGGCGCCTCCTGTTGGGAGCATGAACCAGTTCGTGGTGCTGTTTTCCCAGATGCGTTCACCCGTCGGGCTTTCGCCGTAGGTGAGGACATCGGTGTGGATTCGTGCTTCGATCGAGCCTCCCATCAGGGCCAAGCCACTGTTGGCAAAACGGTGCTGAAGTCGAACGGTCAATTCCGCATTCCCTGGCAGCACCTCGCCTGTTTCCACATCCGGTCCGCCCACGCTGGAAGCGTCCGCCGTCACGTCAAGGATGACGACCTCAACCTCTCGATCCAAGCCGATCAGGTCTTCATGAATGTACGTCACGTTGCGTGCCGCTTGGGTTTGAACCATGAAGCGCAAGTGCTCGCTTGGCAACGTACTCGCGAGGGAGAACGACCAGGTGACGGTTTGGCCCGAGGCCGTCATGGGACCCAGCACGGCCGTCACGTTGTTTTCAAAAATCAGTCCGTCGTTGTCCGAGATGTCCAGCGTTTGTGTGCTGGTGTTCCACGTCATCCGGGTCCATTCAGAAGGGCTGTGGGGTCCGCCAAGAGGGTTCTGGGCTCTCAACCCGAGGACGTAATCGCCGGGGGCGGTGGATGCATGGTGGTGGGTGGTGATGTTGATCGGCGCTGAGGTGGGTTGCATCGTTGCTGGCAATGACGTGATGAAGGATGCCTCGTCAGCGCCGATGGTCACGCTTGCAAGGGAAGGTGTGTCCCAATCCATGAGGGCCGTGGTGGTCATGCGAGCACGGTATTGCAGATACCCGTGGTTCAACGGGGCGTCGTCCATGGAATGGTTGCCCGCAGACAGGAACGCATGAACCGGGACGACGGTGGGCTTCCAAGGCGCTGATGCGATGCCCGTGGCCTCCGTTGCCGTTCGGTACTGCAGGCCGACGGTGGTACCGCTGGGCTCGACGGTCTGGAGGTCGAGCCAGGTCAAGCTGGCCGACCCTTCAGTGGTGTTGCTGAGCTGTTCGATGCTGGAGGTGAGCCACCCCATTCGGTGGTCGGGGTTGGTGAAGTATTCGTTTTCACCCAGGTAGGATACCGACCAGGTGCTGAACCGCTGGTTGGACATGTCGCCACCAGCATAGATCAGCGTGTCGTTTGCTCGCACAAGGGTGGAATCGTACATCCCAATGGGAAGGGTCGCGTGGGTTCGCCACCGGTTGACGAAGGGGTCGTAGCCGTAGGTTTTGTCGCTGGCGGTGCCCGACCATCCACTGGTGGTGTAGCCTCCATGGATGACGATTTCGTCGTTGAACACTTCCGCTGCGTACGCCGTCAGGGCGCGCGTGGCGTTGGGCAGGGGCGACCACGAGTTGGTGACCGGGTCGTATGCCTCTGTTCGGTTGGTGTCACCCGTGACCGTTTGGTTGGCAGCCGGGTCAAAGAAGGTCCCAACACCTCCGTAGGCAATGAGCTTGCCACGGAACGGAACCAACTCGAAGGAGTGACGGGGCACGGTCATGTTGGCCAGTTGGGTCCACTGGTCGTTGATGGGATCGTAGCGAAACATCTCGGCACGGAGGTCGGAACGGTCGGGTTTGGCGACCCCACCCGCAACGTAGAGTTGGTTGTTGAGGACCGCAACGCCGGCAAGTCCCACGCCTTTTCCGCTGGGCATGCTCGTCCCCGTGGTCCAGTTGCCAACGTTGGGGTCGTACTTCTGCACCATGCCGGTGGAGTCCATGGCCGGTTGCGAATTGGGGTACAGGTCACCGACGGTGTAAATGACCCCGTTGAGCACCCCGCAGCCGTGGTATTGCTGTGTGCTGGCCATCTCTTCGGCGGCCGGGGACCACCCCATGGTGGACATGTCGAAGATATCGACGGTTTTGGAAGGTGCCTCGTCACCGGTTTGGACGGGGTTGGCATCGCTTCGACCGCCCATCAGGTAGACCTCGTCGGTTGAGGGCAAGTACACGGAGCACGTTCCGGTTCGCAGGGTTGACAACCCGTTGCCGTTGGTGGGGGTGGTCCAGGAGATGGCGGGTCGTTGAAGGGTGGTAATGCCCGTAACAGCCGACGTGGTGAGGTTGGTGTGGGTGAAACCGTCCGTGGTATCGAAAGAGCCGTCGATGACGACGGTTTCATGAACCGTTGGAGCGTTCGTAAGTTCCTTTGCTTCACCGTTTGCGGTTGTGGGGTCCATGGGTGGGAGTGGGAGAACGGACAGCGCAAGCAGGACGACCAGCCCGACGGCGTGCCATGTTGCACGCGGTACAGTACCCATGAGCGCCACCCCGTGGTGCAGGTTTGTATAGGCTTCTTGTCGATGCTCAACGTCGTCAATCAAACATGGTTCTCCTACAAGGAGGAGTCGCAACGTGATGCGCATTCAAAGTTCGTCAACGATGCCGTCGTCTGCTGGGATGTCGCCTTGGGAAATCGCAGCCAGTTCGAGCAACCCTGAGTTGTCGTACTCTTCTTCCTCTTGGGAGGCTGCCTTGGGCGGTGTGAACACTGCGAGCCGCCCCTCGTAAGCGGCGATGGCTTCCTGTGTGCCTCGAGCCCCGATGAGGACAATGACAACGAACCCAACCTTGTTGACGAGGTCAGCAACGTTGTAGGCGAGCATCATCCAGGCAGCACCGTCTTCGCCCCCCATTTCAAGTGCTCCAATCACGTAGCCAACGGGGTAGATGACCCAACCAATGAGGATGAGTTTGCGCATGCGAGCCATCGCGGTCCGGATGGCTTCGTCGCCGATTTTGGTGTCGTCTATCCCGTATGCTCCGCTGAACGGTGTGCCGACCACAAGCAACACCGTGCCGTAACCCACCAGGCCTTGGAGGAAGAAATACCAATGCAAGCTCGCTGGTGTTTCGCCCAGCGACAATGCCTGATCGATTTCCAGCTGGCCGACGTATCCGCTGGCCATCATGAAGGTGGATCCCACGATGATGATACCGGGCACGGACATGCCGGGCATGTCAAACAGCCGGCGGCTGGTGAAGGACTCTTTGCCGGCGAGAACGGCGAACGTGACGGCCATGAGCGGAACGGTGGTGAGCCAGTCGGAGTACCGGAAATCGGTGGGAACGGAGCCGTCGACAAGGTAGGTGTCTTGCATCAATGCGTACTGGAATCCGGCGATGCCGACGATCATCACGCCAAGGCCGATGGCGGGTCGGTGTTGGCGCGCCACGTCGTTGCGTTCCATGAACAAGAAGAAGGCCGTAGCGATGAACATCAGGCTGATGGCCACGAACGAGATGTAGGTTACGCGCTCGATGGTGGTCATCGCTGTGCCGTTCTCAAATTCGGCGGCACCCGCAGCGGAGGCCACGGGCAGGAGGGTCACGGAGGTCATCAGCAGGAGCATCAGGGTGGTTCGGTTCAACATGGTCATCACGCCTCGGCGGTGGCTACCTTTGCCTTGATTTGTAATTTTTGACGGTTCTTTTTGAGCAAATCGTTGCGCAATCGTGCTTCAACGGATTGGGATTCCTCTTTGGTGATGCCCTGCTGACGGCGATAGAGCTCGAGCCAGCGAAGTTCCTTCACGGATAGGGCGCCGTCTTCAAGCAAAACGTTCAGCACTTCCTCGTACATCGAGATGCGAATGTTGGAAGCGTTGGAGTTGACCTTGCTGCTGATGAAGCGTTCGACCAGCACCTGGATAGGAACCAGGCCACCAAGGATCAGCACCTTCTGGTAGATGAGGGTGGTTTCGGATACACCCGATGCTTCGAGCCAAGGTTCGATCCGAAATTCGGAGATGGCGAACAGCACGATACCGATGCCAACCGTGAACAGGAGGGCTTTCGACTGTGCCTTGGCGCTTGAAACCTCCAACAGGGCGTTGGAGAGTTGGGCGTTGGTCCCTTCCAGCTGGTCGGCCATGCTTTCAGCGGAGGCCAATTCTTGCTTCAGTTCGTCGATGGTGTTGTTGAGGGAGCGCTTTTCCCGTTCCACCTTGGCATTGTGGCGGATCAAGCGCACCGTGTGTGCGCCAAGCGGGGCGGTCCAGTTGAACTGCTCAAGGAGGTCGTGTGAGTAATGGCCTTCGTCGGCGTTGCCAGCACAGGCCATGTAGGTCTCGCCTGAAACATTGAACCTGCGAACGGCAAGGGATTTGATGCGTCCATCCTTGACCGGGGGGAGGGCGGACCATGCGTCCAGGTCGTCTCCTTCCACGGTGTAGGATTCATCGGTCAGTCGCATGACGTCGGTGGGCAGTTTGACATGCATGAGGCTGGGGAGGGTCGAGCGAACGATGCTTCCCTCGGATGTACCGAATTTGAGGATGAAGGAAGTGGAAGATTCTGCCAGCATGCAAATGGCCTCAAGGTAGACCTCCCGGACCTCGTCAACATCGGCCTGACAGACTTGCTGGGTGATGTTAGAAACAAGGTCTGCCTTCATACCTGAAAAACCCAAAATCGTTGTACATAAAGCATTGTTTGATTTTGTCTATACAATCCATTGAGGTGCAACGATTATATGCGTTGTCTGTGAGGACTACAGCATGAAAGGAATTGTCTTCCGTGAATTTATCGATATGGTTGAATCAACGTTTGGTGAAGACGTCAGCGACGACATCATCGAATCTTCTGATTTGCCCTCCGGCGGGTCCTACACCGCTGTGGGCACCTACAGCCACACCGAATTGGTGACGTTGGTGGTTGCGCTTTCTGAGAAAATCGATGTGCCCGTGTCTGCGCTGGTCCATGCCTTTGGAAAGTACCTTTTCGGTCGATTCTTGGAACTCTTCCCCGTGTTCTTTGAGGGCCACGAAACCTCGTTCTCGTTTTTGTGCTCCATCCACGACGTGGTTCACGTCGAAGTGCTAAAGCTCTACCCTGAGGCAGGTCTGCCCGACTTCATCGCCACCATGCACGACGACGGTCAAACCTTGCACTTTGAGTACCACTCGCACCGTCACTTCGCTGACCTCGCACGCGGTCTGATGGACGGTGCGTTTGAGCATTGGAACGAGACCGTAGAGGTTGAACTCGAAGACAAATCGACCGATGAAAAGCAAATTATTCTCTTCGTCTGCAAGCTGCAGTGAGCCGGTGATCAACCGTGGACCTCGCTGAAATGGCCAGGAAAGCAAAGGCCAAAGCGAGCGAGGTCACGCCTGAAGAGAAGATAAAACGGCTTGAGCGAAAGATTGAGCGGGAGCGAAAGGCTCGAGTGGACGCTGAAGCGGTGATTGAAGAGCAGAGTCGTCGCATTCACGAAGCCAACGAAAATCTCAGGCTCAGCAACAAAGATTTGGAGGCCTCCAACGAGGAACTCGCAAAAACCATGACCCAATTGACCAGCGCAGAACTGCAACGCAAGGCCACCGCCATCACGCTGATGGTCGCGGTGGTGTTGTTCATCATCTCAGAATTTGCGGTTGAACCGGTGCTGGAGCGGCGAGTTCAGAGCACCTACGCCTTGGTGATGGGGAAACTTGCCATCCTCGGGCTGCTCCTTCCGACCGAGATCATTGTGTCTCGGCTGCTCGAAAACCAGGTGACCAACGCCGACTCCATCAACGAAGAAATGTACCTCAACCTGTTGATGTCGGCCTACGAGGACGGCATCATCACCGACATGGAGCGTACCATCCTGAACTCCAGCAGAAAACAACTCGGTTTGTCCAAAAAGGTGGCAGAAGATCTTGAGGACAAGTTGAAGGCCATGATATGAAGGGTCAGGAAAACACCGGTTCTGTTGGATGTTGAGGCTGCATCCGTCAACGGTCGGATGGAGACTTCATTGCTCTTCTGGGTCAAAGAATCAGTACCTTGAAGTGCTGAATTCTTTGGCTTTTGTCCATGAACATTCAGGTTGGGGGTCACCTCCCGTCTCACGTGCTCCCCTCCATCCACGACCGAGACATCGACACGGGTGCGCTCACGGGTCAGAAAGTGATTTTGTCCTTCTATCGGTTTGCCTCATGCCCTTTTTGCAATCTTCGGATGGCCTCCATGGTGAACCGCTGGGGCGAATTTGGCGAAGGTGTTCAAGCCGTGGCTGTCTTTGATTCGTCCATCAAAGAACTCAAGGCTCGGATGGCGCGCCACAACCCTCCGTTCGAAGTGCTCGCCGACCCGAACAAGACCCTGTACAACGCCGTGGGTGTACGACGGAAGAAAATCATGGGCTTCTTTGGCCCGTTGTTCCACGTTCGAAAAGCACTGAAAGCCATCTCAAAAGGCTTCATTCCACGCACCCTTTCCCCCTCAAAGTTGGGCATCCTCCCGGTTGACGTGCTGGTGAACGAAGACGGCAGCATCGAACACATCTACGAAGGGCGGGACGGTGGTGACCGCATGAACCTTGACGAGATCATCGCGTGGGCGAAGTCGTGAAGCTCCATACTCCCCGCCTGAAACAGCGTGCGCCATTGCTTCCATGCCACATGCCCGCCAGGGTCACCGGAGCAAATACTGCGTGACAACATCACCAACCAAGCCAGAGGATTCGATGTCGAGCGGCCCGGATGCACGGCAAAGCCAAGGCCTTTTGAAGCGGGGCTCCAAGATGGAAACATGACTTCACCGGTTCGCTCCAATCGCCCGATGGGCTTCATGCGCCAAACCATGGACCCGTTCTTGTTTTGTGTTCATCATTTGGACCTCTACCCCGAAGGCAACGAGGCGATGGGCCCCGATGCACCGCTCGCAGGCCGTCACATCGGGTCGGATTTTGACGAGGCCAACGATTGGAAGATGTACCACGGTGCGGAGGTACCCGGCTTTCCAGCGCACCCACACCGTGGGTTCGAGACCATCACCGTCGTGTTGGATGGACTCGTTGACCACTTTGACTCCGGCGGATCGACGGGACGGTACGGCTTTGGTGACGTGCAATGGATGACAGCCGGTTCGGGGCTGATGCACTCCGAGATGTTTCCACTGGTGAACCGCAACGGTCCGAACCGACTGGATCTGTTTCAGATATGGTTGAACCTCCCTGCCAAGGACAAGATGGCCGAACCGGGTTACGAGATGTTGTGGGCCGATCAAGTACCGCACGTGCCGTTCGAGGGGGGGGATGTTCGGGTTGTTGCCGGGCCTTGGTTTGACGTCCAAGCACCACCGCCCCCCAAGGCGTCCTGGGCGCACGACCCCGACAACGAAGTGGCGCTGTACATCATCAACCTTGACGAGGGCGGAAGCGTAGAACTGCCGGTGGCATCGGGTTCGGTGAACCGCATGATGTACCACATCGACGGCCACGAGGCCGAAGTCGACGGTCATCGATTGCGGGCCAAACACGGGATGGAACTTGATGCGACGGTGCCCACCACCGTCCAGGCTCCCGATGCACCGGTCCGCGTGCTGGTGCTGCAAGGACGCCCGATCGACGAGCCCGTGGTTCAACACGGCCCCTTTGTCATGAACACCCGAGAGGAGATTTACCAGGCCTTTGCCGACTTCCAGCGCACGGAATTTGGCGGCTGGCCATGGGGGGCGTCCGATGTCGTCCACCCTCGTGAGCAAGGTCGCTTTGCCAGCATGGGTGACGGTCGTGTTGAACATCCCCAAGACGCCTGAATCACCTCGTACTGGACCACGTTTTCCCTTGAATTCCTTTGTCCGCAGGTTCACTGCCCGGGCTGCGTCCACATGTTCAAGTCCCACGGCCTCGACCTGCAACCATGGGCAAACTGGCCTCCCTCGCTTGGAAGCGTCGCTTCCTCGACGAAACGCCCGGTGATGATGTCAAAGGAGGTCGGCCTCGTCAGGTGCCGGGTGCTTGCTGGTCCAAGGTCGACCCCACACCGGCACCCAACCCTGTTCTCCGACTTTGGTCCACCGAGGTGGCGCACCAGTTGGGGTTGAGCGAGTCCGAGCCAGAGGTCCTCGGCGGAAGCCGTGTCGTGGAAGGCATGGTGCCCTACGCTCAGCGCTACGGTGGTCACCAATTCGGAAACTGGGCCCACCAGTTGGGCGACGGGCGGGCCATCACGCTGGGTGAAGTTCAGACTCAAGAGCACGGCGTGCTCGAACTGCAACTCAAGGGCGCTGGACGCACGCCGTACTCACGCACGGCCGACGGTAAAGCTGTCCTGCGGTCCTCCATTCGCGAGTTTCTCTGCAGCGAGGCCATGCACCACCTTGGCGTGCCAACCACCCGCGCCCTCTCCCTGACGACGACCGGCGAAGATGTGGTTCGCGACGTTCTGTACAACGGCAACCCTGCCCCCGAACCCGGTGCGGTGGTGTGCCGGGTGGCGCCGAGCTTCCTTCGGTTTGGGACGTTTCAGATTCACGTGGCCGACGGTCATCACGACACGCTTCGAGCGGTGGTGGAGCACACGGTTCAGCACCATTTCCCCGGGCATCACGTGGCGGACGACGACGGCATCGTGGCGTGGCTGACCGAGGTGTCGCAACGCACCGCCATCATGATCGCCCACTGGATGCGGGTCGGCTTCGTCCACGGTGTGATGAACACGGACAACATGTCCATCCACGGCATCACCATCGATTACGGACCGTACGGCTGGTTGGAGCCCTTCGATGTCGACTGGACACCGAACACCACCGATGCCTCACGTCGACGGTACCGCTACGGCCAGCAACCGCACATCGGTGCCTGGAACGTGGCGCGACTGCTGGAATCCATGGCGCCGTTGATGGACGACGTTACTCGGTTGCAGCCGGTGCTGGACGCCCACATGGAACACGCCATGACCTTGCAAAGCGACACTTGGGGTGCCAAACTCGGTTTGGGGACCTTGGAGGCGAGCGACGAGGCGCTCGTGAACGACCTGCTTGAACGGTTCACACAAAGCGAAGTGGACATGACCATCTTCTTCCGCTTGCTGGGTGAGTTGGACGGGCCCGACATCAGCGGCCTCATGCCGGCGTTCTATAGTCCGGGGGAGGCGGACATGGACGCCTGGAAGGCATGGGTAGGGCGCTGGTGGGAGCGGGTGAACGGAAGTCCCGACCGGACCACCATGCGCTCAACGAACCCGAAGTACGTGCTGCGCAACTGGATGGCGCAACTGGCCATCGACGCTGCTGAAGAACGCGACGACTATTCGGTGTGTGAGGAACTGCATGAATTGCTCAAGCGTCCCTACGATGATCAGCCCGAGTTGGAAGCCAAGTGGTTCCAACCTCGCCCCGATTGGGCCAAGCATCGCGTGGGCTGTTCCATGCTCTCCTGCAGCAGCTGATTTCTTCGCCACCACGGTCTTGGCCATCCCTCGTTTGGGTTGAGGGGTCGTATGGACCCTGCTTGCCAGTGGTGACGACACGATTCGATTCAGTTCACGGTCAGGACGGTGGGCCCCGTGGTTCGGGAGCCGTCGGGTCCTTCCAAGGTGAACGTCAAGATGCACGTCCCGCCGCAAATGTTCACGCCGTTCTCGGTGACCGTCAGGGTTTCGCCCATTTCCCAGAGGGCATCGTTGTCGCCCCCGTGCTGCGTCACCGTGCAGTTGCCACCGCCTCCTTCGGCTTCACAGGGATGTGAAACGCCGTCCTGTTTGACGACGAGCACGAGTTCGGAGATTTTCATGTTCACTTCACCTCGGTCGTCAAGCGTGAGGTTGAACAGCGGGTCGTCCAGGGTGTAATCCGAGGTGTAACCCTCGGCGTCTTCGGCCGAGTAATGGTAGTCATCGGGCGTACCGCCGAAGCAGCCCGAGAGGGAACTCACCAACAGCACGGTGAGGGCGAATGCAGCCCCATGCTTCGTCATGGTGCATGGCCAACGCCGGTGAAATAAGAATCAACCGGAGCGCTGGCTCACTCGTCTTTCTCGCCCGAGCCGGAGGCCGATCCCGTGTCAACGAACGGGTGGTCAACCCATTCAGGGTACTGGGCCCAATGGTCAACGGTGGCGGTCGCCAGCGGGATGTTGTACATGCCGAAGATGGTGGCGATGTTGGCGCCGCTTGCGGTGCACAATTGCACACACCAATTGTCCTTATCGTAGACACCTGTGGTGTCGGGAATGTTCACGATGCCTTGGCGGGGCCGCTGAGGATTTCAACCATGATGCGTGTTCATCATCGGCCGTGCTTGGACCTCGTCGCTTCAGAAAGCCCTGCAACTGTCCTTTGTCACCCCCGAAGTCAACCGTCGGTTGGTGGTCAAGTCACAAGGATGGTTCCTCCAACCATTGAGTGTTCCTCCGTCGGTTCCTCCCCAATTGAGAGCATTGAAGAACTCGAAGAGTAGCAGTGGACCATGGCACGCAACAAGGGATGGCAGACCGACGAAATCGATTCCTTGAGGGGACAAACCCATGTCATCACCGGGGCCACCTCCGGTACGGGCTTCCAGGCCACCCGCCTCTTGTTGGGCAAGGGCGCCAAGGTGGTCATGCTCAACCGAAACGACGAGAAAACCGCCTCCACGTTGAACAAACTTCGCACCGAGTTTGGCGACGCAACCCCTGTTTCATCGGTCACGATGGACCTGTCCGACCTCAACAGTGTGCGCAAGGCTGCCTCTGAAGTGCTCTCGAACGTCAACCGAATAGACGCCCTCATCTGCAACGCCGCCATCGCCCAAACCCCGAAGCGATTGTTGACCGACGCTGGCTTCGAAATGCAAATGGGGACCAATCACGCAGGTCATTTCCTGTTGGCAGGTTTGCTGTTTGAGCGACTCTCCTCGTCCAACGGAA
>WTJK01000034.1 GCA_011524855.1 Methanobacteriota archaeon | reverse complement strand
TGCTGATGCGGTGAGGATGTGCGGTTCTACCACAACCCGCGGTGTTCAAAGTCACGTCAGGCGCTTGCGTTGCTCGAAGAACGAGGTTGCCAGCTCGATGTGATTCGGTACCTCGAGGAGGGCGTCGCACCAGAGGATGCGCAGGCGATTGCCATCCACGCCAACAGTGTCCGTCCCAAGGACATTCCCGATGGTGCGGACGGTGACGCCAGCACGGTTGAGGGTCGGGCCGAGCTCATTCTGGCATTCCCTCGCTGCATGGAGCGTCCGGTGCTGATCAACAACGGCATGGCGGTCATCGGTCGTCCACCCGAAAACGTGTTGACCCTGCTCGATTGAGCGGTGAAAGCCCTTCATGAACGGTCTGCTTCATGCCCAATTCAGCGTTCCCTCGCACGGTGCCAGGGTCGGAGGGGCTGCGTGACCTGGCCACTTTCTGGTGGACATTCAGACATCGGATGCCTCGCTGGCCGCCCCTTCGTCAACACGTTCCGCTTCGGCGGATTCTTCGGTGATGTCGGTGGCATCCGTGCCGTAGTCCTTTGCTGCCATGCGACCCTTGCTTGCGCGTGCAACGCCGAGCGCAATCGCACCGAAGACGATGATGGCCGTGGCCCAAATCAGAAGGGGTGCGTCCTCCACCTCATCGGCATACTGCCAATTCACGGGAGCCATGGTCAAGCCGTCCATGTCGGCGACGTCCTCGCTCAGTGCCGCAAGGGCGTTGGGAAGGAACGGTCGGCACGTCAATTCGAGGTCGCCGGCTTCGTAGGCATACCACGTTACAGGGACGTCGGTTGAACCGCCGGCATCCACGGACACGGTGATCGTCGAAGGGGCGGTATCTGCATCGTTGCCGTTCATGTAGCAACGGATGTTGGCGGTGACAGCGGCATCACCGGTGTTTTCCACCGTCATCATGAAGCCAAGGCTGCTGTTTACCGTGGCGGTGATGTCCTCGGGTTCAAGCGCCGTAACGCTGACGAACGGGAGGTCGAGGTTGATGGTGCCAAACGCCGTTGTGGGGGCCGGCACGGTGGTGCTGAAGACACCCCAGTTGCTGGTGATGGAGAGGGTGATGTTGGCGGCTTCCGAGCCAAGGTTGCCCTGGCCGTCCATCCACTCCACGATGCGCTTGTGCTCGTTGGTGGTTTCATTGGCGACCAAGACGATGCGCCCTTGGTCATCGGTGAGGTCGTTCCATTGGCTGGCCGACCAACCGAGGCCGGTGATGTCCAGGGAGCCGTTGGGGATGTTGGTCTGAATCACGCGCTCGGACAGCAAGCGGATCCACGCATCGGTGGTACCGCCTGTTCCGACGTTGTTGGTGTAAACGATGGTGGCCTCATCGTGAAGCACGATGTCTTCGTCCGTGCGTGAACCAGCGACGGTGGAACCGACCATTTCGAGGGACGTGGCGTTGGCGACGTGAACGGGTGCACTGCCAACGAGGTTCGCTCCGTTGAAGCGGCAGTGGTGCTGGCAGGTGATGTTGGCGCCGGTGATGTTGCTGTCCTCTGCGTTCAACTGACCGTTCACCGTGATGTCAAACGCAGCGTTGAACCAGTACAGAGGCGCATTCTCGGAGGCGATGTCCATGGCTTGGTGACGAACCGTGCTGCCTCCGCTGTGGATGGCTTGTGCCCAGGTGAGGTAGGTCGGCGTGAAGTAATACGAGGTGAAGGTGAAGGTCAGATTGGTCCCGTTGAGCGGGGCGTTGAACTGGACGGAGTCTTCGCCGGATAGGTTCCGGGTGTCATCGCCGAGGCTGACATTGAAGTTGACGCCGGAGGCGATGGTGTGGTCAAATTGAAGTTGGACCACCCCCGTCTCTGCGAGATCCCCGAAGTTGACCGTGACCGCCGTGGTGGGTACGCTGTTGACCATTCGGCCGGCGTCAAGGGACTCGCCGGTGAGGCTGCCCCCGAGCAGGTTCAGTTCTCCGCCTTCGTTCACGGTGATGCTGGAGCCGGTTTCCATGGTGATCTGACCCTCAACGGTCAGTGTTGCCCCGTTTTCCACGACCACATGGCCGTTCATGCTGGCATCGTCGGACCAGGTGAGGTCTTCAGAAACGGTGGTGGTTGTGCCGTCGGTCGGGGGCTCTGCCCATGCGGTCGCAGACATCATGAGCATCATGGCGGTCAAGAGCAAGGCTCGTGCAGCAGGTCGCATGTTCACCCGACGCCGGTGAAGCCTATGTGCTCTTCGCAGACGCCATGGCGCCGACGCGAAGGGCTTATTCTGTTTCGTCCGGACGCTAAATTATGCAACCGACGGATGTGCTCGTTGTTGGCAGCGGAGGCAGAGAACACGCCCTTGTCCTGGCCCTGCTGAATTCACCCAAGGTCGGCGCGGTCCACTGCCTGCCTGGCAACGCTGGGACCGCTGAAATCGCCACCAATCATGTTCTCGAGGACACCTCGCATCAAGCCACTGTGAACCTGGCCAGTGAGCTCGGTGCAGGGCTGGTGGTGGTTGGTCCTGAGGCGCCGCTGTGCGATGGATTGGCCGATGCATGCGCCAGCGCCGGGCTGCCGTGTTTCGGTCCCGTCGCTGCCCTGGCTCGCTTGGAGGGCTCCAAACTCCATGCCAAGTTGACCATGCAGGAAGCAGGTGTGCCCACGGCAGAATATGTCCTCTTGGACGCCAATTCGGACATTGAATCGGCGCTTGATGCGTATGCATCGTCCCCTTGGGTCGTGAAGCGCGACGTGCTGGCCGGTGGAAAAGGCGTTGTGGTCACCACCGACCGGTCGGAAGCCCGCGCCTTCATCGATACCTCCATCGAAACCGACGGTTGTGTCCTGCTTGAAGCGTTCTTGCCCGGCGAAGAGGCCAGCATGTTGGTGGTCATGGACGGCCAAGCGTGCGTCCCGCTTCCCCCCAGTCAGGACCACAAGCGAGCGTTCGACGGCGACGAGGGGCCCAACACCGGCGGCATGGGTGCTTATTGCCCCGCTCCGGTGGTGAACGATGTCGTTCACGAGCGCATCGTATCTCGAATCATTGAACCCATGCACCGCTACCTCGCCGCCCAACCCGTGCCCTATCGCGGGGTGCTGTTCATTGGGTTGATGATCGACGAGCACGGCGACCCGTACGTCGTCGAGTTCAACGTCCGCTTCGGAGATCCGGAATGCCAAGTGACCTTGCCACTCGTGACCAGCGACGTCTTCGACCTCTTGCACGGGGCGGCGACCGACGGCTTGGACCCTGCAGGTGTCACCGTGAGCGACCGGTTCGCGTTGACGGTCGTTCTGGCTTCTGAAGGGTACCCTGCAGCTCCCATCAAAGGCCGACCCATCGAGGGCATGGCCGAAGTGATGGCCAACGGTGTCTACGGTGATGCGTGGCTCAGCCTCGCAGGCGTTGGTCGAGACGGTCAGGCTTGGCTGGCCACCGGCGGGCGTGTCCTGTCCAGCACCGCCGTTGCGAACGACGTTGCCTCTGCTCGACAGCGGGCCTACGAGCAACTTGAGCGTCTCTCGTTGCAGGGCGGTCATCACCGTTCCGACATCGCCCATCGAGCCCTCGACCGTTGAGCGGGTCTTGGGGACAGCGAATGAGGGACTGAGCGCTGGTTTCAAGGGGCAACACCCCCGTCACTTTCAAAAGGGGTTTGCAAGTGGCCAAAGCACCCCAGCCTTGAGGCTGGACCTTGAATGAGGGAAACACCATGAACGAACATGCTGAAACGAAGGCATCCGCCTCTCGGCAAACCATGGGGTGGCTGTTGGCCCCCCTTGCTGTGTTGCTGGCGATTGCTGCTGCGAAGATTACGGGTCTGAACTACGACCTGACGCCGACCAACCTGACGCCCTTGTTGATCACGGGCGTCGCCGGGGCCTTGAGCTACGTGCCCCGCATGCTCCGAACGAGCCAACCCAACCTCGCACCTTCCTCTGTTTCCCTCGGTGTGTTGTTGGTGGGCTTCCTCGGTGCAGAGGCAGTTCACCTTGCGCTCGGCGACGCCGTTGCGGCCTTGCTGTTTGCCGTCGTGTTCCTGTTCGGTTCCCTGCTGAACCTCAGCGAGCGCTACGAATGGCAAGCCATGGTCGTCTTTTCCGGCGTTGGTTTCTGGGTATCCCTTGCCGCCGCTTCGGACGTGCTTGCTGCCCTTCCCACCATCTACAACATGCCCAGCGGGCAGGATGTTTCAACGCTGAACCTCCAGCGCCAGGCCGCCGCATACACGTTCTTTGCGTGGTGGACCGCCACCACCGTGGCAGGTGTGCTGGCCGGCGTCATGGCTCGCGGGGTGCTCAACCCCGCCAGCGATGCGGGTTGGTTCTCCTTCCTCGGTCATGAAGACGGCTTCAACCGCAATGCCCTGCCGTTGATGGTGGCGCTCGGTGTGTGGATCCTCACCTTTGGTGGCTCGCTCTGGCACTTCCACAGCGTGGACGTGATGGACCAACTCGGCATCACGACCATCGACGGATACCACGGCTACGTCGGCTACTGGAACGCCTTCTTGACCGGTGTGGTCGCCCTGATCATTGCCGCCATGGTTGCCGAGCGCTGGTACACCCGTGCCATGCTCACCGGTTCCATGTGGATGCTCTACCAGGTTTCGTCTTGGTTTGAGCGTGGCATTTGGTACAACGAGAACCTCGACACCTCCTTGGCCCCTTGGCTGTGGTTTGGCTTCACCTTCTTCATCGGCGTCGCCATTTACTACATCGGGAACCACGAGCGCTACGGTGGCTGGGCCAACCGCGGTGAGCACGAGCCATCCAACGCTCGCATGTTCCTTCGCACCCACGGTGCAGGGATGATGATTGCAGCTGCTTTCCTCATCGGTCTCGCCGTCCGCATTCAGTGGTACGCCGTGCCTTCGATGAACGCCTTTGGCACCGGCAACTGGGACATGACCGGCGGTTCCGACCCCTGGTACATGAAGCGGGTTGTGGACTACATCCTGGCCAACAACGCTCACTTGTTGGTTGACGCAGACCGCGCCTACCCGCTCGGTGGCATCAACCCTCGACCACCGTTGTTTTCCTGGTCGATGGCTGTCGGCGCCATGCTCTTGGAACCTTTCCTTTCCAACCCTGCTGATGCTGTTTGGTTCAGCATGCTGGCGCTTCCCGCCATCTACGGTGCCCTCACGGTGTTCCCCATCGCCGCCATGGCCAACGACCAGTTTGGCAAGGGTGCTGCGGTGCTCGCCGCTTGGCTCATCGCCTTCATGCCCGCTCACGTCACCCACTCGACCTGGGCATTGGCCGACCACGATGCCTTTGTGATGCTGTTCATCTCGTTGGGCTTCATGTTCTGGATGCGCGCTGTCCGCTACGCAGGCACCGCTCGCATCAGCCGCGTGACGTCACCGCACCCTGCTTCCTTCATGGCCGCTTACCGTGATGTCGCCCGAGAGCGACCGTATGCGCTTTCAAACGCCGTGCTTGCCGGTGTGTCCTTCGGGATCGCCTCGCTCGGTTGGAAAGGGTTCGTCGTGGGTCCCGCCATCCTGTTCCTGGCGTATGCTTTGCAGGTGGCCCTCAACATGTTCCGCCGTCGAGACTCGACGGCCATCTCCGTGATGTTCCTGACCATGCTTGCCGTCATTTTCCTGATGGGGCTACCGTTCTACGCTCACCCCACCCTGAACCTGGTGCTTGACCCCACCGGTCTGCAGCCCTTCCTGTTCATTGCGGTCTTCAGCATCGTCATCGCTTTCGTGACCACCGGTTTCCGAGACAAGCCTTGGTTGCTGGTGCTGGGTACGCTTGGTACCGTGGCCCTCGTGTTCTTCGTGGTCCTCTTCGTCCTGCAATTCTTCAACATCTGGTACGGCTGGGACATCCTGTTCTCTGGCAGCGGCTACTTTGCCAAGACCAAGATTTTCGGTACCGTCGCTGAAGCCAACGCCCCGAACCGTGCTCAACTCTTCGCATCGTTCGGCCCCATCACGTTCCTGCTTGCCCTCATCGTGGGTGCGGGTTTGTTGTGGAAGGGCCTTCGGAGCCGTGCTTCGACCTCCCTCGTGTTCGGTGTGTGGGTGTTTGTGGCCACGTTCATGTCGTGGAACGCTGCTCGTTTCATGTTCAACGCCACCCCCATCATGGCCGTGCTTGGAGCTGCCGGCATCATGTCGTTCTGGCGCTGGGCCGATTGGAGCGGTTTGGTTCGGTCGTGGAAGAAATTCGGTATCCGCACGCCGGCTGACCGCATTTCGGGCGCCCGCAAAGCGGTGTGGCGCACCCCGCAGTTTTCCGCCGTCTTCCTCGTGATGATCATGCTGTTCGGCCAGCAAGCCACCTACGGGTTGGACTCGGCCATTCCAGGCACCTCCAACCAAGAGGGCGAAATCGATGAGCAGATCTACAACATCGTTCCGGACATCCTCCGGTTCAACGCCCTGGGCTTCTCCGTCTTGGACAGCAGCACCTACGACGGTCGCTGGTACCTGGGGAGCTTCGGTTCCTCGTTCAATGACAACGGCTGGAACACGGCGTACGAGTGGTTGGCCGAACAAGACGCCGACGAGCCCTATTCTGACCGACCGGCCTTTGTGTCGTGGTGGGACTACGGCTTCCAGGCCCTCAACACCGGACAGCACCCTTCGGTGTCGGACAACTTCCAGTCCGGCATCCCCGCCGCCGGTAACATGCTCATGGCTCGGTCGCAGGACGACTTGACGGCCATGTGGGTGTGGCAACTGGCTGAAGGCGACCGAGGCTTTGCCTCACGAAACGCTGACACGCTGCAGTTCACCCCTGCCTTCCTTCGGGTCTTGGGCAACCACCTCTCGGACGAGCAGGTTGACGAGTTTGTTACGATGCAAACGGATTTCGGTGAAGGCATGGTCGAGTTCGTTGAAGACCGTTCTTTCCAGGTCACCAAGGTCAACCGTGACGTCGTGATGGCCCAAGGCCACCCCGACACGGCCGGTCTGTTCGACACCTCTCAAACGATTTACCGCATCTACAAGGACGGAGCACAATTGGCCTGCACGGACGATTTGTCCACATCTTGCCTGGGTGATGATTTCACGTCCATCATCGACGCCAACGCCACCTTCCAAAACAACATCCGTACCGGTGCAGACACCGTTGAAGGCGCATCTTACACCATCTTCGGCGATTACTGGTACACCGCCGACTTGCTGGAAGAATTCAGCTCCGTGTCCACCAACATTCACCGGACCAACGCCCGTCTTGCCATGGTCACACAGTTGCTGACCAAGGCGTTTGAGGCCAACGACGACAGCACCGTTCACGACCTGTACAACGATTTGATCCAGTTGGACCAGTACGAGGTGCAAGACTTCGAGGGCATGCCCGGTGAAACCATCGAGCGCAACCACGAAATCCGTTACTTTGCCATCGACGACCGTCTCTATCCACGCGCTGGTCGGTACACGGCGGATGCCAATTACAACCGCGGTCAGCCCATGGGTATCTTTGGTGCACCAACCATCCTTTCCGGCCAAGACATTGGCACGTACATGGATGAAGTGTACGAAACGGTTCGCGGCGAATTCCAAGATGAAATGACCCGTGAGGAAGTTGACGAAGCCATGGCACAGGACATCCTGAACCAACAGGCCGGCGCCGACATCGACCCGTTGCTCATCGAGGACGTCCGTGTTGACCACAACGACGTGTTCTTTGACACCATGGTGGCTCGAACCTACGTGGGTTATGGCGCTTCGACCCTCGGTTTGTCAACGGGTGCTTCCAACCCGCAACCCTCCCAGCATTTCGGTCAATCCGGAACCCCAGGAAGCATCCTGTCCCAAGCCCTTCCGTTGCCAGGCGCCATGATGAACCACTTTGTCATCTCCAACTGGTACAGCGAGGACGCAAACGTTGGCATTCCCCAAACCAACACCCTTGTGAAGATTCTGAAGTACTACCCCGGTGCTGAAATGACCGGGCAAGTCACGCTCGCCGACAACGGTGAGGGCTTGCCCAATGTTCGACTCTTGGTGGAGCGCGACGCGTATTCAGGCGAGGGTGAGATGGACATGGACGAAGACACGTATTGGATCCCCATCGGTTTCACCGATACCGACGAAAACGGACAGTATTCGTTCACCGCACCTGCCGGTCGAATCCGAGTATCAGCGTATGCGGGTGATTACAACCCCAACGCAGCCCGTGACCAAATTCGAGACGGCTCCTTCGCCGAGCGCATCGGTGACATCCTTGAGACCACCAACGACGACCGTGAAATCAACCAAATCACCGCCATTCTGGGCCAAGTGGCCAACATGAGCTGGCTGGGTGAGGCAGAGATGAACGTGACCGGTGACCAGGCCAACCGATTGTCTGATTTGACCGAAACCCTCGACGTTGCCGTCAAGAGTTCAGGCGTCTCCGGTACCGTGACTTGGAGCGGTGACGAATCGTTCAACGGCGACCCCATCGCTGAGACGACGTTCATTTTGCGGAACATTTGGTCAATGACGGACAACTACACCGTTGAAACCACCAGCGGTTCGTTCACCAGCGATGAAAGCCGCATCCTCCAGGGCACCGGTGAGGCCACGTTCGTGGAAAACGGCACCTTCGAGAGTGAAGGAATCGCAGTGGCACAGAACTTCATCGGCACCTACACCCGTGACATCGGTGACGGTCGAACCTTCTTTGCGAACGGCACATGGACCGGTTACGGGACCATTGAAGCCTCTTGGATTGAGGGTTCGCCCGTGGATTGCGACACGGACAACGACTCCAATCCGGTGATGCCAAGCAACGAAACGGTCTGTCTCATTGACGGAACCGGTGACCTGCCACAATACCGAATCGAAGGAACCGTCAATGCTTCCGGTACATTCACGTCCGACGGCACCACCACGCTTACGCGTACCTACGGTGACGCAGAAGCCGGAACCGGCGAAACCATCGAAGGCGCAGGCAGCTTTGCGGGTACCGGGACCTTCAACGGAACGGGCTTGTTCATCGGTGTTGGGTCATTCTCCGGTCCAATGGTTGAGCCTGGTTCGTTCTACAAGACCGGCTTGTTGCCGGGAACCTACAACATGATTGCTCAACTCGAAAACGGCAAGGAGGTTCTCCTCCCTGACCCCGTTGAGATCGGTGTTGATCCATCCTACGATTTGGTCATGACCATGCCAGGTGCCATCTTTGAAGACACGCTGACGACGCTCGAAGGCGATTTGTTGCGAAACACGACGATTGAACTGGTCGACATGGATCTCGATGAGAGCGCTGTTGTGTCCATCATGACCGATGAGAATGCCAGTTTCTCCTACGGCCCCGTGGCCAAGGGCGACTACTACTACCGTGTGGACGTTGACAACGACGGCTGGTACGACCTCAACGAAACCGTGAGCGTCATTGACGACACCACCAACATCACGTTGGCCTCCGCTGTTCCACCAACCGTGGACGTGACGCTCCAACTCGTGTCACCCGTTGACGACAGCACCATGGAGCCGCTCTTCGATGTCGCTGGCCGTGTGATCACCTTTGACAACACCTTGGGTGTGCTTGACCCGATCAATGCTACGTCCGACGAGAACGGTGTGGTCTATGCAGAATTGTTCTTCGGAACATGGGACATCCGAGACGATGTCAACCCCGAATTTGTTCTGTTTGACCAACTGATGCTTGACATCGGTACGGACGAGCTTGCCAAGGACGTGACCTACGCTCAAGCGGCTCACATCAACGGCAGCCTCCGTGTGTTCCCCGGCTCTGCTGAAGAGTACCTCTCTTGGGTGGACAACACCCCTGAGGAAAACAAGTTGGAAACCACCGATGCGGCCTCTGGCCTCGATGTGTTCTTCCGGACCGGTGACCTTGTGTTTGAAGCAACGACCAACGTGACGGGACACTTCTCCGTTCGTGTGCCCTCGGGCTTTGACTACGACATGACCACCAGCAGTGTCCAAGGCAACGTCGGGTACGGCTCCTTGGTCCAGGTGGCCACCGGGACAGACATGGATCTCGGTGACCTGTACCTCGAACCGCTGACCAGCGTCGACGGTGTCATCTACCTCTACGACAACAGCACCCGGTGGGACAATTCCCTTCCCCGCTGGCAAGCTCCTGTTGTGGTTGCCACCGGTGACGGCTACGAATGGCGTACCGAAGCCAACGAAAACGGTGAATTCAACTTCCTGTTGCCCGACGGCACCTGGGACCTCAGCGTCACCGACGAGCGCCTGAACATCGATCCGGTCGAGGACATCGCTGTGAACTTGTCACTGACGGACGACTTGTCGAGGATGGAACTCACGGCCATGCCCGATGGCATCAACGTGACGCTGAACGTCTTCCTGAACTCTGCAGAAGACCAGTCGTTTGAGAACGGAACCCACATCTCTCCCGCCTTCACGTTGGAGCCGACCGATGAAAGCCGTGATGCGCTCCACTTCGACGCTGACGATTACGACACGGCAGGGAACATCACGGTGAACCTGACGCCCGGTACCTACAATCTGCTGTTCAACCGAACCGCAGCAAGTGATGAGAACGCCACGGATTACGACCTTGTGGGCGAGATTGCCTTTGAGCAGATTTACATCGCCCTCGATGGCCCCGAAGCGCCACTCCCCGTGCCGCTGCGCCACACGTACCGCGTGACTGGAACGCTCACCAACAACACCGATGACGGCATCGCGAACCAGTTCCTGCTCTACAACGAGGCCGAGGACGAGTGGTTCAACGTGGCCTCCGATGAGAACGGCTCGTTCGCAGCCTACGTGCCTGCTGGCGATTGGGTCCTGATCGTCGCACCGTTCCTCAACGGTGAGGTGACCGAAACCCTCCGAGCCC
>WTJK01000052.1 GCA_011524855.1 Methanobacteriota archaeon | reverse complement strand
GGCGGTCAAACCGCCGAAGTGGTCAACGTCGTCCTGCACAACGCCACGCACGCCACGCTCGAGTTTGCCGGTCTGACCGCAGGAACGAACTACAGTTACAACCACACCTACGGACAAGTGTTCTACGACGACTCGACCCAGTGGGGCACATCAACCACAGGGATGTTCACCGCTACCAACACCACGCACAGCGTCAACCTCTCTTTCATGCCCGACATGGAAGAATCCACGCTGACCGTTGCAGCCACGCTGTTTGGCCCCGGTGGCGTCGTTCAAAGCACCGATACTGCGGAGCTTTACATCGAAAACATGGAGGCCATGAGCACCTCTTCCACGACCGGGACCCTCGACTTGACCAACCTGTCCACCTCAACCACGTACGACGTGCGATGGATGGTCATCAACTACGACACGTTCTTTGACAACGTTACGGTGTCCAACAACCCGTACGATGCCATCAACGTCTCACTGCATGACAGCGACGTGTGGACGCTCTCGCCGACCACGTCCTCCATCAGTTACCAGATCAATTGGTCGAACCCGCTCTCCCTTGATGAGCACCTGCTGTTTGCTGGGCTTTCGGTGAACGGTACGATGGTGGACGTGATCACCAACGAGAACCTGACCGGGGGGCATTTCGACGCCTTCTTCCCGCAGCTTCCCAGCCTCGAAATCGACACGTACTCTGCCAGCTCGACCGCCGCCTCCAACAACGTTCGAGCCAAGGGGCTCGACCTGGTCGTTAGCGACACCTACCGCTACCAGTACGCCGTCACCGATGCCGGTGGTGCCGTGCTCGCTTCGTCATCGGTGACCGCCTTCACGGCCACCTCCCAGAACATGTCCCTTCCGATGTTCAACTACACTACTCCCACCGCCTCGGGCACGTATTGCGTGGTCATCGACCTCTACACCAACACCATGCAGCAACTTCCCGGCGACGATGCCTGTTTCCAGTTGGTGTTTGACGACGACAACGACGGTGTCGCCAACGAAGTTGACCTCTGCAACAACACGGCACCTTCCACGCCGGTCGATGCCAACGGGTGTGCCCTTTCGCAGAAGGACACGGACGGCGACGGGTACAACGATGCTGTTGACGATTTCGCCAACGACAGCACGCAGTGGTCCGACATGGACGGTGACGGCTACGGTGACAACGCTTCGGGCAACATGGCCGATGCCTTCCCAACCGACGCCTCGCAGTGGGCCGATGCAGACGGCGACGGCTACGGCGACAACGCCACTGGCAACGCCCCCGATGCCTTCCCGCAGGACGCCACCCAGTGGTCCGACAGCGACGGTGACGGCTACGGCGACAACCCGAACGGCAACTATCCCGACCTTTGGCCTGCAGACGCCACCCAATGGGAGGACATGGACGGCGACGGCTACGGTGACAACCCTGCCGGAACCAACGGCGATGCGTTCCCCTCCGACGCCACCCAATGGAGCGACGCAGACGGTGACGGCTACGGTGACAACGTCAGCGGCACGGACCCCGATGCCTTCCCCAACGACAACACGCAGTGGGAGGACATGGACGGCGACGGTTACGGTGACAACGCCAACGGGAACAACGGCGACAAGTTCCCCAACGATGCCAGCCAATGGTTCGACGCTGACGGCGACGGTTACGGTGACAACCAAGCCGGCACGGACCCCGACGCCTTCCCCAACGACTCCACGCAATGGGCCGATGGGGACGGGGACGGCTACGGTGACAACGCTGCAGGCATGAACGCAGACGTGTTCCCGACCGATCCCACTCAGTGGTTCGACGCTGACGGTGACGGCTACGGAGACAACGCCAACGGAAATTCCCCCGACCGCTGCTTGAACACGCCCCCCGGCGAAGCGGTGGACAGCGAGGGCTGCGCAGCTTCGCAACTCGATGCCGACATGGACGGTGTCAACGACCGCAACGATGCTTGTCCGAACACGCCGGCTGGTGAAACCGTGGACGCCGTCGGGTGCTCAGGAAGCCAAGAGGACGCCGATAACGACGGTGTGATGGACGCCTTCGACGCTTGCCCCAGCACGACGCTGGGCAGCACCGTTGACGCAGCAGGGTGTGCCTTGTATCAGTTGGACACCGACGGTGACACCATCACGGACAACATTGACCAGTGCCCCACAACCACCGCAGGCAGCATCGTCAACGGTGTTGGCTGTGCTGCCAACGAGCGGGACACCGACGGTGACGGTGTCAACGACGCTAACGATGTCTGCGACGGGACCTCGATGAGCGAGTCCCCCGATGCAGTGGGCTGTTCCCCGTCGCAGAAGGACACCGACGGTGACCTTGTGAACGACCTCCTTGACCAGTGCCCAGGAACGGCCAACGGTGCCGAGGTTGACCTCACCGGTTGCGACGATACGCAACTCGACGACGACGGTGACGGCATCCCAAACAGCGAGGACCTTTGCCGCATCACACCCGAGGGTGAGCAAGCCGACCAGGTCGGTTGTTCCGACTCACAAAAAGACGAGGACAACGACGACATCAGCAACGCACGCGACCTGTGCCCCGACACCCTCGCCGGAGACTCGGTGGACGTGGACGGTTGTGCTGACCGACAGAAGGACACCGACGGGGACGGGGTGAAGGACCACCTCGATACCTGCATCAACACGGTCGAGGGCGAAATCGTTGACGACGAAGGCTGCGCTCTGTCACAAAAGGACTCCGACGGTGACGGGGTGAACGATGCAGAGGATGCTTTCAAATTCGATGCCAACGAATCCGTCGACACGGACGGTGACGGTGTCGCTGACCGGTACGATGCATTCCCCGAGGACCCCACGCAATCTCAAGCGGTGGTGGAGCAAGGCGGCAGTGGCTTGATGTACGGGCTGATCGCTTTGGTCGTCCTTGCACTGATCGGCGGTGCTGGCTTCACGGTTATGCGTAAGCAAAACACGGACCCCTTGTCGCCGTTTGCCGAAGCGAACAACGCCATGGACGCTGCGACCGAGATGCACATGGGCATGTCGGACAAGGCGCTTCCCTCCCTCGACAACGCCACGCAACAGCATCAGCAGTGGGAAGAGAACGGGGTTCACTGGTCCAAAGACGCCGAAGGCAACCTGTCGTACTTCGACGACGGCGCCCAAGCATGGATGCCGTTTGAACAGTGAGCCCGCAGGGTTCACCGGAGAAGGTGCGGCCTAGGAGGACGTCGCCGTTCAGGGGATACAGGCGCTGCCCTGTCCCCCATCGCTCTCGCACGGTAACGGCATCAATTGTACCGTTGTTGACGGGCGTTTGGTTTCCCAGCATTGGTTTAAAGGCCACACGTTGATTCTCGGGAATGTGACCAACCGGTCTCCACTCCTCTGGCTCGTTCTTTTGATGTTGTTGTTGCCAACCGCCTTGGCCGACGATGACGACGATGAAGAGGACGATGATGAGGCCAAGGTGTTCGGGGTCGATGCCGAGGGGATGGGTGATGCGGCGATGTGGCTGCTGGTGGCCACCTTGGCCATCGTGGTGTGGCGTCCTGCCTTCAAATGGCTAAGGAAAAACGGTGCTGAATTGTTCAATCAGGAACCTCGCCCCTTCAAACAGCGCTTGAGCAAGGTGAACCGTTGGTACATGCGTGCACACAACTGGGTAGGCTTTGGTGCAGCGTTGCTGGGGACGGTGCACGGTTGGGTGTTGGAATGGCACTGGACCCTGTGGGCCGGTACGGGAGCGATGTGGGTCGTGGCCCTGTCCGGTTCAGCGATGACCTGGGGCAAGTCACCGCGATTTGTCAAACGCAACGCACGCTTGCTCCACATCTCACGATCGTTGTCCATCGTCGCTGTAGTCTTGCTTCTGGTTGGCCATGGATTGGTGGACTGAATCCGTGTACCGAGCCTTCAAATCCCCCACCCTCGTGGTTTAACCGTGTCAATCCTCCAACGCTCGCTGTTGCTGATGATGCTGTTGATGTTGGCCCCGCTCGCAGGGTGCTTGTCCTCCACGACCGCATTTGAGGAAGAGGCGGAGGCTCCAGAAATGGAGGCAACCTCGTGCAACGGTCCATTGTACCCTGAATGGAACCTCTCCTGTGCGTTCCCATCGTTCAACCTCACGGACGATGCGGGGGAAGTTCACAACCTCACTTCAGCCAACGGCTCTGGACGCTGGGTGGCGTACCTTTCGGCTTACTGGTGCACCCACTGCAAGCCCACGCTGGATGCATTGGACGTCGCCTTGCCTGAAGGCCACCTGGTGATCTTCAACAAAGATGACTCGGACGACAACATGACGTCTTGGAAAGCCCACATGGAGGACGAGCTCAATCGTACGCTTGAGCGGCCGTTCATCCATGCGCCGTGGATCGCTTCTGCCATGCAGGTGCAGGGCATTCCCCACGTGGTCTTGGTTGACAACGCCACCGTGTTGGCGGTGCGCATCGGCTTGTGGGACAATCCTGAAGCGATTCAGACATGGGTCGCAGCCGCTGTCCCTGAATCGGGTTACAGTGGCCAATTGGATTGAAGTTGTGACAGAACGAAGGCCCAATTCACCAAGGCCTCGGGCTTCCGTCGTAACCAACAAACCGCCCCGACACTTCGTTGTGCTGTTCATCGATGCGCGCCAACATCCCACGAACGCTTTGTTGAGGTGTCAATGAGGCGCCTCGGCCACCCATGTCCGTAGCAACCCATCCCGGACACAGCAACACCACCGATCCCCCTATTGCGTGGAGGTCATGCCGTAGGAGTTGACCCACCATGTTGAGAGCGGCTTTGGAAACGCGATAACCGGGCGCATTGCTGCCAGGTCGGTCGGTGATCGATGCCATGCCGGTTGAGATCATGGCCACGATCGGTCGTTCGGCCCGGGACAGCAAGCTCCATGCTGCCTTCACCGTTCGGAACGGACCCACAGCATTCACACTGAACATCTGCATCACCTCCTCTCCGCTGGTGTTCAGCATGCTTCCGACATGGCCGTCGTAGACCGCTGCGTTGTTGATGAGCAGGTCGATGGGGGAACGAATGGTTTCCATGGCCTGCTCAACGGCGGAGTTGTCGGCCACATCGACGCAATGAAGGTTCAACGTTTCACAAGCCAAGTCGGCCAGTCCGCCGATGCTCTTGCGGTGAAAGGCATGGACTTCGTATCCACGCGCCAACAATTGGCGAACGAACTCGAGGCCGATGCCTCGGTTGGCTCCGGTCACCAGCGCAACGGGCATCCAATCACGTCAAGACTTCGAGGAGCCGGTCCTGTTCCGCTGCCATTCGCAATTCCATGGCGATTCGACGGCCGCTCGACATGGGTTTTCGCCACAATGCGTTTCCATAGGGATGACCGACGCTCACGTGAACGTTGGTGCCGCCACCGAGGCGGGGTGCAACATCGTAGATGTAGTAATTCATGTCCTTGTCAATGCAGGTTTGCAGACAGAACGGGCCGATGATGCCGGGGTCGTAATGTTCCTTGCTGGCCTTGATGAATTTCTCACCCAACTCAAAGGCCTTTTCCAGCAGCGATTCACGGATGGTGGCGGTGTTGTGGCCAACCACGGTCATTTCTGGAATTTGTTGATGAACGGGCATGGTCATTTGTTGCGGAGCTGGGAGGCGAACATGCCCGTCCAACGATGACTCAAAGCGCCAGTCTACGCCAAGGAGTTCCAGACGTTCACCTTCTTCTGCCAGCGGGCTGTAGAAGAAATTCAGGTTGAACACGGGCCCAATGACGTATCGTTCAATCCGGGCACCGTCCAACGATGCTTGGTCAATGACACCTTCCGCCAACAAAGCGGAGGACTTCTCCTGGTACTCTTTGAACGAGGCACAAGTGAAGAAACCCCGCTCCAATGTTTTCTGGGCGTGATGAAGTTTCACGATGACCAAGCAATCAATGTCCTCAGGACGGTCGATCTTTTCGGGATACGGAAGACCGGCTTTTTCGAGGATCCAATAGTAGTCCTGCTCCTCGGTTCGCTCCTCCATTCGGAGCATGTTGCGAGAGCCAAACATCGGGATGCGGAAGTTCTCTTCGATATCGGTGATGTTGGAATAGGACGTAAACGAGCGGTTCGGGATGTAAATCACGTTGCGCTTCCGCATTTCATCTTGCATGTCTGGAGCCATCACGTCGTTGAATTCCTTCATAACAATGGCCTTGTCCACCATGCCACGGCGAACTCGGCCAGATTGGCTTCGGTGGGTTTTGAAGTAATTGGCGTAGGTTTTGTGCCGGCCTTCTTTGCAGTATGCTACGGTGGGAAACCCTTCCTCAATGGCGCCGTCGCAGATGTCCAAGGCCGAGTGCGAAGCCGTCATGCCAATACGGAGTTTGAGACGGTCGTATTCTTCAACCAAGGCGGCGATGTCGTCTTGCCCAATCATGGAAACCACGTCCGATGTTGGCTGTGCGTTGAGGTTCTTGATGTGTTCCCTCGGTTGAAATCAGTCAAACCGCTGGAGTTGCATCAGTTCCTCGGTGGACAGGGTGCCACCGGAGAGCAACTTTGCCATCAAGTCCTGCGTTTCTTCGCTTGACGATTGACGCTGGCCACCGCCTTCGCTGGCGCCGCGCATGGCTCGAAGAATGTCTTGAATGGAGTGAAGGCATCGCAGCGAGACAATGTAGAGGCTGTGCTCTTTGTCAGCCTCTTTCTTGGAGGTACGCAAGCGGCGGTGAGCGGCCTCAGCCTTTTCGCGCTGCTTGTCAACTTCCGTGTTCCACTCGATCATCAAATCGTGAGCACTTTGGGCAGCATCGGCCGCTTCTTTCACGGCCGTGTGGGCGGCTTCTTGGTCGGCCATGGCTTGACGAAGGGCCTCGCTGCCTTCGCCCTCGGTCATGGAGGATTGCTCTTCCTTGAGTTTCTTCAGCTTGGCGCTGAGTTCCTTCATGCGCTTGAAGTACTTCGTTTCGTTCTTCCCCGTGTGTTTGCCCTGTTCAAATTCTCGCTCCAAGCGTTGCATGGTTCGGGTCACGGATTGGACCGTATCGGGACGAATGGGGCGCCCTCGTCGGTCAAACTGCTGGGGCTGTTCGGGTTGGTTGGCGCGAGCGGCCTCCTTGGCGTCTCGTACGCGCTGGTTGGCTTCCTCACGAACTTTCTTCTTTTCTCGGACCATTTCGTTCATTTGGTCGCGAAGGTCGCGCTGTTCGCGTACCTGGACGATCAGTTCTCGAACCTCGTTGTTGAGTTCGTTTCGTGTGGTGGTGTACTCTTTGGTTTTGGCGTTCCAGTCGTCTCGAATTTCACGGTGATGCGTGGCCTTTTTGTCCACCATTTTGCGTCGTTCTTCGAGGAGACCTTTGAGTTCCGTCATTGTTCATCGCACCTGTTCGGGGAGGAATCCCTTCCTCCCGCAACGATGGCCAACGACCACCCCCATTTAACCCTCATGGGGGGTCTTGGCGGCGGCCGGTGTCACGAATCGTTTCGAGGGTGCGGTCAATGCAGGTGTAAAGGGCGCCGAGGTTGACCGCATGAGCCGCATGAACCAACAACACACCCAGCGGTGCTTGGCCGACCACCACCACACCGCGTTCGAACATCATCGTGATGCGTTCATCGCCTCGTTCCTTGCACAGCTTTGACCAACGCAAGCGCTGTGGTTCGCTGTTGGTGGCGTCCATGGCCGTGGTGTGGATCAGAAAACCATCGGAATCCAGCAACGTGACCGAACGAACCGCTCGCATTTCGGCGAGGGGTTGGAGCAGGCGGTCAAACACGGTGTTCGCCTCGGCCCATCGCATGAAGGTCTTTTCCCTGGTTCCCAACCAAGGGTCCTCGCATCATGTAGCCCGGACCGGATGCGTAGTAACCGATCAACGAATCCTGAACGGTTAATCCGCGCTGGATGTAGAACGATTGGGCTCGCGTGTTCGCAGCTTTGACCTCAAGTTGGACCCGACCAAATCCTGCTTCCGTTGCGTGCCGTGTGAACTCAGACCAGGCTTGAGCTCCATACCCCTTGCTTTGGTGGCGGCTGTGAACCACAAACGCCGCGACGCGCACAATGTCGTCCATGAACGGTGTGGCCCAGAGCACACCTTCGATGGGGGGTTGCTTGAGGTCGAGATCGACGAGTTTCATGTTGCCACCCCACGCTGGGATGGGGAGATGACGAACCGATGATTCAACGTACCGTTCGCCGGTTTCCTCCAAAAAGAGCGCGAGCACATCCTGACATTCCTGTTCTGACAGAAAGCGTGGTTCGTCGCATGGGACCCAGGCCATTGATGGCAAGGCCTCATTCCTCCGTTGTGTCGGTAAGGTCCGTGGGGTTGGGGTCCTTGAACAAACTGCTGTGCTCCAACATGTCTTGCATTTCTTCCATGGAGATGGATTGGCCTGCTCGGAATCGCTCCATCAATGATTCAGATGCTGCAACGGACACGGCAGGTCGTGCTTGCGGGTTGGCGCGAGCGACCTCTCGGCGGAGGGCCCGTGCAGCCTTGAAGGATTCATCCAACTGCCGTTGAATGGCTTGCTCTTCCCGGTGTGCATTGCGATTGTGCTTGTTCAACAAAGCGAGGGCCTGCTGAAGTCGTTCACGAGCGACGATCATCGCTTCGTTGGCCGATTCAAGCGACCCAACCCTCCGATGGAGGGCTTGGAACTCAAAAAATTCTGCAAAGGCAGCCCGTTCAACTTCAACCGGCTTCACCCCCTCCACACCGATGTTTTTGGTCAGGGACTTCAACAGGTGCCTCAACCGTTTCTCAATCGTTGCGCGGGGGATGGGCACGGTGGCGGAGATGGAATCTCGCTCGGCGTGTGCGTTGAGAAACGCCGTTTTTGCCTCCAGTGCTTCACGGACCACCGAATCATCGGATGCCTTGAGCTGTTTGGGAAGCGTCAATGAGCGATTGTCACGTTTGGCATGGGTGATGGCCAGAGCGTTGATTTGGCGCCGATGGCGGACGGCCGCTCGTTGTTCTTTGAGTTCGGTTATGTTCTTGACCAAGGCTGCCAACTCGTCTTCCGAGAGTCCAGCCTTGTTGGCCGATGACGGTCCCTTCATGAGGTGTCACCGCCGTTTTTTTTCTTGGATTTGAACCGAGGGGCTTGGCCTGCATCGACCCGGTCCCTCGCATCGAGCAACTCGCGCCAAGGCTCGGTATCGTCGGCCCAGTAAGCCATGGATTGCTCGGTGTTGGCGCATGCATCCCTCAACCGGTAAACGCGAGATTCCGCAGACCTGCGAAACGCTTCGCGTTCATCGTGCGCTTGGATGTTGGCTTCACTGGGGTCTTCATTCATGGTGGACCGTGCTTCTTTGGCCGCCGCAAAGGCGCTGGACAACTCTTGTTCACGAACGTCCAACAATCCCGGGAGGTCCTTGAGAAGTTGGCGATGCTTGGCTTGAATCAACTCCACCAGCGCCGCAGGCGTGAGGTCAACCAACGCCTGGGTGTGCATGGAGTTCCGCTGGACTCCCAATCTACAAGAAGGAATCCCTGTGCATGCCATGCGGCGTGAAGGTGAAGAACCCCCACTCGCAGCCAAAACCATGCGGAGGTCAGCGGTTCGAGCAGGAGCCCTCGCTTTCCTGCTCCTCGCTTCCGTTCTCACCCTCCCACCGGTTTCAGCTACCGCCGGTGCGGCCAGCGTGGTCGTCTCAGAAACCACCAACAACAGCACCTTGACCATCAACACGTCCACCGTGACATGGTCCGTGACCGTGGAGGAGGTGGCGAGCGGCACGGCGAACTTTTCGTTGCGTTACGGTCTGCAATCCGTGGAAGGCCAGGTGTTGAACGAAACATTGTTGTCCAACCAGACGCTTGGTAGCGATGGTTCGCTGGTGTACAACTTGACGTTGGGGGGCGTCCCGTTTGGGTTCACCACGTTGTTTCTCTCCCTTGAGGGGGAGGTTGGCGCGAACACCTCCACCCACGTGAACGGTTTTACTCGGCCGCTTCACCGGTTACGACCCCTTGCTGTTGGCTTGGGAGCACCCACCATCACAGGCTTGAACGGAGATGGAACAGAAACCGGAAACAGCAGCGTCCACGACGGCGATGGCATGCGTTTCCTCGTCCCGATCATCAACGACGGGGACGTCGACTGGAACGGAAGTTTGCAATTGTCGACGAACCAATCAAACATCACGTTGGTTCACAACCTCAGCAACATCGTGGTGCCCGCCATGTCATCGTTGGTTCAGTCTGTTGACCGGACCGCCCCGGTCACCGAAGGAAATTTGACATGGACGCTCGAACTTCTTGGTGACATTGGCGATGACGAAACGACGCGAGTTCGCCAGGGCACCGTCGACGTCCAACCCCCCCCGCTACCGATGCTGAACGGTGCGTTTGCTGACCTCAATGCGTCGACGCTGGTGGCGGGTGATTCCGTATCGCTGACGCTCACTGTTTGGAACAACGGGACTGCGGCATTCAACGGGCGCGTGGTGTGCGGTGATGGGAACCAAACACTGCACAACCAAACGTTGTCGTTGGCTCCTGGGCAGCACGCAGAGCTCAACGTTTCCGTTCTCGCCAAACCGATGTCGTTGACGTGTTCTCATGCGGGTTCGCGGGTTGAGGCTGGCCATGCTTGGCCCGTGGTACGTCTGTTCGATGTCGAATCCGCCAGTTTCACCATCGCAGGGACGGCTTCCCTTTCGCTGGAAGGTGGCCCTTGGCATCAAGGGGACGCCATGGGTGCGCATCTGTTGGTTCGGAACACCGGCGACCGCTTGGGGCGGCTGCGCTTGGTACTGACAGACGGGTCCGTTGAAACCGCAGGCGATTGGGTGACGTTGGAAGCAGGGGCTGCGGGAGAAGTGAGGGTGCACCACGTTCTCGCCACATCAGGAACGCGTGTCATGGAGTGGCGTTTGGACTCGGACAACGGGGGATTCGCCGGCGTCGTCTCAGGGAGCTTTGACCTTTCCGTGGCAACCCCGCAATCCATCGGCATCTCCATTCTCAGCCTCGAAACGGTCAACGGTCGAACATTGTTGACGGTGTCCACACAGATGGACGACGGGCCAGATCGTGTGGCTTTGTTGCAAGTCGGCGTGGATGCAGGTGACGGGCCGACTTACCTGCACGAACAGGAGCGGTCGTTTGAGCCGGGTTACCTCGTTCACGAATTTGACCTGGGTCTCGCCGTCGGTGACCGCGCTGTTGTGCGACTTTCACCGGTTGGATGGTCCATCGGACCAGGCCCACTTTCGGTGTCCGCCTCTCTTCCAGACGAGTCCACAACCTACCGTTTGACATTGAACCCGGTGGTCTCTCCGATACGACCCGTGGTTGGGGACGAGGTCACCGTTGAACTTCAGTTTGAACAAAGCGGTGCCGTACAGGACGCCACGGGTACGGTTCGCCTCCTCGACGCCTACGGTGCCTTGCTTGCAGAAGAACCGGTCGATGCATGGTCCGGTTCCGATGTCACGCAGCGCATCACCCTGGCATGGCCCAGCGGCACGAACGTCATGATTCAGGCCGTGTGGGACGTCGACGGCCAACGCATTGACGCACAAGCAACGTACCTTTCCAGTCCTCCACCAGAGGAGCCTTCAGCCGGTCTTCCATGGGCTTCCGTTCTTTGGGGCGTTGTGCTGGGTGCGGTGATCGTTGCTGCAGCACGGGTGCTGACCGGTCGACCGGAACGAACGACAAGGACACCCCGACCTTCATCCCAACGGGATTCTGAGGCCGCCGTCAAAGTGGAGGTTGCTTGTCCGTCATGCGAGCGTCGGCTTCGCCTTCCCTCCACGTACGAAGGCTCGGTTGGCTGTCCCGATTGCGCTCACCGGTTTGATGCTGCGGACGCCATCGCAGCTGCTTCAAAACCAGCACCCGCATCCGAACCGGTGAAGGTGACCGTCTCCTGCCCCGATTGCAGTCAGCAACTTCGCGTACCCTCCGACCACGAGGGCTCGGTGAGGTGTCCCGCCTGCACAAAGGTATTCAAAGCAGACCGGTCGTAATTCAATCGGCGTGATTCATCGTGGTTGGCCATTTTCAAGAGTTCGAAGACGAATATCTTGAGATGATGTACGAGTTTCACGAGCAACGTCCCGATGGGAGGGTACGCACCGGCGATTTGGCTGCCAAGCTCGGGGTGAAACCGGCATCGGCCACAGAAATGGTCCAACGCCTGGCCGCACGGGGTTTCCTTGAGTACGTTCCATACAAAGGTGCTAAGCTCACGTCTGCTGGCCTGGTTCACGGCCAACAGATGAAGCGTCGTCATCGACTGGCCGAGGTTCTGCTCGATTTGTTGCCTTACGAGGGCAATCCGCATGAGACCGCTTGCAGGTTGGAGCATGCCATCGATGACGACCTTGAGGTGGCGTTGTCCACCATGTTGAGCGGTCTGACCACCGACCCCAGCGGCCGGCCGATCCCCGAACCGAGTGAACGAATTCAAGCCCGCCTCGCTGAAATCGCTACCATCGAGCCGGTTCGTTCGGTCAAAGCCTCTGGCCGTTACATCGTTCGCCTTCTGCTGCTTCCTGGGCAAGTCACGCAGTGGTTGGCTGAGCAGGACATTGGCATCAAGAGCGTGTTGATCCTTGAAAACGGGACGTGGTCCACCGAAGCCAACATGGAACTCCATCTCGATCCTTCATGGATGAACGGGATTTTGGTTGAGCAGGTTCGCCCTTAGGCTGAACGCTTTAGAACACCCCGCTCCTCCTACGACCATGGCGGGCGACGTTGCTGGTGACGACGCCGCTGAGTCTGCCGAGGATCCCACCGAGGAATCGGTGAGTGTTTCGACCCCCCACGCAGAAGCGGGTCCCGCATCCTCCGATGTTGGCTTTCGATTGTCGGAGCCGGTGCTGCACGCCATCGATTCACAGATCATCAGTTCAGGTCTCCGACTGATCCTGTTTTTGCCCGCGTTCACCGGCTTTACTTTTTTTGTGACATGGGCGTTTTCTTCCGCATCTCCTGCTTGGTGGGCAGACAACATCGAGCCCAACCTGAACATGTCATTCTCCGTGTTTTTGGCATCCATCTCGTTTGTTGTCCTCCTTGGTTATACCCTTGCGGTCGGTTTTCATCGCTACCGTGTGGCCATGTCGATGCAAGCGTTTGAACAGCGCATTGACGAATCCAACGACGACCACCGCTCCGTCGCTTCCCTGCACGGGTTCGATGGGTTGGTTTTCTCCATGAAGCAGTCCGGTCACCACCACAACCGCAGTTTGCTCTTTGCCGTGCTGGCCTCGTTCATGCTGCTGGTTGTTCTCTACGTTGGTCCAGCCGACGAATTGGGCACCGTTTCGTTGCTCGGTGCGGCTGCGCTGCTGGTGTTGTCGGTTGGATCGCACTTGCCAACCCGTTCAACCCCCTTCAACATGGTGGACCGGACGGGGCTCATGGCGGCGTATTCTCCCCCCGTTCACCCCTCAACCCTCTCCATGGTGTTCAACGACCTGCTCAAGACCCACATGGACCCCTTGCTGCGATCGGAGTACGACGAGTACTGCAAGGGTCTCGAAGGCGGTTTCCGAAAAACGGTGAAGCGGGCATTCGCTCACGAAAAATTCCTGATGACGTTGTACCGTCACGCCACCGGGCTTGATCGCTCGACGATGGAAAACGAACTCAAGGAAATTTTGACCTTGAAGGGCATGGAATACGTGTTCAAACATCCTGTGTTCACGCTTGAGGTTTGGTTGGTGCTGATGGGAACCATCACCAAGCGAAGCCCTGCGTTTTTCCGCATGGTGGACCGCCTGAAACAGAATCTCGAATCAGGGGATAGCCCTGCAATGGAAGACCTCGTGTTCGAAGTTGACATGGAGAACGTTGTCACCGATCGTGCCAACTTGTTCACCCTGTTTCACAACCTTTCCGACCAGCCACGGACGGTGGTGTTTCGCGTTCAAACGCCAAATTTCCTTCCCAAGGACGTGGCATTGACCTATCGACTCGAACCGGGTCAACGGTATTGGTGGTCCACCAAATCCCTCCCACTGGCGCAGAAAGGAAACGAAGACGTGCTCGGAAAAATGTCAGGTCTCCTGATGGACAGCACCGTGTCTTGGCAAACCTTGGTCCCAATTTCCAACGGTGACGCCACGGTGTCGGTCCGTTTGGAGGAGACCAACGGGGAACTTCTCTTGGGCCGTCAAATCAACGTCCGCGTTCGAGCAGAGTTCAGTCAATGGCTCCGCCGTACGGGTGCCATCATGGCCTACGTGTTGGGTGGTTGCGGCGTGCTGGTTTCCTCGGTCATGATTTCTCTGCAAGTCTTCGGTATCACGGGTTGACCGTGTTGCTTGTTGCGTGCAGCACCCGTAGCCTTGATAGGTGGTTGGCCGTGGAACTGGTTATGCGCGGCCTCAGGGGCGACGATGAAAAGAAACCCGACTCAGGGCTTCGTGAAGAACTTCAAACCATGGAAGCCAAAGTCCGCAAGATGCGCGAAACGCGCAATTCTTTGCGTGAACAAGGCAAGGCCTTGGCCAAGAAGCGCGATGCCGTGCAGGAGCAGTACAGGGAACATCGTGACAAACTCAAGCTCGTGAAGTCTGAACTGGACGCCATCCACGCTGAGCGTAACCTCCACAAAGCAAAGCGAGACGCTGTGAACGCTCAGCTGAAGGAACTCTTCGGTCAAGCCAAGGGGCGACGGTCCGAGGCGGGGGCAAAGAAATCCGCCACCGCAGAGTACTCCCAGTTGATGAACGAGATCAAGAATCTCGACGAGCAATTTCAGACAACGTCCTCAAGCACCAAGAAGGAAAAGGAGACCATGGAACGCATCAAGCGCATGAAGCGACGCGCCGAAGAACTGGCGCCTGAGGTAGAGAAGTTTGAACTCGTCAGCGTTGACTTGTCCAACCTTGACGAAGCCATTGCGACGCTCAAAGCAGAGTCCGACGATGCGCACAACCTCTTCGTTGAAGCACTGAAGCGGGCCGATGAAAAGTGGGCCGAGTACAAAGAAGGTCTTGACCACCGGGACTTCCTGAAGGCTGAAGGCGACCGGCACCACCTCGAATCCGTGGAATACCACGAGAAGGCAAACGGTGTTCACGAGAAGATCACCGAGTTGATGGTGGACGTCAACAAAGTCCGTGAGCAACTGAACATGGCGGTTGAGGAACGCAAATCGTGGATGGTTGACCACAACAACGCTGTCAAGGCCGAGATGAAAACCGGTGCTGAATCCGATGAGGTCGCCGACCAACTGGTCGCTTCGCTCTTGAGCGAAGGTCAACTGGTCTTCGGTGGCATTGGGAGCAACGAACCCGTCAAGAAAGAAAAGCGAGGCGCCACCAATTCCAAGAAGAAAAACATGCGTCGCCTCAACCCTGTCCGTCGACGTTGAGGTCTCGATGTGTTGGGCATCATCATGGCCGGAGGCCAGGGCTCGCGCTTGATGCCATTGACGCGAACCCGCCCCAAACCGATGGTGGAATTGCTTGGGCGCCCTGTCATTGATTTCGTCAAAGATGCAATGGTGGAAGCGGGCGCCACCGACATCGTCGTGACCACCGGTTACCGCGGTGAACAACTGGAAACCCACGTCGAATCATGGAATCAGTCAGGTCTCAACGCCTCGGTGAACCAGGAATCCACGCCGATGGGGACCGCAGGCAGCGTGGGGTTGCTTCGCGACCGGATCACTGGAACCGTCATTGTTGGCTCGGGTGATGCCGTCGCCTCGTTCGACGTGGGTGCCTTGGTCGAAGCTCATCGCAGTCATGGTGCGAAGGTAACCATGGCGTTGTGGGAGGTGGACGACCCCTCCGAGTTCGGCATCGTTGGTTTGTCGGCGACACCCGCCGGGGAAGTGGACGGAGACCTGCGTTCGGGCTTTATCCGACGCTTCCTCGAAAAACCGGCGCCAGAAGAGGCGTTCTCCAACGTGATCAACGCTGGTTTGTATGTTTTGGAACCCGAAGTGTTTGAGCACGTGCCGGTTGGTGAAAAATTCGATTTCAGCAAACAACTCTTCCCACGTTTGCTGGCGATGGGCTGGCCCATGTATGCACAAACCATCAACGGTGTTTGGTTTGACGTCGGCCAGCCCAGTGAGTTGTTGAACGCTCAAGCCGCTCTGTTGGAGCGCCGTGATGAACTCCCGTTCGCCCTCGAGGACGGTGCCACCATCGTCTCGAACAGCGTACTAGCCCACGGCGTCCAGGTCGCTGGTGAACTCCAGAGCAGTTACCTCGGCGTCGGTTGCTCGGTGGCGGCGGGGGCAGAAGTCAGGGGTTCGTTGCTGATGGGCGGAACACCCGTTCCACCGGGGTGCGTCATCAGGGATTCCGTGATCGGAACCAACGTCGTGCTGTCGCCCGGGACGAGGTTAAACGCATGCGTTGTCGGCGATGATGAGCGCCTCAAAGCCGGTGCGTTTGACAGTCAACGAATCCCAACGTGAAGATGGGCATTCCGGACAAGGGCATAAATACCCTGCCGAAGGGGCGAAATTTGAGCACCATGGTTCAGAATGAGGCACCTGAGCGGTCCTACGACCGCACCTGGGCGGAAATCGAGGCAATGCTTGACCAAGCAGAGGTCAAGATGAAAGAATGGAAAGCCTGGTACGAAACATGCAAGAGCGAAGATGACCAAAAGGGCATGAAAGAGGCAGCAAGGAACCACAAAGCGCTTCAGGGCGTCGTGAAGACACTCAAGTGGACGCTCGGTGAGAAAGGCATTTCCGACCCGCTCAACTGAGCGTTCACCATCCGCGCTGATCCAAACGAACCTCGAGGGTTTCCAATTCGTCGCCCTTCATGGGTTCGCCGGCCATCATGGCCATGGCTTCAGCCACCTTTGAGGCGTCGTCGTAGTGCGCGGTGGCCATCACGATGGCATCGGCCATGGTTTTCGGGTCGCTCGACTTGAAAATACCAGAGCCGACGAAGATGCCGTCCATGCCCATGCGCATCATCAACGATGCGTCCGCTGGGGTTGCAATGCCGCCAGCAGAGAACGTCACCACCGGGAGCCGTCCGAGTTTGTGGACCTCATCCAGCACCTCACGAACACCGGCGTGCATGGCGTCGTCCACGGGACCAAACGGTGTGTTGAGATGGGTGCCTGGCAAGGTGGATTGCGATGCCAGCACTTTGTACCGGTCAATGATTTGCTCGGCGGCTGCGTTCAATCCGTGGTCATCCAGCGATTGAATTTGTTGAATTTCTTGGTCGATCAAGCGAGCGTGGGTCACGGCCGCGACGACGTTCCCCGTCCCTGCTTCGCCTTTGGTTCGAATCATGGCTGCGCCTTCCCAGATTCTCCGTACGGCTTCTGCAAGCCCGGTGGCTCCACAGACAAAGGGGATGTCGTAGGTGTGTTTGTTGATGTGGAAGTAGGGGTCTGCGGGGGTGAGCACTTCGCTCTCGTCCACCATGTCCACACCCATGGCCTCGAGGATTCTGGCCTCACCCTCGTGGCCAATACGGGATTTTGCCATGACTGGAATGGACGTGCAATCAAGAATCCCTTGGATCATGTCAGGATGGCTCATGCGAGCCACGCCACCGGCTTTGCGGATGTCGGCGGGGACGCGTTCAAGGGCCATCACGGCGACAGCACCTGCATCCTCGGCTACCGCGGCTTGTTCCGGATCAACGACGTCCATGATCACGCCGCCTTGTTGCATGCGTGCGAAGCCCCGCTTGACGAGGTTACTGCCGTGACGAAGTTGTTCCAAATCCACAGGTTCCCTGCTCATGCTGTTGGCTGTCGCCGTTCCTTCAAGAAGGTTGGTTCTTTGCTTGTTGTTGCCCACGCAGTGTCGGGTCCAGCTTTCGCTAAACGCGTTGGAAAAATTGAATTGCTGAGCGGCTTCAATCAGCGAGAACGGGTGAATCGCCTTCGGCGATTTCAGCATCGACGGATTCTTCGGCGTTCCGGTCGATCCATGCTTCCTCTTCAGCAGGAACATCGGTGTCGGCGAAGATGGCGTCCACGGGGCACTCCGGGACGCAAGCACCACAGTCAATGCACTCGTCGGGGTCGATGACGAGGTAGGTGTCAGCCTCTCGGAAGGCTTCAACGGGACAGACGGCGACGCATTCCTGATACTTGTGGTCAACGCAGGCAGAGGTGACGATGTGTGGCATGTTGCTTCCTCGTCACAACCACCTCGGGTACTCTACTTAATGGCTTGTTAGGTTAGGTTTTCGATTTCGTACAACCGAAAACGGTCAACGCCCCTGTGCACTGCGGGACCTTCGCCAGACGAGGATGGCCGCCAGGCCGAGAGCAAGCACCGTTCCAACAGCGAAGCCGGGTGCGAGGGCAAGGGTTCCGCTTGAGGGGTCCGTCTCGGTGGAGGACGTCGGTTCGTTGGTGTTGTTCGATGGTTCAACCCCAAGGGTTTGGTTGCCTGCAGGTGTCTCATCGCAACCGTCAGCAACGCCATCGCCATCGGTGTCGACCCTGTCATCGTGAGCCGGGCACGCGTCATCGACGTCTGCGACACCGTCCATGTCACTATCGATGAGGTCGTCGCAACCGTCCGGTGTGTTGTCCCCGTCGAGGTCCACGCCGTCGTCGTGCCCATTGCAGCGGTCGTTGGTGTTGTCGATGCCATCGCCATCGTTGTCAAGCAGGTCGTCGCAAGCATCCGGTGTCCCATCGTTGTCCACGTCCACTGCGTCGTCGTGCCCATCGCACCGATCGTCGGCATCGGCAACGCCGTCCCCGTCGCTGTCGACCAAGGTGTCGCAAGCGTCGGGCACGCCGTCGGTGTCGTTGTCAACGCTGTCGTCTCCCGCAAGGCATCGGTCTTCATGATCGGGCACCCCGTCCGCGTCGCCATCGTCCACGCATCCATCGCCGTCGACGTCCAAGCCCCACGCCTCAACGGTGGGACAGTCGTCCACCCACCCTTCGATGTAGCCTTGGGGTGCGAGGTCCATCCCTGTCCCCTCAAGGTAGGAACGGTCGTAGTGAATCGCCTTGAAAACGGCATTCAAGGTGGTGCCCGCCCGGTTGCCGGGTGGCACCGGTTCGCCCTGCGTGTGCGGGCCGGTTCGGCCCACAGGGTCAATGTACGTCCACACAATGTTCCCTGCTTCATCGACTTCGTACAGCGTGCCGACCGTTCCGTGGGTCACCAGCATGTGCCCGTTGGGCAGGGCTTGTGCGCCTGAAATCGAGCCGGAATACATCGATTCGCCTATGTCCCAGGTCCAAGCGGGCTCAGCCGGTCCGAAGGCTCCGCTGGCGTTGATGTCGTACGTCCCGTTGTCGAGGACGGGCTGGATGATGTCGACCGATGAGAACGGAACGGCACGACCGTTACCGTTGTTGAACACCGACAGGCCTCCGGCCTCGGGATGACCGTCCACCACCCACTGAACATCGTGCTGCGCAAAGAGCCGTTGGTCATCGCCCGTGCCTTGACCGTACACCTGAGGGTTGCCCCAACGGTACAAGAAATCACCACCGTGACCAGCATTCCCACCCGCATCGGTGGCTGCTTCTTCGGTGGTGGTGCTGTGGTCGATGATGTAAATTTCATTCATGCTTCGACAGGACAAGGCGATTTGATCCAAGACAGGGTGGTAGTCCAAACCGTTGCAGTGCATCCAATCCGCTCGTCCCTGCTGGTCACCGGTACCGCCCATGTGGTTCACGTTCAAACGGCGAGGATGGTCGGCGATGGCACCGTAGTTGGGCAAGGACGCGTTGTGGTCCTGGACGAGGTGATCCCAGGCGCGCCACGTCCACACGATGTTGGCATCGTCGCTTCCGACCGGTTCAATTTCGATGACCTTGTCGGGCCAGACGTTGTTGCCCCCGTTCGGAGAATCGCTGACGATGGCGGGATTACGCCCGGCAGCAACGGCGTCGTCTTCGGGAATGTCCTCCCACGCAATGGCGAGTATGTTGCCGTTGGGCATGGGTTCGATGTCGTGGTGAAGGATGCTCGTCTCGGAGGTGTAATTCCATGACCACAGCAATGTGCCGTTCCATGCGATGCGCTCAATGTTGCCACCAATCCCACCGCCGGTGAAATTGCCAACGGCTTCGGTTCCGATGTTTGAACTGCGGAGCAGGCTGCCGTCCGGCAGCAAATAGGCGGAGAGGGCCGGGCGGTACGCACCCGGCGAGGTCCAAGCGTTGATCATCCGCCCCTCTTGGTCGATGAGGTAGGTTGTGTTGGAAGGAATGGGCGAAAACAGCACGTAGTCCACCGATGCCTCACTGGTGCAGTGCACCAAGCCGATGGTCCAGTTTTCGCGGTTCGCCGCACACCCTGTGGGGCCTTCCTCGCTGTGGACTTCACCCGAAGCTGGCAACGAAAGCCCCGAGAGCAGGAGCGCCACCACCATCAGGCATGCGAGGTGTTTCAGGCCGATTCCTCCGCAGCCTGGAGAGCATGTTCCAGTGAGGCTCTCCATTCCTCATTGGCGTCTTGACCGGGGTAGAGGGCCAGCTTGGCTTGACCTTTCACCGTTGGGACGTCGCTTGGGGTGGCCAAGACCGCACGCCCAGCCACGAGTTGATGGAGGTCCAAACGCAGGTGCAGGACGTTCTGATCATCGGTTCTCGTCGGTCGCTCCTCGATCAGGGTGCGGAGGTTGGCTGCTCCGAGGCGAGCCAGCGTGGCGACGGTGGTACGTTTGCTGCGGAGTGTTGCCGTGATCAAATGAAGCGGTGCGCCGTGGTACGACGTGCTTCGCTCTTCATGAACATGGTCGCTTCCTCCTGCCAGCCACGCCATGGCCTCAACGATGACGGCTGGGTCGGCGACGGCGCTTCCCGTTGTTCGCCAGGTCACGTGATGGAAGGGCACGGTGCTACGACAGGCGGGACGGACATGAGGTTGTCGTTGTTCGGGGTTGACGGCGTGCTCTGCGTTGCAGGCTTCTTCAAATAGGGGAGGTTGGTCGCAGGCTTGCAAGTGGGGTAGCCCCCGCAAGACACGAACCGAGTTGAACACCATGGCGAAGAAAATCAGTGCAAAGGCACGTGCAGCAGCACGTAAGCAACGTGACAAGTGGAAGATGAAGCGATGGTACACAATCCGTGCCCCTCGTCATCCATGGAATTTCCAGAAAATCGGTGAGACCCTCGGTGAATCCGACGAACACATCGTCGGCCGTGTCTACGAAATGACCCAACAAGAATTCAACGGCGACTTCTCCAAAATGCACGTGATCCTCCGGTTCCGTGTTCACGAGTGCGTTGGTCAAGATGCCTTGACCACGTTCATCGGCCATCACCACCAGACCGACCACACCCGACGGCAAATTCGCCGCTACCGTGGTAAAGTTGACGACGTGGTCGATGTGGTCACAACGGACGGTTATCTCGTGCGTGTGAAGCCGCTCATCATTACGGCACAACGCGTGCAAACCTCGGTGAAGCAAGACATGCGGACCCGCTGCAGGGAGATCATCATCGCTTCCGCTGCCAAGAGCACGTACGCTCAAGTCCAAACCGCCATCCTTGACGGGACGCTTGAGGAAGAAATCCGCAAGGGTGTCAAGCCCATTTACCCCGTTCGCTCGGTCGCCATCCGCAAGAGCCAGCTCCTGCAGGAAGGTGTTGTGGTTCAGTCCGGTCCCACGCTGGATGAAATTCACGCCAAAGAGCAGCGTGAAGAGGCTGAATTGAAGGCCAAGAAGGCTGCAGCACTTGCCGCCGCCATGGCCGAAGAGGCCGCTGAAGCCGGCGGTGATGAGGTTGACGAGGCCCCTGTTGAAGACGCACCTGCTCCTGAAGTGGAGGCCGAAGCACCCGCTGCAGCGGAGGTTGAGGAAGCCCCTGCACAACAGGACGATGCTCCTGACTACGATAGCATGACCGTGGCCGAGTTGAAGGAACTCCTCAAGGCCGCTGGGAAGCCCGTGTCTGGCAAAAAGGCCGACCTTATCGCCCGCTTGAACGAGTGACACCACTTCTACGTCGCCGCAGGGTTGACATGGCAGGGGTCGATGGAGGCCCATGGCACGCGTTGGTGTGATCGGCGGCACGGGATTGGTCAGCCTCACGCTCGATGGCCCCGTGCTCGGCAACATTGACCGCGATGATGCGCTCAGCGTTGCTACACCGTACGGTGAAGTTCCGCTGCGTTTGGTCAGCATCGATGAAGGTGAACACACCCTTGTGTTCCTCCAACGGCATCACGGCGGAGGTGATGCGGGGTGCCCTCCTCATGCCATCAACCACCGTGCGAACATTCGTGCGATGGCCGATGCCAACCTGGACGTCATGATGGCGGTGTGTTCCGTGGGCACCCTCCACCCCTCCTTTCCCCCAGGTACGGTCGGGCTTGCCGAACAGTACATCGATTTCACCGGTCGGGCCACCACCTTCCATGACGCATCTTCCGTGTTTACGTCGGCGACAACGCCGTTTTCAGCCGACCACAACGGGTTGTTGGAGAAGGTGCTCCGTCAAGAACAGGGCATACCGGACGATGCACCGTTGCGGTTCACCTACTGGCTCACCGAAGGACCGCAATTTGAGACCCCAAGAGAGGTCGACGCCATCCAACGGCTTGGTGGGGACATGGTGGGCATGACGATGCCCAGGGAGGCAAAACTGGCCATGGAACTGAACGTGCCGTATGTGGCCGTCTGCATCGCTTCAAACTGGGCGGCGGGCAGGGAGCCAGGCGATGCGGACCGAGCGCTGGACCACCACGCCGTGTCGGCTCAAGCCAACGAGCGCCTCGGACCCGTCATGGCTTGCATCAAAGCACTCCTCAAGAAAAGATGATGCTCTGGCCGCCCAAAGGAACCCCATGCAGGGCATGGACGTCGATGCTTGGGTTGCGCACGAGCCACAAAACGAATGGGAAGCCATGATGCGCAACGTGGCCTTGTTTCACCAGAAGCACGACTTTGCGGGACAAAACGGTCACGACATGGGCTACCGTCTTGCCCTGACCATCGAAGAATTGGGGGAGTTGTCCGCTGCCGTCACCAAAGGAAAGCCGTTGGCGGAATGCGCTGAGGAAATGGCTGATGTCCTCATTCTTCTGATGGGGCACAGTTTGGCCATGGAAATCGACCTCAAAGCGGCCTTTGAAGCAAAGTACGAGCGCATCATGCAACGGGAGGCGCTTCAGGGCAGATTGGGCGTTCGGGTCACGGCGTACCGGCCGGAGTGATCAGCGAATCCAGTGCTGAAAAGTCATGGCGTGGTCATCCTTTGGACCCGACGGGACATGCCGCTCACCGACCAAATGGAACCCTTCGCCCTCCAGTGGAGGTGCAAACGCATCAGCACCCTCCACCGTTGTGTGGATGACAGTGCGATGGAGTTCCTTGCAGTGCTCCATGAACAAGGCGTAAATCTCACCTCCGCCGATGATGTACACGTCTTCTTCTTCGGCCAAGGCCAACACCGCTGCTTCATCCATTTGTTCCACTTCGCCCTCAACGGTTGCCCTTGACATCACCACGTTGCGACGTTTTGGGAGAGGTTTCCCAAGGCTGTCCCAGGTTTTCCGCCCCATCACCACGGTGCGGTGCAAGGTGGTTCGCTTGAAGTGTTGGAGGTCGCTGGACTGTCGCCAAGGGAGGTCCCCGTCCTTCCCGATGGCGTTCTGTTCATCACAAGCAAAGATCATCACGAGCATGGTACCACCTCAAACAGCAATGGGCGCCTTGATGTGCGGGTGGTGTTCATAACCAACGACTTCGATGTCTTCATGGGTGAAATCGTCAATGTTGGTGATGGCGGGGTTGAGTTGGAGGGTCGGTAACGGCAGCGGCGAGCGAGTGAGTTGAAGACGGGCTTGCTCGAGGTGGTTAAGGTAGAGGTGCGCATCACCCAGCGTGTGGACAAACACACCGGGTTCGAGGCCACAAACCTGCGCCATCATGTGCGTGAGCAACGCATAGGAAGCGATGTTGAAGGGAACACCGAGGAAGACGTCGGCGCTGCGTTGGTACAATTGACAGTTCAATTTCCCGTTCGCAACATGGAATTGGAAGAACGCGTGGCAAGGCATCAGGGCCATGTCCTCCAGTTCGCCCACGTTCCAAGCAGAAACGATGATGCGGCGGCTGTTTGGGTTGGATTGAATCGTTTCAATGGCCTGCTTGACTTGGTCGATGATGGCACCGTCCTTGGTTTCCCAGGCTCGCCATTGTTTCCCGTAAACCGGCCCCAAATCGCCGTGTTCATCGGCCCATTCGTTCCAAATTCGAACACCGTTGTCCTGAAGGTACTTGACGTTGGTATCGCCCTTGAGGAACCACAGCAATTCGTGGACGATGGAGGGGAGGTGGAGTTTTTTGGTGGTGACCATGGGAAACCCTTCGGCAAGGTCAAACCGCATTTGATAGCCGAAAACAGACAGCGTCCCTGTTCCGGTCCGGTCACCTTTTTCCACACCGTTGTCGAGCACGTGTTGCATCAGGTCAAGGTAGGCTCGCATGGCTTCACCGACTCAAGGTCGGTTGGACAGCACTTCATGGTTGTTCAGCAGCACCGTCGCCTTGGGGTGGCAAAAACAAACGGTCACTTGGGGTGCTGGGCGATGCAGCGTAGGCTTTGATGTCCTTGGGGTCAAATTCCTCAAACAGGGCTTTCAAGTGAAGGTTCACGTCTTCAACGTCCATGCCTTTGCACGTGTAGCAGCGTCGAGCAAAAGCGCAGAGCATGTCCAACGCAGCGTGAGGGACGCCGAGTTCCATGGCTTCGCGCACGTCGTTGATCTCATCCATGTCCTCCGCCGTCAATTCAATGATACCCAATTTCCATCGGCGTGCAATCCGCTCGCGTTCAGCCCATTCGGTGAACCGGCGCAACGGATGTGGCGTCGCCTGGTGAGGCCATTCCGCTTCGCCAAGCAAGACGAGGGAGACGAGACCATCGGCGATGGCGCAACCCGGGTGTTGTTGGTTGAACAGGATGCAGATCTCCTCGCAATAGCCGACGGTTCGGTTTTTCCCCCGGAACAAGGAGAGGCGGAGGTGAGGGTCGTTGTGCAACAAGTAGCGTTCCACCGTTCCAACGACATCCAGTCTCAATTCATATCCGCCTGCCTGGGACACGAGCAAGACGTTGCCCGATGAACGGCTGCGGCGTTGTGTCCACGTTGACGCCTTGTTGACGATGCCTTTGAGCAGCACCAAACCGCGTTGCTCAGCCTGCATCCGTTGGGGGTTGACGTGATTGAGTTCGCCATCGAGGTTGAGCATGCCAAACGGCGTATCCACTGCTGCCACAACGGACTTGTTCATCGAGGTTATTTCAACGTTCAAGGTGCTCCGAGCGCTTGCAGGGACCCCATCATTTGGTCGGTGAAGGTGCGGTACAATTGGGCCAGCCTCGCTCGCACTTCGTGTTCGCCTTGGGCACCAAGCTCCATCAGTTGCTGGACACTCATGTCCCCCCCTTTGGGATGCTGCAGCCATTCCAGCCAGCTCACCGGATGGCCAATGTTCACTTCAAAACGTTTCCAAAGCCGAGGAAACTTGTCTGCTTTTGGAGCCATGATGTTCCGGGTGCCGTTCAGTGCGATGGGCACGACCTTGGCGTGCGGGTAGGCCGCTGCGAGGCGAGCCACTCCTGTTTTTCCCGGGAGCAGGAACGGTGCCTCCGTCCGGCGTGAGCGCGTGCCTTCGGGGAAAATGCCCAGCGCCTGCCCCTGCTCGAGCACGGTGGCGGCACTGGCCAGCGCATCGGTGCCTCCCTCGGCACGTTTGGTTTCGATTTGGCCGGTGGCATTCATGACCACACGCGTGTACCACTTCTCAAAATGGCCTTCCTTCGCCAGGTAGTAGGTCGTACGGCGGGCTGCTGCGATGACGGCGATGGGATCCACGTGAGAGAGGTGATTGGCAGCGAGAATCACCGGTCCCTCACGCGGTACCCGACCAGCACCAGAAATGCGCCATCGAAGCAGCGGTCGCAACATCGGTGAGAGGAACCGCCGCAAACCGCTGTACAAGGGCGTGGACGGGACGCCACCGCTCGCAGCTTTGATGGACCAGTGGGGCTCCAGCGCCTGCCATGCCTTGGCGAATTCAACACTCGGCTCCACAGCGGCGCCTCATTGGACGGTGTTTTCAGCCTTGTTGCCTCTGTTTCTTCAAGAGGTGGTTTTGGTCGCTGATGGATGACAACCGTCAAAGCGGACGGAACATGGGCAATCCCCATGGGTCACCGAAGGGTAGGGCAGGCGCTGCCCGTCTTTGTGCTGGCCTGCCTTGTCACGGTGACAGCGCAACCGGTGGCCCTTGCTCAAGCAGCGTGGGTGGAGGACGGTTGGCTGAGCAACAACATCGGGTTGGACCGGGTGATGCTGGGCGACGAAATCGGGTGTTACGGCATGCCACACCTCTCCTGGTACAACGACCCAGGTGCGGTTGCTGAATCCTGCCGACGCTACATTGAGGAGCGTCTCCCTGCCAGCAAGTGGGGTGACGCCCCGCTCTCAACGTTCACGCCGAGCGGTCTCACCATGGCCCAGCACACCACGATACAAGGCCAAGGGTTCGCTGTACACGGCGATCTCACCGACCTGTCGGTGTCTGCATGGCACGACGCAGAAGACGAACCTCGAGATGTTTGGGATTGGTTCAACCTTGGGCGACGGGGGGGGAGCCTCGAGTTGGGCATCGCCGACGTTGATGCCGTACGCAACGCTGTTGAAGCCGGCGGTTTGGTCAACATGTACTGGGTGGGGCGAATCAACGATGCGACCGTTCGCCACGATCGGGAGGTTGTGGAAATGTTGACTTCGGCAGAGGACACGTGGCTCACCACGTGGGGTGAGGCGTGGTCAACGTGGGCGGCCAAGCGATGCTTTGAGTTTGAACACAACCTCGTTGCTGAAAACAACACGAGCATCTTGCGCTTCCGCCCCTTGTTGACCGAGCAATGCACCGCCGTCCAAGACGGCATGGTGTGGAACCTCCCCGTCACGTGGATGCTTGACGTCGAGGGAGTGGCCGTGGCTCGGGTTGTTGGACCGGACGGTGACCTTCCGAACATCGCTGGTGAGCAGAACACGATGGAAGGTTGGTGGCAGGATGAGCACGGCACCGTTCTTCTCTCGGTGCAGAACAACCGAACGATTGACGTCCATCTCAACGCCTCCGACGTTGACCACGACGTCCTTGGACAGTCCACGTTTTGGAACAACCACACCGCCGCCGTCACCGTTGCGGGTCATGCAACGACGGACCTTTTCCGATGGTCCAAGCGGTTCATTGACGACCCTTCCCTCAGGTTCACCTGGCTGGTGGAACCCAAACCTGCCGAGGGCGATGGTGCGTGGATGACCTATGCCGTGGTCGGCATCACCCTCGCCACCTTCGTTGGGATGCTGGGTATCCTTGCACGGGAGGGCGTTGGCCCTCTGGCGGGTCGTTGGCCGACAAAGGACGACCCGTTGGATATTCGCAGCAACCCCCCTTCCGTGGAGCGAAGGCTTCATGGCGAGGACGAGTGACCCAAGGAAGGGACAACCATGGGCAACGAGAACATCACCATCGACCCGTGGGGGAGTGCCCAATCCACCGATTACGACCGAATCATCGAACAATTTGGGCTCTCACCGATGGCCGGCGTTGACATGGTCAACCCCACCAAGCTCCACCGTCGTGGCATTGTGTTCGCCCACAGGGACATGGAAGCTGTTCAGGAAGCTCAGCGGACCGGCGATGCCGTTGGGGTGTTGACCGGATTGATGCCCAGTGGCCAGATGCACATGGGTCATTCCATGGTCGTCGAGCAGGTCAAATGGTTTCAACAGCAAGGGGCCGATGTCTCCATCGCCGTGGCCGACCTTGAGAGTCAAGCCACGCGAGGCATTGACCTGGCCAAAGGTCGTTCCGTCGCCATGGAGGAATACATCGCTCATTACGCCGCACTCGGTTTGGATCCTGAGCGCACGCAAGTCTACTTCCAGTCCACGCGACACGCTGTACAACGGCTCGGTTTTCGCTTGGGTACACGCACAAACTTGAGTGAATTCGAAGCCATCTACGGCTTCAGCGGTGAGACCAATTTGGCTCACGTACAAGCTCCCATGGTTCAAGTGGGTGATATCTTGCATCCGCAGCTGGATGAGTTTGGAGGATTGCGCCCAGTGGTTGTGCCTGTCGGTGTTGATCAAGACCCCCACCTTCGTCTCACGAGAGGATTGGCGTCCAAAACCAACTGGTTCAACCTCCGCACAGCCCCCTCATCGGGTGTCCTGATCAGCACATCCGTTCACGATGACAACGCTCACGTGTTTGGTCGACAGCCCAACGGCCGGCTTGACAAAGCCAAGGTGGCGGCCGTGTACGACCGCATTGTCCAATGCGTCCAATCCTTGGGCTTCTCTGACATCGTATCCAGCCCCAAACAAGGTCATGTTCACGTGCCCTCCGCCACCAAGCGCGACCACCATGGTTTGCGCATGGCGTTGCTTCGATTGGAGCGCGACCTCGGTGGAATGGGGCTTCTCGCCCCCTCCTCCACGTACCATCACTTTGCTGTTGGATTGACAGGGAGCAAAATGAGCAGCAGTCAGCCCAAAACAACGTTGTTTTTGCGCGACGATCTTGCTACCGTTGAGAAGAAGATCAAACGAGCGTTTTCCGGAAGTCAAGCCACCGTTGAGGAGCACCGCCGACTGGGCGGAAACCCCGACATTGACGTTGCGTATCAGTACATGATGTATTTCTTTGAAGAGGACGATGCTCACCTGGCCGAGCTGAACGCAGCTTACCGGGCAGGCACCTTGCTCGCTGGGGAGATGAAGCAAGCATGCATCGACCGAGCGGTGGCATGGATGTCGCATTTGGACGAAATGCGGGACCAAACGGCACATTTGGTGCCGTCTTTCCTCGCTGCTGATTCACGCTGAAGGTTCGAGGTCGTCGCTCGAGAACACAGCAGGGTCCGGTCCAACCGGCAATTCGCGCAACTCATCATCGGTAAGGTCACGTTGGGTGGCGTCTTCGTGGATGATCATTGAATGACCGTGCGGGTCCAACAATTCCACGGTCACAGGCGCAGCGTCCGGTTCGTTCAGTTGGGTCAGGATGGCCGACATGTTGATCAATTGGGCCAGCTGTTGTTGCGTGTTGGCATCCTGGCCATCGTCGGCACTCATAAGGTCACGTTGGACCATGTTGATGATGTCGAGGAAGCGCTTCAGCACACCTTCCACGTTGGAAACGTACCCTGTGGCGTTGCTGCCGGGGTTCACGGCCAGATCGAGTTCAGGGATCCGGACAGTGCACGATGAAGCCCTGACCACGCGCGAGGTGAGTTTCTCCGGGTGGTCGATGAGCAGAGCCCATGCGCCGGCTTTTTTCCCCTCTGCAGGGATGAAATCCGTTTGTCTCCACGAACACGCATCGCACATCAAGGTCACTTGCGTGTGTTCGCCAAAATACGGAATCTCATCGATGTGTGTAATCATCTTCACCTGGCCAACGCCACCGCAGACGGGGCACGGTAGGTCGATGTCTTGCTCGTTCATTCAAACACCTCTCCCGCCTCAAAACGTTCACTTGAGAAGGCCTCCATTTCGGTACCTCGAACGCCGCGACACCGTTCGGGCAGGCACATCACTCTTGTTTCGTTCATCTTGAGAAGAGTGCCGTTCAGGTCTCCTTCGATGAACCCCTGAAGGCGTTCCAACGTTTGGTTGAATTCCGTCGTTCTTGCCATCAAGCGCTGCATGTCAATGAGGACGGCGTGGCCATCGGCCACCCAATCCATCACAGCGTCGCATCCCGTCAAATCGTTCAGCATGGCGTAGTGGATCACGGTGCCCGTCGCTTGCACCGGGACCGGTGCGGAGGGGTAGAGGCGTTCAAGGTCGTGGAAGGAAATGCTGGAGGTCACCGGGACGGTCGGGCGACCTTCGCCGCTGAGGCTTGGCATCGAGAACTCTCGGGGGCCGTTGCCCTGGTTGGGATTGCTCGATATTGATGCCTCGGTTTCAACATGGTGTTGAGCCGCCTCGAGTCGGTCAAGGTCAACCATGGGGGGGATGGCCGTGGACGCCGGTGGTTCTGCTGGTTCGCCTTCGGTTTCAAACGCATCCAGCGAGGACTGGCCTTCGTCCCGCTTTGAGTTCCGTCGGCGGCGCACGGTTTTCTGTTGAACGCCCCCGTACATCAACGCTCCCTCACCGCTCGCAGGGCGAGGGCGGAGACAGGGTTGCCTCAAGGTTCAAAGAGTGTCACGGTGGAGTAACCATCATGACCGAGCAGCAAGGCGTCCTCAAGACCGGTACCAGCACCGTTGGCATCACCTTCAAGGGTGGCGTGGTGGTTGGAGCAGACCACCGAGCGACCATGGGCCATTTCATCGCCAACAAGAGCGTGCAGAAACTGTTCAAGATCGGCGATAACCTCGCACTCACCACCGCCGGGCTGGTGGGCCATGCGCAGTCTCTTTCGAGGACCCTCGCCGCAGAAGTGGCTCTCTTCGAACTGCGACGCCAACAACCCATGACCGTGAAGGGTGCCGCCACCCTCACGGCCAACATCCTCTCTGGCCGCCCTCACTGGGTCCAGTTGCTCATCGTCGGTGTTGATGCCGAGGGTGGCCATGTGTACTCCATCGATTCCGCTGGCGGCTCGATCCCCGACCTGTATTGCGCTACCGGCTCCGGCTCTCCTTACATGTACGGTGTGCTGGAAGACGGGTTCAAGGAAAACATGACGCAGGCGGAGGCCTTAAGTCTCGCAGCCCGGGCACTCCGAGCGTCAGGACAGCGTGATGCGGCATCCGGCAACGGCATGGACCTCGCCATCATCACGCCCGGTTCGGGCTACCAACAAGTCTCGCAAGACGAGATTGACAAACTGCTCAAGTGAGCATGACCGCTCCCGTGTTGCAGCGCATCGCTGCAACCTTCATCGGTGATGCAACGCGAGAGGAACGGTGAACACCATGCGCATGACGTACAAGGAACTGAAAGATGAAATCGCAAAGATGGTCCCACGCGGCGTCGAGTACGCCGTGGACTTGGAAGGTGGTAACATTGCCATTCTGACAACGGACATGAAAACCTTCAGTGGCAGTGATGGGCTCATCGGAAAAATCGCCAAGCGCATCAAGCGAAAAATTGTCCTGAGGACTCCTCAAGACCGAATGAAAAACATGGACGATACGAAGGCGTTCATCGAGGATTTGATTCCCGACGAAGCTGAGATCACCGAGATGTACTTCGACGGTTGTTACGGTGAAGTGATCATCCAATGCAAGCAACCGAGCACGGCCGTGGGGCGTCGCGGTGAGCACCTCAAGGCCATTCGGGACGCCACCGGATGGAGCGTGAATGTTGAACGGACGCCTCCTTTGTTTTCCCGCACCGTGCATGACATTCGGACCTATCGACAACACAACGCCGACGAGCGGCGAAAGTTGCTCAAGGACTTCGGGCTCAACATTCACCGCCCGACCCGCCCCGGTGCGACATGGGCTCGGGTGACGGCGCTGGGTTCCTACCGTGAGGTTGGACGTGCCTGTCACTTCGTGACCACGAACGAATCACGCATCATGATCGATGTTGGGGTCAACATTGCATCCGATACCGACCCCATGCCCTACTTTACCGCTCCAGAAGCGCTGCCGTTGGAGAAGATCGATGCGGTCGTTCTTACCCACTCCCACCTTGACCATGCTGGCATGTTGCCGGTGTTGTTCAAGTACGGATACCGTGGACCGGTGTACTGCACCCCGCCCACCCGCGACTTGATGCTGCTCCTCCAAACCGATTACATCAAGGTAGGCGGAGCAGAAGGCAAGCGTGCAGCATACGACATGGAAGACATTCGCATGTGCATGAAACACGTGGTCGACGTGGATTGGGGTGAGACCACGGACATTGCACCTGACGTGAAATTGACCTTCTCAAACGCCGGTCACATCCTTGGGTCCTCAGCGGTTCACTTGAACGTGGCCGACGGAAAGCACAACATCGTCTTCAGCGGCGATCAAAAATACGAGAAATCGTGGCTGTTCGACGCCGCCAACACCCGATTCCCACGTGTTGAGACGTTGGTGATTGAATCCACCTACGGGGCTTCGGGTGACTACCAACCCTCGCGGCAGGAAGCCAACCAAGAGCTCCAGGACATCGTCCAAAGGACCTTGCTGAGGGGCGGGAAGATGATTTGCCCCGTCTTTGCGGTTGGACGGAGTCAAGAAGTCATGATCGCCATTGACGAACTGTTCCGTTCGGGTGCGGTGAAACCGGTCCCGGTGTGGCTTGACGGTATGATTCAGGAAGCCACTGCCATTCATGCATCCCACCCGAAATACCTCACGAAGTCCTTGAGTCGATCCTTGCTCAAGGACGACGGTGAGAACCCGTTCACCAGCGAGTGGTTCCGGCCGGTCAAAGGCCGCGAGTTGCGAGAGAGCATCATCATGGACAGTTCACCGTGCATTGTGTTGGCGACCTCTGGCATGCTGAACGGCGGCCCCGTCATGGAGTACTTCAAGAACTGGGCGCATGAAGAGCGGAACTCGTTGTGCTTCGTGGGCTACCAAGCAGAAGGGACGTTGGGTCGGCGCCTTCAGAAGGGCTTTGGAGAGGTCCCCATGCTGATCAACGGCAAAACAGAAATTGTCAAGATCGGTTGTGAAATGGTCACCATCGACGGTTTCTCCGGGCATTCCGATCGCCGGCAACTGCTGGAGTTTGTGGATCAACTCAACCCTCCCCCCCGAAACATCATTTGTCACCACGGTGATTATCAGAAATGCAACGAATTGGGGCACACGCTTCGTGAACGCTACAAATGCCGAACCTACGCGCCAAAGAACTTGGAAACCGTGCGTTTGCTCTAAAGCGGTATGTCAAACCCGTGATTGAGCGGATCGGGCAGGTCTTCTTGCTGTGTCTCAACCGGAGTGACCGTTGCCGATGAACGGTGGCTCAAACCTGCACGACGGTCACTCGGGCGCTGTCCTCGACTGGAGAAAACCAAGACGGCCGTCAGGCCGATGGTGGCTGACACCGAAGCGAGGGTCAAGCCCCATGCACCTCGCTGCAAGGCCGCCGTGCCGATGAGGGTGGCCAAACCGAGGGATGCCACGATCAGCAGGTGCCGTGGCCCCACGCGCATGCATGCCGGTCCACCACGGTGTTCATGAACCTCATGCGGTCATGCATCTTCATGCAAAGCAACGCAGGTCCAGCATGCCCGGGATGGTTGATGACCGCGGTCGCGCCATGGGGAGAAAACGCCGAGGATGCTTTCGACCAGGGTTTGGTGGAACTTGGATTGGGGGACGTTCGGTTGATTCAAGCGCAAGGAGCCATGCTTCCGCTGGGTTTTGGCGCCTCGGCACCGCGCCCGTTGCCGATGGGCTCCCTTGTGGAATGTCACCTTGCTACCGCATACGCTTGGAACGGGTCCTCAGCCTCCGCTGGCGTGGCATGGGCGGAGTGCGTCACACCGGAAGGCGATGAGTGCGCCATCGTCGCCACCATCACCACCACGCTTGATTATGAAGAGACCACGATCCTGTTGCGACGCAACCTGCAACGCCGGTTGGCAAGCCGTGATTTGGAAGTGGTGCGGTTTGACATGGCGGTGGACGAAGTCACGGCTGGTCAAGATCACCACGGGGTCGCCGTGGCCGCGTTGATCCTCCCCGATTCACTCGCCTTGGGTGCCCGTACCCGAACCGGTCCAATTCGAGGCGGCTTAACCCGTACCGCATCCGAGCCTCCCAAGCGAGTGGACACAAAAGCGCCTGCTGCACCGGCGCGACGCCCAGGCCAGTCCAACAAAGGACCTGATTTCACCTTGTGAGGCGCGTTCCCGTGAGCGAAGAGCGCTGGATGGTCGTGAGGTGTGCCTCCTGCGGGAGGTGCACAGGACACCGCAAGGCACCTCGAACTTGTACACGTTGCGGGCAGTCCTTCCCTCGCGACCCCGATGTGGTGTCGTACGCTTCCAGTGCAGGCGAGTTGCAGCGCGCTGTGGCCGTGGCCAACACGCCAGAGGAACTGCGAGAGGAACTCACAGCCCGGATGGGGAGGGTCGTGGAGCCGGAAACAGAAGCCCCTTCACCCGCCTCTCTCCTTGACGCTCTGCGTGAGGCAACGGATGCATCGGGCGTGCTGGAACATTCAGCCGTCCACGCCGTGCTGGTTGCCAAAGGCATGGGGCAGACCGTGGAGGACCTCATGGCGATGGTGGAGGGCGAGGGCTTGGTCATCCGCTCAGGGCACGGTCGCTGGCAGTTCATTGAGTGAAGTTCAAATGCTGAACGCCGTGGGACAACTCAAGGGCGTATGGGTTAGTTTGGCCTATACTCGGGCGTTTGGGACGCTTGGACCCAAGTTCAAATCTTGGTACGCCCACCATCACTCTGGTACGGTCACGCTGTGAACCCACACGATGTGATAGCCAAATTGCGTTTTCGTGAACGACGTAGGAACCGTTTCCGGTGGCGTGGCCCAAACGGCGTCCTCGAAGGCTTGCACCATTTGCCCTTCCCGGAATTCACCCAGGTCACCGCCTTTTGGAGCTGAGGTGCAGGTCGAGTGTTTTTTGGCGAGACGTTTGAAGCTCCGAAACGGACGTTTCGCCGCTTGGATTTCCTCAAGCAGGGTCAAAGCTTGAGGCTTTGATTTGACAAGGATGTGGCGTGCATGCGCCGTTCTTGGTTTCCGTCGTCGATCAAACCGCCGCATGCATCGCCCCCCCTTTGCGTAACACCACGGCCCACCGGTCAAAGAGGTGTGCGGTCGTCCAACTCACGATGGCCACGAACGAGGCTGTCCACCCTTCGGTGAGCACAGCAGCCCAGGCGAACCAACCCGCTGTGTACGCTGCAAGTGCCACGTAGGAGGGCCAACATGCACGGTGCGGGATGAGCCAACGGAGGTTACGCCGATGATGCTCAACGGCCATCATCCAACCAACGCGGATAAAGAACCGACGCTTGATGATCCCGGAAACCTCATCTCCGTATACGGATTTTACCGGTACGTGGGCGATTCTATAGCCCATGCCCGTCAAGTGAATCAACCAGTGATTGGGGTAGCCGTAACCGCGCCAAGCCCGTTTCCAATCCCAAGCCTCCAGCACCCTTCGATGGGTCGCCGTGTACCCACATTGCGGGTCGTGGACACGTTGTCCACACGCCAGCGTTGTGAAGAACGACAGCAAGGCGGTGGCCCAGCGTCGGCTCGCTGGCATGCCTTTGTAGCCGTCCAAGCGACGGTCACCTTTCACGTGGTCAGCCTTGCCAGCAGTAACGGGCTCGATGACCGCGAGCAAATCCTGTGGGTCCATCTGACCGTCACCCGCCATCACGGCACTGACAAAGGGTTCATCCCAACGTTCGAGCAAACACCGATGGCCTGCATCGATGGCGGCGCCCACCCCCTCGCCGGTGAGGCGAACCACTTCGACCTCGACGGACGTGGATGCGGTACGTGCCCGTTCAGCCGTACCGTCGTCGGAACCGTCGTCCACAACAACGGCGAGGTCAACAAAGGCTGGCAATCCTTCGATGACGCCACGGATGAACCGGCGTTCATTCCTTGCAGGGATGACCACCCCCACGCGATGTCCACCGTGCATGACGCTTCCCGCCGTTGCGTTGCCATCAACCTATCTCAATCCATGCTCAAGCCACCGCTCTGAGAAGAGTGTTCATAGGTGTTCAGTCTGGCCGGTTGAATGTGGGCTCTTCCCTCGACCGCTTGTTCCTCCTTGTCAAGGACGTCGAACTCCGAATTGTTTCGTTGATCGTTCGAGGTCGGGAACTGGCCAGGGACGTGGTGGTACTTGATGAAGGATCCAGTGACGAGACCGTAACATTGGCTCGTGAGGTTGGTGCGACGGTTCAACCTGTTCAAGCGGGGTTGTCACCTCAGGGTTTGGCTGCGAGCGTGCAGGAGCACGCACTCGATGCAGAGAGCATGTTGGTGGTCAAGGTCGAGAACGCTTGGAAACTCGCTGA
>WTJK01000027.1 GCA_011524855.1 Methanobacteriota archaeon | reverse complement strand
ATCTTCAGCACCTTCTTGATGTCGTGAATGAAGCCCATGTCGAGCATGCGGTCCGCTTCATCGAGCACAAAGAACTCAACGTGCGTCAGATCGATGTGTCCCTGACCCACCAAGTCCAGCAACCGTCCGGGTGTGGCCACGAGAATGTCGATGCCACGCTGAAGGGCTCGGACCTGCGGGTTCTGGTTGACGCCGCCGAAGATCACCTGATGGCGCAGCCCCATGTCACGGCTGTAGGCTGCGAACCGTTCACCGATTTGTGCCGCCAGTTCTCGTGTGGGCGACAACACGAGGGCTCGGATGTTCCGTTGCCGTTGTGGCTCGGCTTTCGCCATGATGTGCAGCACCGGGAGGGCGAACGCAGCCGTTTTTCCCGTCCCGGTCTGAGCGATACCAAGGACGTCCCGTCCTTCAAGCAACGGCGGTATGGTTCGTTCCTGCACCGGTGTCGGTTGCTCGTACCCTTCCCGTTGGACGGCATTCAACAGCACGGGAGCCAATCCCAAATCCGAAAACATCACCATGCGTGTTCACCCTTTCCACCCCGTTGGGTGGCGAACCACCGGCGGTGCAGCGCTTCACCCTCCGGCCCTTTGCTTATGATTTGTAAGGTGGGGCTTTCGTCGTGGAACACCTTTCTCATGCGGTGTTCTTGTGTTCCTTGGACCACGCACGCCGGCGAGCCATGCGCTTACGTGCGTTGATGGCATCAGCGGCTCGAACAGCGTACTCCCAAGCGGTGTACACCTGCTTCATTGGGCCGCTTGTGACATCGCCAACGGCGAACACGTTGTTGATGGTGCTCTCGCCGTGTTCGTCAATGACGACGTAACCCCCGTCGTCCAGCTGACAACCCAACGAGGCAGCGAACTCGTTGTACACGATGCCGCCCAGGCTCACAAAGGCAATTTCAGCAGGAACCGTGCTGCCGTCCGCAAGTTCAATGCCTTCCAAATCGCCGTGATGGGTGGGTTTGCCGTGCACCTCTTGAATGGGTTGGGGATGGACGATGACGTTGTACCGTTCCAGCAATTCCAACACCTCATCGCTGAATTCAGGCGCTTCACCGTTCAGGAGAATGTGCTGCGTTGACCCGTAGCGTTCGTGAAGCAGGATTGCCGTCCAACCCGCCCCGTCGCCGTGACCGATGGTGGCCACACCGCGTCCTTTGGTGAGGTGGCCGTCGCAACGGAGGCAGTAATTCACCTGCTGTTGGTTGGCGTAGCGAAGGATGGGCTTGATGGAATCGCCGATTTCAGGCTGAACGTCCATCATGCCGGTGCACAACACGACCGACGCTCCATGATGCACGAGCCCCTCTTCATCGGTGACCTCGAACGCCGCCTCCCAAGCAAGATCATCGTCTTTGTCGACCGATTGGACACGGGTGGCTTTGGTGGGCAACACCGTGCATTGCTCGCCGTAGCCTTCGAGATGGGAGAGGGTGTCCTTGATGATTTGGCGTGTGCCAACACCGTGCAGTCCGGGGATGTTGTGCATGGATTTGACCCAGAGCGAGCGGCTTTTTCGTTTGGTTTCCCGATCACCGAGAAGCAGAAGCACACGGTCGTTGTTCATGGCGGCCCGTTGGGCCACGGCCGTTCCGGCAATGCCGCCTCCGATCACAATGGTGTCCCACGTGTTGGTGCTGTCCATGCTTTGATCGCCCACCTGCGGGTTAAAAACCCGTGGAAAATCTTCACTTTCTTTGCGCCCCATTCACCCAACGCAGCCCGCCGTTTTTTGCACCCCTGTCCAGCATGTTGATAAGAAGCCGACCGGGCAATTTCAGTCATGGTGTCCAACCGAAGGTCACTGATGTTGGTGGCGTTAACGCTTCAGATGCTCATGGTGGGCGTGACGGCCAGTCCGCTCGCCGATGCGGTCAACCCGATGGGCGACGCGTCAAAAATGAACGCAGATCTTGAGGCGGCGGTGGCCAACAACGACGATTCCACCGTGATTCCCGTGATTTACCAACTCCACTCACCGGTGACAGAGGAGGACCGTCGCCACTTCGACGCCCTGGGTTTCACCCTCCTCGGGGATGCCCCGCTGGTCGACGGTGGGCTGGTTGAGGGCTCGGTTCAGGCGGTGCGTCACCTGTCGAACTGGGACCGTGTTGAATACTTGGAGCTCGACAAACCGCTGGAATTCTTCTACTTGCCACCGGAGTGGGGCGGCGAACCCACAACCGACCCGGGCATCATGATGCACGAAACCACCCACGTGGTGACGGCCACGGATTCGTGGAGCCGAGCCATCATTTCTCCATCGGGCGAGGTGGAGTACGAGGTGGACCTGTCCTTTACCGAATGGGACGGCGACGGTACGGCCATCGTGGACCTCGACACCGGCGTGGATGCCGGTCACCCTGACTACGATTACCTCGAGCCCTGGACCGGCGAGAAGGCGATTTACTCGGCGAAATTTGACGGTATTGGTTGGACCGAGACGCGAAACTCCGACACCTCTTCCGGTCACGGCACCCACGTCGGTGGGACCATCGCCGGCAACGGTGATGCTTCCGGTGGCCGCCGAGCAGGTGTGGCCAAAGGCGGCCAACTGGTGGCCCTCGGAACGGGTGACGGTGCCTCCATTTTTGCAGCTGAACAGGGATTGGAATGGACCTATGCTCATTCCGTCCCCGGTCAAAACA
>WTJK01000002.1:29956-36178 GCA_011524855.1 Methanobacteriota archaeon | reverse complement strand
ACTCGGGGCCTCTACCATGCCAAGGTAGCGATCTTCCAACTGATCTACACGCCCAATAGGGTGCTTTCGCAACCCGCCGACCCACCTCACGGTGATAAGCATTCCCGCAACGCTTTGCGCCATCGGGTTGCCTCCCTGCGTCGTGAAGGCTTTGAAGGCCGGTTGATTGGCCCGAATCATGAGCCAAGGCAAGCGTGGGCCACTTGCCGACACGCCGGTACCAAAGGTCGATCCTCATGTGCCCGAAGACGTGGTCGACGAGGTGCTGGCCGCCCTGTCGGGCCACGTTGAGGCGGTGTTTCGACCGTGGATCGCCGACCGTTTTGAGGTGGCCTGGCTCGACGTGAACGACCATCGCCTCGGCATGACGCGCTTTGAGGAGGGTCCCGGGGAACTCATTCGCCGGCGGAAGTTGCGGCTTGACCCCGGCCCGGTGACCATCGGCCTCCACCCGGCGCTTTTGGAAGACGAAGCGCTCTACCGCCACACGTTCGCCCACGAGTTGTTCCACGCTGCTGGGTTGATGCTCCACTCACCGCTTCATGACCGCTTGACCAACGAGGTCGCTCCCTCCCCTTCGATGAAGGATTCACCGCTGCTCCAAAGGATGCGAACAGCGGTGTTGGGTGACCTGCGGCAGCAGACCTGGACCTGCAAAACCTGTGGGTTTGAGTGGAAACGCACGACCGTTCGCAAGCCGACGCGTTGCATCAAGTGCGCTCGCCCGTTCTGATAGATGCACGACCTTCATGTAGGGTCGCACCGACCCGCCGCTGGACGTATAGTGTAGTTGGATATCACTTTGGCCTTCTAAGCCGAAAACCCGGGTTCGAATCCTGGTACGTCCGCCACCGCTCAACAAATCCTCACGAGTGCGAACCCCTCATCAGGTCATCGAATATTGTGTCGGAAAGTCATAAATCCTCAATGGTGGAAGGGGTGGCGGGGCTAAACATGGAGTCAACGCTGACCGGGGTGCTCAACGGCTTCGTTCACCCCGTCATGGCCGCCATCGTGGTGGCTGCCCTTGGCTTCGTCCTGTACGGCATGTGCTCCAAGTATCACGAGGCGGTGTCTGCAAAGAGCGACCTCGAGTTGGCGAGCATGAACGGAACCAAACACACCATCGCTGCTGTCTTCTTGGTGGCGTTGTCGATCTACGCGATCATCCTTACGGGTTACGTGATGTTTGCAGCATTCGTCGATTCAGGGACCTCAACAATACTCTACACCTACGCGTGGGTGACGTTCAATCGGGATCCGATGTACGACATGATCTTTGTCTTGGGTACCCTCCAACTGACCTACGCATCGGTGACGAGTTGCCTCCGCATCATCAACATCGACGCCGTGATGAGGGAGGCCCGCAGGCGCCAATGGCAGCAGGTGCTGTCGACCCTTCACGGTACTGCTTCCCCCGGTACCGACGCTCAGGCCGCATCAACCTCTTCGGGGGGTACAATCCCAGAAGACGACCATCTCCAGGGTCAGCCCATCGAAGCTCCTGCGCCGCAACGCACCGAGCCCGTGACCTACACCGATATTCTCCAGTCCCTGCAGCAGCAACTCATTGAAGCGATGAAGGAAGCGCAGCAGTTGCGGAACGAATTGGATGAAACGCGCGAAAAAGTGGTGGTCCTCGAAGACCAAGTGCAAGCCAAGGACGACTGGATTCAGGAGATCGAATCCGGCACTGCTTCGTTCCGAGAGCACCTCGAGGCCAGCACACCCACCGAAGAAGACGGAAAGAGGTTGAACTTGACTGACTCGGTGATGGTGGGTGATTCCATCATGGGCGGTGTGAAGATTGACAAGCAAATCAACAACGACCCGGACGCCATCGCTCGCGCTGTGCTGGATGCCTACCGTGCTGGACGCGACGAGCGCGACGACTGAACACGAAGGTCATTTATGGGAGCAGGACGGTGAATACAACATGGACATCAGCACGACCACGCTCGCCACCGCTGTTCAAGGCGTTCGTGCCATTGCCTCTGCGTACGACGGGTACGAGAAGGGTCGCTTCATGAAATCGGACGAGGCCATCCGAGCAGAAATTCAACGTCGTTGCGACATGGTCGCTCGTCATGCAGAAAAACTGCAAGGAGACGTCCACGCACTGGGTTTCAGGTCCGCACGTTCCAGCCTTGAATCGATGATTGAAGCCGTTCACATGCTACGCAGCGAAGCACAATTTTCCATCATCAGCAACCACGTCTCCAAGCACCCGGGGGTGGGGAAACTCAACGCCAAAGCGGTGAGAAAACTGGTCACCCATGACGGTGAAGTGCTCAATGCGTTGGTGAGCACCACCCGTGCCGCCAACGAGTTGGCGAAGGCGATGACGGGTTTGGAAGAATCCGAGGTCATGACCCTCATCGCCGATTGGCATCAGCAAATGACTCGAACACGGAACATGTACTTGGAGCGCAACATGTACATCGACGGCTTGACGAAGAGGTGACTGCATGCATTTCAACTGGAGAACCAACCCCACCGTGATCGCCCAATACATGAAGGACGCCGATGTGCCACAGCACGCTGAGGTGACGCTGAAACCGAACGAGGTTTGCGTGGTCCTCGAAAACGGCAACGTGGTGGGCTCCGTCTCTCAACAACACCTGGAGGTCAACCCCCAATTGGGCCTGTTTGGTGTGCTGCTCCGGAAAAAGAACCCCGTTCGCTCGTTCATGTTCGCCTTCACCGGCCCGCATGCCGTGCTGGTGCAGGTCAAGGGCTTGGCAGAAAACGGTGACGAGATCAACTGCTTGATCACCTTGAAGGTCGAAGTCACCCGAGAGACGGCCCCTCGGCTCCTTGGTTTCCCTGCCAAAGGAAAACTCGTCGTCCAAGCAGCGGACATCGCCGACGTGCTGTCCCCCGTCGTCAACGGGGTGGCACTCCCACATTTCCGGAGCATGGACGCTGCAACCATGCGGGGGTTGGAAGCGAACGAGGACGTTGTGTTCGCCCTCAAGTCCGGCGTTCGTTCGACGTTGGATGAGCACGGTTTGGTGTTCCGTGGCGCATACATCACGTGGAACAACTCCGTGGCAGAGCAGCAGCGCCAGCACCAACACGAACTCGAACGGCTTCAGCTGCAGCACACCATCGAGTCCGATGCACAAGCGTTGGAGTTGGAACAGCTTCTCCAAGCAGAACAACGGAAGCACGAGGTCAACGCGCGAATGGAACTCGTCGGACTTCAAGCCAAAGAAGCAGCGGACCTCAAACTGGAACTCGAACGCCTCAAGGCTGACGGCGAGCGCAAGTTGCAACGCTGGTTGCAAGAACATGCGCTGACCGAGCAACAGGCCGACGCAGCCAGAAGTGAGGCACTCAAAAACGCCGAAACCGAGGTTAAACTTGCCAACCTAGAGGCTGAACGGCAACGCGCCTTGGGCGCCGTGGCCGAAGAAGCCGAAGCGAACAAGGTGGACCGTGCCATGGCGATGTTTGAGCAGGTTCAAGCACGCAAACGCGACCGCATGGCCCTCCAACATGAGCAAGAACAAGACCGACTGGAGCGCCACGCCAGCGGTTCAGCGGCTGCCATCGCCGTCCTCGAAGACATCGTCGCTTCATCGGACGATCCCGCCGTGAAATTGGAGGCGCTCAAGCAACTGGCTGAACTCCGAAAAACCGACGTTGCCGGCCAAAAGGACGCCTACAAAAACGATTGAAGCGGAGGCGTTCAATCGCACGTTCACATCCAAGGAAGCCCCGGTCCTCCATCGAGTCCTTTGTCCAGCACCGCCGTGTGCCAATTTTCGTTCACTTGGCAACCTTTTGGCCGACAAAAAAGCCGACTGCAAGGCTGGCGCCGAAGAGCCCCATCTCGGTGAGCGTCTCCACCAGGCTGTTGGCTTGGCCCACCACGATCTCTTGCGCTTCGATCAAACCCATGGACAACCGCTCCCAATCGACCATGATGATGTTGCGGGCTTCCAGCCATTTCAGGAGGATGAACTGGAGCAGGAGAAGGACCTGGACGGCCTTCACGGCGAAACGGGCCAGCACCCCCACCGCAAGTCCGATGAGCGCGCCTGTGGTAACGTTCTCGGCCAACATCCATTGCATGTCCATGCCACCGCCTTGCTCACCGCCTACAAAATCACTTTCATTGGTTACGTGTCAAAGCGAGCAGGAAATGCGGTGCGACGATGGACGATGCTCTCATATAGGGAAGGCAAGTCGGAGGCCTGTTCACCATGAAGCGAGGGTCCCGTGCTTGGAAAAAAACCGGTAACCAACGTTGGAAGTGGCGCAAGAAGAAGTTGCGACGCCGAAAGCGTGCGCGCCGACAGGCCAAGAACTGATGCTGAGCGGTGAATCACGGGAGTATAGTATAGCTTGGTAGTATCGCGGGCTCCAGTTGCACGGGAATGACGACGAGTGGGTTTGCTGAAGTTGATGACCAACTGGAGCGCCGACCTGTTGCAATCCTGCAGACTGCCCATCTGATGCGCAGTTTCAGAAGAAATCCGCTGGGGGGGGTTCAAATCCCTCTGCTCCCACCTTTTGTTCTCAGCAGCGATTGAGCTCCTTCTTGTTCTACTTCCGCTCCCGGGCCAAACAAGTGAACAACACGCCAACACGTTGATGCGGCATGGCGAGGTGGACGAGTTGAGGGATTCTTGTGCGTCATCTCGTTGCTCTCTTGTTCGTGGGCTTGCTGCTCGCTCCATTGACCGGCACCCTGGTGCAATCCAACGACCGCAGCGATTGGATCGCCGTGGATGAACAAGGCCTTCTCTGGCGTCCGGTCAACGCTGCACTCGACGTGCCGGACCAGGCGGTCGGTGTTTGGGTCACGGACGAGACGCCGTGGTGGGAGCGAACCACCCTTGACCTCAACCGCAACCGCATTCACGACCATCTTGAGGTGGCCTCCGGGACCATCGGCGTGGGGGTCTCGTACACGGTACCGGTGACACAGCACCACCTGCTCGCGCTTGATGCATTGGGTGTTCCCCATACCTACGTCATCGACGCCGTGGATGCAGTGCTCTTGGGCTTCATTGATGCTGCCATGGCACCATCGATTGCCCAATTGGACGATGTGGCCATGGTGGAACAATACGGTGGTGTGGTGCTGTACGGTGATGTCCAAACGCCAGCCGTGAAGGCGGTGAATTCCAGCGTCTATCCCGTGGGTGCATGGGATTTGGGCGTCACGGGAGAAGGCATCAACATCGCCATGGTCGACACGGGTGTGGACAACGAGCACCCCGGTCTGAACGAGAAATTCATTGCCGGGTTTGATGCGGTGTGTTACGTTCACTCCGACCCAGTCTGTGTGGCGGGCGGTGCCCGAGAAACCGACGGAACCTACGACCCCGACGACGGTCACCAGCACGGCACGGCTTGCATGGGCATGGCGGCAGCAACCGGCATGGACGCCAGCGGCACGCAAACGGAGTTTTACGGTTCGGCCCCGGATGCTGATTTGATCGATGTCCGTATCGGCACCGACCTTGGAGCGGGCCCCTTTGAGAACTACATCATCGAACAGGAGTTCTACGAATCCGCCATGAACGGTCTGCAGTGGATCATTGACAACAAGGACACCGAGTGGCAGGGTGCGGGTGAAGACAACTTCGGCATTGACATCATTTCGCTCTCGTGGGGCATCACCTCGCACGAAGGGGGTGGCTCGGACGGCGAAGACATGCACAGCCGAATCCTCAACGAGGCCATGGAAGCCGGCTTGGTCGTCAGCGTGGCGGCCGGCAACGACGGCCCGGACAACGACGGTTTGTCGGGCATGGGCTCCTCGAGCCTGTCCATCACCGTGGGCGCCACCGATGACATCAACACCGTGGACCGAAGCGACGACACCGTCGCTTCTTACTCGTCCCGTGGTCCTCGTCGCGACAACGGCGACAGCAACCCGCTCAACGAGTTGAAGCCCGAAGTTTCTGCACCGGGCACCAACATCATCCAAGCCGAGGGTTGCGTGACCTCGGGGGGTTGCAACAACCTGTTGGGCGGTGACGCAGCCAACAACGGTTACACCGGCCGAGGGTCGGGTACGTCCTATGCCACCCCAGCCGTCTCGGGCATCTTGGCGTTGATGATCGAGGCCAACCCCGAGTTGTCGCCAGCCGAGATGAAGGAGATCCTCAAACTCACGGCCGAGCGACGCGGCGAGCCATCCGCTCCCGAAGTTGACCCGTTTTGGAACCGGGACTTCGGTTGGGGCATGGTGGATGCCTTGGC
>WTJK01000002.1:0-29856 GCA_011524855.1 Methanobacteriota archaeon | reverse complement strand
AAGTTGACCCGTTTTGGAACCGGGACTTCGGTTGGGGCATGGTGGATGCCTTGGCCGCCGTGGAGATGGCGTTCTTCCTGAAGGAAGAAGGTCTAACGGGCCAGATTGACGTCTCGAGCCAGGTCCACATCACCTCGGCGGGATTGAACGAAACCACCGGTCTCTTTGAGGTCGGAGGCCTTGCTTGGGGGCAGAACGAGGCCATCGCCTCGGTTGAAGCCCGATTGGACGGAGGGGCTTGGTTTGAGACGACCTACACGTCCTCGGGCAGTGAGCTGGCAGCTCTCGAACGATTCGAGTGGACCCTTGCGCTCGATCCTGCTCAGTTGGCTTCGGGAAACCACACGATTGAGGTTCGTGGGCTCAACGCTCAGGGGTCGCCTTCGCTTTCCGTGTTCACCGTGGTGATGGGAACGGGGGCCGGTCTGGACGGGGCGTCCGGCGCCGGTCTTTCCTTCGGTTTGGCCGGTTTGGTCGTCGCTTTCCTGGTAATGGTGTTCCTTGTTGGCCGCATTGACCCGCCACAGCGGCTGGACTTGGCCTCCTCCGATGGTGGTGCAGGCTTGAACGCCAGCGGTGTCCTGGAGGCAGAATTGCTGCCTTCGGACGTTGTTTCCGGCGATACACCGCCCTCCGGCGACGGTTCACCCTAAGGGAAGCGGACCCCGGTTGGATGAACGGGGTTCAAATGGAGGCTCGGGTTCGGGCAAGCATGCGCACGTTCAGCGACCGAGCCTTGGCCATCCAGCCGACGGGCGTTCGCAAAATGTTCGATTTAGCTGGTGACGATGTTATTTCCTTCGGCCTGGGTGAACCCGATTTCCAACCACCGGAGGTGGCCATCGAGGCGTTTCACCAAGCGATGAAGGACGGGCGGAACAAGTACACAACCACGGCGGGCTTGCCCGCGTTGCGTCGCAAAATCGCCGAGTCGTGGGCCTCCTATCAGACCGGCATGAACGAAGACAACGTGTGCATGACCATGTCGGGGACCAACGCCCTGCTCAACCTGTTCATGACCTTGGTGAACCCAGGAGACAACGTCCTTCTTCCCGAACCGTACTTTCCCCTCTACGGGCCGGATGCGACGCTTGTGGGTGGTGAGGCAAAGTACTACCCCTGCCTGTTCGAAAACGAATTCATCCCCCAAGTCAACGACTTAGAGAACTTGGTCGACGAGAACACGGTCGCTATCCTGTACAATTTTCCCAGCAACCCCACCGGTGGTACGCTGAACGAAGCCCAGCGTGACGACCTCCTTGCATTTGCAAAGAAGCATGACTTGTGGATCATTTCCGACGAGGTCTACGATCGCATTGTGTTCGGTGAGGAACACGTGTCGTTCATGGGGACCGATTACGACAAAATCCTCATCGTCAATTCGTTTTCCAAAACGTTCGCCATGACCGGCTGGCGGATTGGCTACATCATCTCAACGAACGTCGAAGCGATGAAGCAGGTGGTGAAAATTCAGTACTACATTTCGGCATGCTCCAACGACGCCATGCAGTACGCTGTGTTGGCGGCGATGGAACAAGCCAACGATTACCCCGACCTGATGGCCAGGGAGTTCCAAGCGAGGTGCGACCTGATCGTCGACCGCCTCAACGCCATGCCAGGTGTCCAGTGCCATCGGCCGAAGGGTGCCATCTACGTCTTCCCCAAGGTGACGGTTGAAGGCATGACCTCTGAAGAGGTGGCCCTAGAGATGCTCAAAGACGGCGTCCTTTGCTCACCCGGCAGTGCGTTTGGGCCGTCCGGTGAGGGGCACCTCCGCTTTGCATACACCATCAGTCAAGCCGATATCCGCCGAGGCATGGACAAGGTGGAAACCACGTTGAAGCGTTTGCAACAGGCGGGTTGAGCGCGTGGGTTTGACGGGCACCGTTTTCCTGATGGCGTTCGGGGCGTTCATCGGCCATGTTGGACCTCGCCTACCGGTGCTCATCATGACCCGAGGCAAGGGGTTCAACCTCCGATTCGAACCCCATCCCGAGCCCATGGCCTTGACCCCGCACGTGACCCAGCGTGTGATGCACCTGCGCTCGTTTTACTGGTCGTCGCTCATCGTTGCTGCCATGGTGATGGGCTTCGGTGCCGCCAGTCTTCGCTGGGGCTCCCCCGCTTTCGGTTTCGGCCTTTGGTTGGCGGCTTCTTGGTTGGTGCTTTCAAGGCTACAGGCAGCAGCGGGTGGAGGACGGCCTGCACCGTGGACTCGCACCATGGCCGAACGCCTCCAGGCCGTGATGGACCGTAGCAACGGTGACGATGCCTGTTGTGACATGACCGACCCGCACTGGTACCACGACGGCGTCGTGTGCCGGTGCTGCGGCACGCTGCTCGCCGACATGGCGCGGCCCGATCTCGGCCGTCGTCGCAGTGATGGGCGCCTGAAAGGATGGGTTCGCTTGCTTATCACGGATGGATACCCCATGACCAACTCGGCCAAATTTCCCAAGGAACAGAAGCCGTGAAGGGACGGCTTCGCAAGGGGAATCTTTGAGGTCCCGATGGGCGAAGCCCCGGACCATGGAAGGTTCGTCCTCCAAGGGTTCCCTCGTGGCGAGGTTGGGCCTGACCTTCCAACTCATCGGGCAAATCTTTGTGACGCCCATGGTGGCGTTCTCCCTCACGTACCTCGTGGTGTTTGGAGCGTCCGAGGGCCAACTCTCGCTCAGTGTGAGCATGGACATGCTCCCGTGGATCGGTTTAGCGTCGTTGGTCTACGGCATGACGGCGTTGATGCTCGCCTTGGCCTTTGGTGGATTCACGCCGCTCTGGGTGGTCGAACACGGCGGCTGGCGAATGGCGCTGGGGTTCACCCGAAACCCACACAGCGGAGCGCATCGTGCCCATGCTCGGCGAAGGTACGCCACCTCGTCGCATGGGCGTCTTTCCCTTCTGGTTCACGACCGGTGCGCGCAAGGCCATCCGCTTTGGACGATTCGCGGTTCCCTGATTTTGCTTGCCATTCCCTTCCAAGTTGCCTTGGCCACCATCCCGTTGGTGCTCGTTCTTGTGTTTCCCGATGGCGTGGTGGCGCAAAACCGTCAGTTGGAACTCGCCCTCCTCCTCTACGGTGTTTGCCTTTACCTCTTCATCCGTTTGTTCCCCGGTTTCGCTCGTCGTTACATCACGTTGGCCAGTCTCGCACGCAAGCTGCTGGGCAACACGTTCCGTGTCACCTGGGCGTTTCCTGTGCTCTTGCTTTGGTCCATGGGTCAGATTTCATCCTCCATTGTTCAACGGGTGTTTGGTTCGGACATGACGCTGAATTTCCAATTCGAGCAACACGTGTTTGAAGCGATGATCTCTGCACAATCCATCCCTGAGACATCGTTTCTCAACCTCCTCACGGCGTTGGCCGTGATGCCCATGGCGGCGTTTACCACGTTGGCCGTTCTGGGCGGAGGGTCAGCATCCCCTCCCGAATGGATGCGCCCTGAGGTCACCGAAGTGGACGATGCGGTGCAGGATCAGCTCGACGCATTGTCCGCATCGGTTGAACGCTTGCACCATCAGCATCACCAGCAAACGGTGGTTCAGGAGCACCAACACCGACCTGCGGTTGTTCAGCCCGTGATGATCAACACCCACGCCGGCGTACAGGTTGAAACTGCTGATGAGGCCACGAAGGACCCCCCCGGTGGGGACGGTTCGTCGATGGTCGACGGGTTGGACATCGACGCTTGGGTGGCCTCCACCAACGACCCGCAGGCTTCCACACCACCAGCCAACCAGCAACAGGTGGTCGGCGAAGGTGTTGACGTGCACAGGCCGCTCGGGGATGTCCGGCACGATGAGCCCGTCATTCGAGGATTCGACATGGAAAACGATGCGTGAGTGTTCATTCTGCTGCGTGAGAAATGACCATGGGACGGCCATGTTCTTATGCTCAATCCCTCTCGCATGAGCGCTGATGACCATGCGCCGTATGATGCCCTTCTCCATCATTTTGCTGTTGTTGCTTCAAACCGTGGCCATGAACATGGTCGTGCCAGCACAGGCCGCCTCCGGTCGCGGGGGTACCAACGACGACTACACCGTCCGAACCCTCGAGCTGGACGTGGCCTCCGGGAACACCAGCCAGTGGATTCAATCCGACGGCACCGAGTTGGATTACATCTTTGTCGACCGCGGCGTTCAAATCAACGTGCAAATTCAGCGCTACGGCCAATCCGGAATTGGTGAAGCAGCGCCAGTGGCCGTGGAGATCGTCCACCCCATCGGGTACGTGATGGAGACGTTCAACTTCGAAACTTCGTTGCTCACGGGTGGTCAAACCTTCAACTACGAACTTCAATGGACACCTACCGCAGCCCACTCCATCCTCAACACCACCACCAACGACCTCGAGGGCGGGCTGATCGTCCGTGCCACCGTGATGTTCAGCGACGACACGTCCAACGCCAACGATGTACGTGAACTCAACGTTCCTGTGGCCGTGACAGCCAACACGATGGAGGCGACAGCCGCCACCACCGCCAAGCAGTTTTTCACCGGAAAGTACCCGGCTGCCGGTGGCGATGCATCCTCGGCAGGTTCGTGGGAAACCGACAGCACCTCCAGCGCCGCGGGTAACGTTCACTGGCGCCACTCGGCTCCCGGAAGCAACTACCCGTCCAACTCGGAAGCCACCCGCTTGGTCTACGGCCGCTACCAAACCGGCCAGTCCTGCGAAACCGATGCACCCGATACGGGATTGACCCAGAACGTCTACGGTGCGTACATTTGCCGAAACCTGTTCTACACCAACGAATTTGTGTCCAGCCAGTTCCACCTCCAAGCATGGGGCAGCATGGCCGCTGGGGACGCTGTTTACATGGAACTCTGGCGCGGTTCTGGCAACCTCGATGATCCCTATGAATCCGTCCGCTGGGACATTTCCGAAGGCATGCCAAGTGCTGCCCCGGGGCAGTGGACCAACCTCTCGTGGGACCCGCAAGAAACCTGGTTGGAGATTCCCAATTTGGCCAACCCCGACGTGTTCATGGGCGGCAGCTCGTACTCCTTCAGCGTCCTGTTCAATTCGGACAGCAGCGTCGCCAGCGAAGGCTTCCACGTCGACGATTTCGTCCACTTTGGTGTCAGCCGTGTTACCGATTACACGCTCGACATGGACTGTGACAATCCCGAAAACGGTTACACCGTGGCTCCGGCTCAGCTCGCCGTCCTCCGCTGCACCTTGACCAACAACGGGTACTCGCCGGCCACCATTCGCCTGCAAACCAACGTGACCAACGCATCGTGGATGGCACCGTTCCCCATCATCCGTGTGGACGCCACCGGCAGCAGCAGCCACGGCACGAACATGATCCTGCCTCCACTCGCTGGCGGCGCCTCCACAGAAATCTACGTCAACCTCTCCGTTCCCGCCGGGGCCGATGTCCAACAGCAGAGTTGGAACGTGTGGCTCACCGATGCCAGCAGCGCACAGTTGGGCGAAAAGGCCCGTTTGGAGATGGACCTCGCCGTGTCTGAACAGTTCGGCGTGGCGTTGACCTCCTCCGTGCCGCTGGTCGCCGCCAGCGTGCTTCCCGGAGCATCCGGCCACGTTGACTTCCGCCTCCAGAACACCGGCAACCGTGACGCTGCGTTCAACCTCGCCACGGATTTCCAACAACAAGGCTGGCTGGCGCTGGTGGAAAACGAAACCGGTGTGATTCAACAAAACCCCATCGTGCTTGGCAAAGGCGAGCGCGTGGACCTCGTCCTCAACATCACCGCTCCCGAAGAGGCCTCGCCTGCTCTCGGCCCCGACACCCCGTTCCCGTACGTGAGTTTCAACCTCCGTGCCACCTGCCCGTCGTGCAGCACGGCCTTGTTTGGTGCCGATGTGCTGTCTCGCGTTGTCGAGGTGCCCATCCTCCGAGAGGTGGCGATGGAAATTGAGGAGACGTCGTACACGGGATCGGCCAATGGCATCGCCCGCTCGGTCTACATCACGCTGTTGAACCTTGGGAACAACGACGAGCAATACGACCTCTCAATCACGATGAACAACTGGCGTCTTCAGGCAGGTCTGAGCGCAGAACAATCCCCTGTTCTCGACGCTTGGGACGGTGAGTCCACCATTGCGGTGACGCTTCCGATGCCGGTTGGATTGACACCCGGCATTTACACGGTCACCGTCACGGCCACCAGCGTGGACGATACCACGGTGGCTCGTTCGCTCTCGTTTACCGTCGAAATTGAAGATACTGCGGCCGTGTTCGTTTCCGATGAAGAGACCGGGCAATCGTACATTCCCGGTGACCCAGCACAAACCATGGCGTTTGAGGTTCGCAACGACGGCAACAGCGAGGACAGTTTCGCCATGACGCTCAACACACCCAACGGCATGCAGGCCCGTTTCACCAACCTCGTTGACGGGAGCACGCCGGTCATCGCTGTGGGCTCAAGTTACAACGTCAGCGTTGAGTTTTCCTTTGTGGACGACGTTGAAGGCCAGTTGACCTTGGACGTCATCGCCACCAGCAACGCTGACGACACCGTCAGTGCCAGCGGCTCCGCCACCTACCTGGTGGGTTCGCAGAACTGGCTGAGGATTTTCGCCATTCAGCCCTTGACCATCGACGAAGCCGGTGATTACGAGGTTGTTGTGCGGGTTGGGAACCAATACACCACCGGCCAACTTGTCGTGATGGAACTCGACGACAGCGAATCCAACGCTTGGTTCCAAACTTCGATTGGACGCCTCGACCGAGATTTCACCCTCGGTGTGAGCGAGCAACGCGAGGTCACGTTGAACATTGACGTCACCGAAACCACCCTCAAGAACCTCAACGGTGACACCCTCACCACCAACATCACGGTGTGGGCCCGTTCCGAAACCGTCAGCGATGCCGCCCGGGCCAACCTCGAAGTGACCTTGGTTCGCATGGCCGACAGCGACGGTGGCGACGTGGAAGGTGCCAGTTCGGCCCTGCCCATTGAGACGATCGGTATGTGGGTCGTGTTCGTGCTCATCCTGGTCGGTGGCGCCGTGGTTTTGGTGAGCATTCTTCGCTCGGTCGAAGACGAGGACGACGATTACTACGCCAAGTGGGGCGAGGACGGCTACGAGGACTCCCTCTCGGCCAACTACGGTTCAGTGGCTTCGGCACCCAGCGTGCCCGCCAGCATGCCGACACCTGCTCCAGCGCCCGTTGCTCCAGCACCGGCTGCACCTGCGCCTGCTCCAGTCGCTCCAGAAGGTGACATGCCCCCGCTTCCCGCAGGCGGCCTGCCCACCGGTTGGACCATGGAGCAATGGCGGCATTACGGCCAGCAATGGCTCGAGCAGAACGGCCAAGCCTGACGCAGGTGAGCATCCGTTAAGGCCGTAGGGTTGAAAATGAACGGGCTCACGCCGAAGGGCAGGAGCGAGCACGATGTACGGCAACGGTCAAGCACCCATTTTCATCCTCAAGGACGGCACGCAACGCACACGGGGTCGCACGGCCCAATCGAACAACATCGCTGCGGCAAAAGCCGTTGCCGATGCAGTCCGTTCAACGCTTGGTCCGAAGGGCATGGACAAAATGCTCGTCGATTCCATGGGTGATGTCGTGATCACCAACGACGGCGCTACCATCCTCAAGGAAATGGACATTGAACATCCAGCCGCGAAGATGATCATCGAGGTCGCAAAAACGCAAGAACAGCACTGCTACGACGGCACCACATCTGCGGTGATCCTTTCGGGTGAGTTGCTCAAGCGAAGTGAGGACCTCATCGAGCAGAACGTTCATCCCACGGTGATTTGCGAGGGCTTCCGACTGGCAGCCGAACGCGCCATTGGCCTCCTTGAGGACCACGGCATCTCCACCCAAGGCAACACCGACGTGCTTCACGAAGTCGCCAAAACCGCCCTTACCGGGAAATCCGCTGGCGCTGTCAAGGCCTTCATGGCCGACATCTGTGTGCGAGCGGTCGAAGCCGTGGGCGTGATGGAGGACGACGAGCGCTTGGTTGACCTGTCAGACATCAAGGTGGAAAAGCGGCAAGGAGGCTCCATCAAGGATTCAACCCTCATCGATGGAATCCTGCTCGACAAGGAACGTGTTCATGCAGGCATGCCTCGTTCGGTGACCGGTGCCAAATTGGCGTTGGTCAATTCGGCCATTGAAGTGAAGAAAACCGAGGTGGACGCGAAGATTCAGATCACGGACCCCAACCAGCTCGCCATGTTCCTTGAGGAGGAGGAAAACTACATCCGAAACCTCGTCAACACCATTGAAGCGACGGGCGCCAACGTGTTGGTGTGCCAGAAGGGCATCGATGAACTTGCTCAGCATTACCTCGCAAAGAAAGGCATTTTTGCTATTCGGCGAGCGAAGAAATCCGACATGGAGGCCCTGGCAAAGGCCACCGGGGGCACCATCATCACCAACGTCGAAGACATGAACGGGGACGACCTCGGACAAGCTGCGAAGGTTGAGGAAAAGAAAATCGGTGAGTCCGACATGACGTTTGTTACGGGCTGCCCCGAGGCCAAGTCGGTCTCGGTGTTGTTGCGCGGCGGCACCGAGCACGTCGTTGATGAAATTCGGCGAGCCTTTGACGATGCCGTGGGCGTGGTGTCCGTGGCCTGGGAAGACGGGGCCGTTTTGACCGGTGGTGGCTCGGTGTTGGCAGCCGTGTCTCGCGACCTTCGTACCTACGCCGAATCCATCGGCGGTCGAGAGCAAATGGCGATCGAAGCGTTTGCCTCCGCTCTTGAGATCATCCCGCGCACCCTCGCAGAAAACGCAGGGCTTGACCCGGTCACCACCCTGATTGAGCTGCGAAAGGCACACGCTGATGGCGATGAATTTGCCGGCATCAACGTGTACGAAGGTGGTGTGACCAACATGAAGGACGCCAACGTTGTCGAACCTCTCCGAGTGGTCGAGCAAGCCATTCAATCCGCCACTGAAACAGCGATCATGATCCTCCGCATTGACGACGTCATCTCGTCCAAGGGCGTGCCGATGGACGACGGCATGGGTGACATGGGCGACTTCCAAATGTGAGGTCGTGAACAAAAAGAGCGAGGAAAATTTCCATCGCAGTGCCCCGTTTGGGTCGTGGTGGAATAATAACCTTCAAAGGCCACTCACGGGTGGACAGGATTGCTCACCGAGCGTGAGCGAGAGGGAGTCCCATGGCTGTCGTTGCAAAAGTCTGGATTGATGAAGACTGCATCACCTGCGATGCTTGCCAGGACATTTGTCCCGAAGTCTTCGAGGTAACCGATGAAACCTCCCAAATTCTGGCCGCTGTTCGTGTTGACGGTGCCTTTGACCGCAACACCGGTGGTTCCCCGCTTGTCGGCACCTTGGGTGCTGAACTTGGCGATATCATCCTCGAGGCCGCCGAGGCATGCCCGGTTGAGGTCATCAAGTTCGAGTTGGTGAGCGAAGGCGGCGATGAAGCACCCGCTGCCGAGGCAGCCGTGGAAGCCGTCGTTGAACCCGTTGCCGCAGCGGCCGCGCCAGCAGCAGGTGCCTCCGAAGCGTTGACCGCCGTGATGGGCGGTGACCGCTCGCTCAACATCCTCTTCGGCTCTCAAACCGGCAACGCTGCTGGTCTCGCAGAGAAAACGGCCAAAATGGCAGCCAATTACGGGCTCGAGGCCAACGTCGTGGACATGGACGGGTTTGACCCCGCCCGGCTTGCGACCATGAAGCGCGTCATGATCATCACCTCCACTTGGGGCGAAGGCGAGATGCCTGACAACGCCGACGCCATGTGGAACGCCATCAACGCCAACGGCCCCGGCCTCGCAGGGACGCACTTCTCGGTGTGTGCCATTGGCGACTCGTCCTACGATGAATTCTGCAAGGCTGGCCATGACTGGAACGGAAAACTCGCAGCCTTGGGCGGTCAGGAAGCTTTCCCCATCAAGGAATGCGACGTCGATTTCGAACCGCCCTGGCAGGAGTGGGTGGCTGAAGCGCTCCCTCGCCTGGCCTGTGTTGACGACTCGGGAACCCTGCAGGTTGAACTCCTCGAAGAAATGATGGCTTACGGTGCCGGCGACGATGACGACATCGTCGAAGGTGATTTTGCGCCCGGCATCATCGAGCGCGAGGCCCTCAACATTACCCTCGAAGTCTTCCGTTATTGCCCTGAAGCCGCCCAGTCGGGCTGGGACACCCTGTCCTGCGCCGTTCCCGGTCACGCCACCGTTCAAGACCTGCTGCTCACCATGCAGCGGGATGTTGACGGCAGCCTGGCGTTCCGCCGTGGCAGCCACGCTGGAACGCCCACCACCGGTGTGCGTGTCAACGGTCGTGTGGTGCTGGCAGACGCCGTGATGGTGGGCGATTTGACAGCCGAGGGCGGGCGTGTTCGCATTGAGCCGCTCCCTGGACATCCCGTTGTCCGAGATTTGATCGTTGACACCAGCCGCTTCGAAAACCACCGCAGCCGAGCAGAGCCGTGGATGCGCACCGACCCCCGGGAAGGTCAAACCCTGCCCAGTGGAGCTGCGATGGGTGCGGTCGATTCCGCCGCAGCTACGGCACTGCATCAAGCCGGTGATGTGCTGTCGTTCCAACTCATTCAAGCCATGTCCGACACCCTCGCACACGATCCGCATTACGAGGGTCCTGGTGTTCATTTCCAGCAGTGGCTTCGAATCTTGGACCCAAGGACCGGAGAAAAGCAACGTCAGTCCCTACTAACCTCCCTCCAAGAAAAAGACGGCGTCTGGTCAGAAGCCGACCACGCCAGCCTCATGCGCTACGGTGAGGACGGCCGGCTGGCTGCCCGCAGCCTGAACGAAGCTCGCAGCGCCCTGCTCAATCAAACCCGCTACGCCGGGAAGTCCGGACGTCTGGTCAAGTGGTACGGGCGCAGTGTCAAGTGGACGGGCAACGTCAACGAAACCACCCTTTACCGTCAGGTCCTCGGGCCTCTGGGCTTGGTCAGCAACGTCTTCAGCGGCGTTTCTGCCCGAATGGCACTTGCTTTCACCCGCAACGGCTCCCCGCCACTGCGTGGCCTTCAGGGGCTCTTGTTCCCGCCAGCAGGTGTGGGGAGGATCCCAAAAATGTTCAACAGCAAGGTTGACGACTACCACGAGGTGGTCAGCTTGTTCAACGAAATTGACCAGAGGTTCTGAGGCGATTGCATGGCAAAAATGGCATACTATCCCGGTAACGTTGCTCGAGCAGGCGCCCTTGAGGTCGAAGACACCATTCAGCCCATGTGCAAAGCGCTCAACATCCAACTTGTTGAACTCCCTCGTGCCAGCAGCGACGGGGGCAACGTGATCAAACAAGCCACACCCAAACTCCAGGACGCCTTGGTGGCACGGAACCTTGCGTTGGCCGAAGAGAAGGGTCTCGACATCATCACCGCCTGTGCCAGCAGTCATGCAATCATGCGCAACACGGCTGACGACATGAAGCGTGATCCGGTGTACGCCAACACGGTCAACAACCTGCTGGTGCGCACCTCCGGTCTGGAATACAACGGTGAATCGACGTCTCATCACCTGTTGCACTACCTGGTTGAGCACGTGGGCTTGGACAAGATTCGGGACGCCGTCAAGAATCCATTGAACATGAAGGTGGCTGCGTATTACGGTCCCGACATGCAGCGCCGTGGCGCCTGCGGTCAAGATGACCCGTTCATGCCCACCTACATGGAGCAGTTGATCACGGCGTTGGGAGGCACCCCTGTGGACTACGACTCAAAATGTGCCAGCGTTGGTTCGACCTCCATGCTCACGCTTGAGGACTCATCGCTGGCCATGACCGCCGCTGTGTTGTCTGACGCTATTCAGTCCGGTGCGGAGTTGGTTGTGAGCGCCTGCACGGTTTCCCACATCAATCTCGATTCCTACCAGTCGAAAGCTGGCCGTCAGAGCGGAAAGAACACCACCATTCCCGTCTGTCACCTCACTGAAATCGTGGCGTTTGCCTTGGGCTACTTCCCCGACCGCTTTGCGCAACTCAAAACCCGTGTGCGTCTCATCGGTTCGTGAATCATCTCACCCATCCCGCCACGAGTTCACGTGCTCGCTCGGTCGAACATCCCAAGGTCTCCACGAGAGTTTCCACCGTCATCGTGACCACCGAGGCAAGGTGTGGACTCGCGATTTGAAGCGCATGCACTTCATCAGCGTTGAAACCTGCTTCTGAGAGACATGAGGTGAACCATTGGTGCAGGAGAGGGACGGCCTCGGTCAGCCAAGGATGTCCACCCTCTGTCTCGTTCATCAACGCATCAATGGTCGCCTGTGCGGTTTGGGCAGCATCTTCAATCGCCGTTGAGGACGGTGTTTGTTGATGAACGAGCTGGCACCATTCATCGAGCCAACGATGTTCTTGTTGGGCAGCAACGGCGATAAAATGGGCCGTTTCCGTTGGTCCTTTGGTCATCATGACCGGCAGGCCGAGCTCAAGGGTGATGTGAGCCAAGGCACCCAACACGGCGTTTGGGTGGAGTCCATGACCACCTTCACCGTGCTCCACCAACAACAACGGGCGAGAGGAACACGCAGCAAGGCTACGACATTGATGCAGCAGACGTCCATCTTTGATTGAGGTCAGCAGATCCCTGGCCGACTTGCGTTCGATGAGCACCCGGGATGAAAGCCGCACATCCCCTTTGGGAAGGTGCGTGAAACGCACATCGAGTTCGAGTCCTTTGAGCAAGGAAGGCAGTGTTGAATTTGCCTCACGATGATCCACCCAAACGGTTCTTGTGGCACCCGCCAGGGTGCTCATGGCGTCCACTTCCCGAGCCGCAGCGTTGAGCACGGGCTTCATGGCCTCGTAGGAAGGTGCTTCAACCGGCTCATCGCTCCGGAAGAAACGCTCCAAACCGGTTTGAGACCTCGGCCGCCGCTCTTGAGCCGAGAGGGGTGCGGCCGTGACGGGCCCGGTCGAGCGAGGTGCCGCCTGGGTGTTGTGGTGAGTTCCGGATGAAGATTCCTTTTCCGTTGTCCTGGCTTCTGCCTGGGCCTCCTCGAGGTAGCGTTTGGCTGGTGTTGAAGCTCTGTCCACCAACACGGAAAAAGCGTCCAACGCTCGAGGGTCAGCCTCAGACAATTGGAACAAGTCCTTTCGAGCGACCATCTTGGCCAGCAGCCGATGCATGTTGGCTTCCTGGTTTTCGGACGCCCTTTGGACGAACACGTCCCTTGAACCTTCGGCAATCAGCACGTGAACGGACCCTGCACGCTGGCGAGCCGTGCGTCCTCTTCGCTGGATGGCACGCACCGCACTCGGCACCGGTTCGTACAGCACCACCAAATCGGCAGCTGGCACGTCCAACCCCTCTTCGCCGACGGAGGTCGCGACGAGCACGTTGATCTCACCTTCGCGAAATCGGCGCAGTTGCTCCAATTGCTGCCGTTGAGTCATGCCTTTTTGTTGACCTCGGGAGGATTGGCCGATGAACGCATCGGCTCGAACCGCGTCAATGCCGTTCAAGAGGTGCACGAGGTGTTGAACCGTGTCCCTGTACTCGGTGAACACCAGGATTTTTCCTTCAGGCCGCTCATGCAATGAACGCTCAACCAACCGATGCGTTTCACTGGTTTTGGGGTGGAGCTCATCAAGGTCGTTCAATGCCAAACGAAGGGAATGGACGACAGGAAGGGCCAGCATGCGGTTCGTGTTTCGACCCTCCCGGCCTTCGATTTCTGCTCGGTCAAGGAAGGCCTGGACCACTTTGGAGCCTTGGCTTCGCATCAAATTCTGGATCATGTGCAGCCGACGGAGATCCGCCACTCGCCGTGCCGCATCGTAGCCTCGAACATCTCGCTGTTGGATTGCGCGACTGGCTCGCAATTGTGCACGCTCAATGTCGCCAGAGGAGATGTGCTCCTTGGGGGCGAGGAAACCGAGCCGTTGGAGGTGGGCGATCTCTTGACGAACATGCTCGTCGATCGGTGCGGCGAGGTCCATCAGTTCGGGAGGGAGTGGGAGCCGATGCTGATGGATGACCATGTCGACCTCGTAAGGTTGCAGCAAAGGTTCGGTGCGCTTCGAGAGGTCAACGCTCAACGCATTGAGGTTGGTTTTCACCTCGTTGATGTGGCGAAGCGTGGAGCCCGGACTCGCTGTTGCGGCGAGGATTCGACCGTCCGGCCGCTGCGTACGGTACAACCGCCCGACCTGTGCATAGGCGTGGTTGCCCGTGGCATGGTGGGCTTCGTCCACGATCAACAACGCAACCTCACGCAGGTCGATGGAGCCGTTGGTGGCGTCGTTGCGCACCACTTGGGGTGTGGCCATGAAAATCCGGCCATGGTGCCACATGGCCTCTCGCTTCTTTGGGGGTGTTTCACCGGTGTAGGGCACAATGCATTCTTCGTCCACCTTCAGAAATTGCCGTGCCATACGAACGTGCTGGTCCACCAAACCGGTGGTCGGAGCGATCAAGATGATTTTGTCCTCCGTCGTGCGGAGGTGTTCCGCCATCACCATCCATTGGACGGCGGTTTTTCCGAAACCGGTTGGCATCACCATCAAGCTGGAGCCGGTGAGCGCCCGTTCAAGGGAACGGAGTTGATAGGCCCGTGCCTCCACGCCATCCCGAAGATAGGGGTGGACGACGGTGGCCATGCGGTTGGTTCCTCGTCAAGGGTTCAAAAGCGTGATGAAGACGGTTGGATGAAGGTGAACACCCCAGAACCGGTTTCGTTGGGAAACCTTTGAAGACCGCTCTGCTCAATGGCGTACCACGCAACCCCAGGGTGCGGACCGAACCGCATATATACGGGGTGTAAGTCGGAGGGGTGCTCAAAGGTGAGTAGCCAGACACAATGGGCCATCCCCCGAGGACCCCAACTGGCGCATCCCCGCTCGTGGGAAAGCGCCTCAGTGTCACGGCTTCGACGCTGCATGGGCCCTCGTACGCCCCCCTCGGTGGGGCCAATGCGTTGTACAAACACTGGAGGAATCCAAGATGGCAAAGCGAAACCACCCACGCCGTGGATCGATGGCGTTCAGCCCGCGCAAGCGAGCGAACCGCCCATTCGGTCACGTCAAGTCGTGGCCCAACACCGAAGCGAGCGAGGTCCGAGTGCAAGGCTTCGCCGGCTGGAAAGCCGGCATGACCCACATTCTGGCCCGTGATTTGAACCCCCGAAGCACCTCCGCCGGCCAAGAGGTCCGCGTCCCTGTGACCGTTGTTGAATGCCCCAAGATGCGCATTCTCGGTGTCCGTGGATACGAGATGACCCCTTACGGCAAGCAAGCGAAGGGCGAGGTCTGGGCCGATGCCAAGGAGATTTCCGAGGCGTTCCCCGAACTCTTCAAGCGCGTCCCCGAGCGCAAGGAGCACGATGCTGAGAAGCACATGACGCACCTCAAGCAAGCCGATCTCTGCGAAGTTCGCCTGATCGTGGCCACGCAGCCTCACAACCTCGCCAGCGTCCCCACCAAGACCCCCGACGTGATGGAGATGGGCCTGACCGGCGGTTCCATGGAATCCCAACTTGACTGGGCCTCCGAACATCTGGGCCAGGAATACAGTTTCGCCGATGCCTTCGAAGAAGGCGTCCTCACCGACATCGTCGCCGTGACCAAGGGTTACGGATGGCAAGGTGTGATTCGCCGATTCGGTGGAAAACTCCAATCGCACAAGAACTCCAAGAAGCGTCGGCAGCACGGCAACATGGGCGCCTTCGGTGACGGCTATGTCCGCAAGACCATCCGTCAAGGCGGTCAGACCGGTTACCACCAGCGCACAGAATACAACAAGCGTATTCTGCGTGTCGCAAACCCCGAAGACCACGCCATCACGCCTGCTGGAGGTTTCCTTCACTACGGCGAAGTGAAAGCCGATTACATCCTCGTGAAAGGCAGCGTCCCAGGGCCAGCCAAGCGCCTCATTCGATTCCGTGACGCCACCCGTGGTAGTGACCGAACGCTCCACGACTACGAGATCACCTACGTGAGCACCGCATCCAAGCAGGGGGCCTGAAGATGAAAGTCGCAGTCAAGGACATTGTCAACACGGTGACACAAACCGAAATGGACGCCGGTAAACTCTCCGCTCAATTCAGTGTTGAAGTCAGCAACGGCTCCAACGTCACCCTCCCCGAAGCCTTCGGTGCAGAAGTTCGTGAAGACCTGGTCAAATTGGCCGTGGCTTCCAGCCGTGCCAACCGCCGCCAGCCTTACGGGTCTCGACCCCACGTCGGAAAGCGAAACCCAATGGCCGGTATGAAGCACTCCGTTGAATGGTGGGGCAAGGGTCGTGGTGTGTCCCGCATCATGCGACGCACCGGCTCTCGCCGTGGTGCCCAAAACCCTCACACCCTGGGTGGGCGCCGTGCCCACGGTCCCAAGGTGGAGAAGGATTGGTCCCGCAAGCTCAACGCAAAGCAGCGATACGCAGCCCGCAACGCAGCGCTCGCCGCCACCGTCTCGATGGACACGGTCGCCGCTCGTGGCCACCGCTTTGACGACACCGTCGAACACCTCCCCATCGTGTTGGGGTCCTACACCGAAGTCGTGGATGGCAAGTCCGTCGAGTACGACATCGAGACCTTCAACCACGGCTCCGCCACCCGAAAGGCAGCGGCCATCTTCACCGAATTGGGACTCGGTCCTGACATGGACCGGGCTCGCAACGGACGCAAGATTCGTGCCGGTAAAGCCACCATGCGTGGCCGGGTTCACAAGACGCCCAAGTCCATCTTGCTGGTCGTTAAGGAAAAGTCAGGGCTCGCTCAAGCCGCTCGAAACCTCCCCGGCGTTGACGTCGTGGCAGCCAAGGACCTGTGCGCAGAAGATTTGGCACCCGGCGGTGACCTCGGTCGTTTGACCGTTTTCACGGCTTCGGCATTGGAGGCCATGAACTGAGGTGAGATCATGAACGCATACGACATCATCATTCAACCCTGGTTGACGGAGAAATCCATGGAGGCTCGTACCACCGAGCAGCGCTTGGAATTCATCGTTCGCCGTTCCGCCACCAAAGCCCAAATCGCACGGGCCGTTGAGACCATTTTCGAAGTTGAAGTTGCCAAGGTCAACGTCCGCAACTCCAAGCACGGCAAGCACGCTTCGGTCAAGCTTGCTGAAGGCTACGACGCAGAAGACGCTGCCATGCGTCTGGGAGCATTCTGAGGTGATTTATCATGGGTAAGCGAATTCGTGCACAACGCAAAGGTTCCTCGCCACGCTACCGCGTGGCCAGCCACCGGTTCCCCGGTAAGAACAGCATGCCACGCGACAAGGACGTCGTTTGTGAGGTCACCGAGTTGGTCCACAGCCCGGTTCACAGCGCTCCGCTCGCTCGCATCAAGACCCCTGACGGCGACAGCACCCTTGTCGCTGCGACGGAAGGTCTGTCGGTGGGCAGTCAGGTCGCCATTGGCGACAACGTCGCCTTGCGCCCGGGCAACATCACCGAGATCGGCAACATTCCCGAAGGGACGGCCGTCAACAATCTCGAACTCCGCCCGGGTGACGGGGGCAAAGTGGCCCGTTCTGCGGGCAACTCGTGCCTCATCGAATCCCGTGTGGGCAACATGGTTCGTGTCCGCATGCCCTCCGGTGCTCTGAAGGAATTGCCCGTCAAATGCCGGGCCACCATCGGTGTTCTGGCCGGTCACGGTCGTGAAGAGATGCCCCTTCGCACCGCTGGTGCAGCTTACTACAAGGCCAAGGCCCGTGGAAAGCTCTACCCGCACGTGTCCGGTGTTGCCATGAACCCCGTGGACCACCCGCACGGTGGTGGAAACCACCAAGCTGTTCACGGACCGAACTCTGTGGCCCGAGGCACACCGCCTGGCGCCAAGGTCGGTTTGATCGCACCACGGCGCACGGGTCGTGGACGAGGTAAGAAAGTCTGAGGTGATGATGCATGGCACGTAAGAAGAAGTCGTTTATGACCCCCAAAGCCAGCCGTCGTAAGGCACGCAAGCGCCTGTCGACGACCTCGGCTCGCGTCAAGAAGGAATTCACCTACCGTGGGTACTCCATGGAAGAACTCCGAGGCATGCCCATGTGGCCTGAGGACGGCCACGACGAATCCATCGTTGGCCTCATGCCCTCCCGTGTCCGACGAAGTTTGGGCCGTGGCATGTCCCTGGAGAACGAACATTTCCTTGACCGCGTGACCCGATCGTCCAACAAGACGATCCGCACGCACCGCCGAGACATGCCCATCCTCCCCCAACTCGTGGGCCGCAACATCGCCATTCACAACGGTCAACACTTCGTTGAAGTCGAGATCAAACCGGAGATGATCGGTCACTACTTGGGTGAATTTGCCGTGACTCGCCGTGGCGTGACCCACAGCGGTCCGGGTGTCGGTGCTACCCGTTCGTCCAAGCACGTTCCGCTGAAGTGAGGTGAAGATGATGAGCAAGAAGAACCAGATGGACCGTCGCTCTCGTCGACGCCAACTCCCTCAGCGAGGTTACACCCAGATGCTTCAAGGCAACCGCCTGGCAACCGCCCGTGCGGTTGGTGTTGACATGCACGCCAAGCATTGCTTCGAAGTCTGCCGAGCGGTCAAGAACAAGACGGCTGGACAGGCTGTAGAATTCCTCAACCAAGTGTTGAAGATCGATTCCGACCGTGCGGATGTGCGACGCAAAGCAGCGGCAGTCCCCTACCGCCTTGGCAGTGGGAACAAGCGCAAGCGCCGGTCCGGCCCTTCGATGGTCGGTCACCGCAAGGGCGGCATTGGACCAGGTCGCTACCCCGTGAAAGCCTCTCGCGAGATCCTGAAGCTTATCGAAAGCGCCATGGAGAACGCTCGCTTCCAACACGAGGACATCGACGCCGATGACATGGTCATCACGCACATCGCCGCTCACCGCGGCCAAATCCGCCGTGGCTGGATTCCACGAGCCCGTGGACGAGCTACGCCAAGCAACCACTACCGCGTCAACTTGGAGGTCTTCCTCGAAGACATGAACGCCATGGACGACGAACTGGAGGACGAATTCTGAGGTGGACATCATGAGCAAGCAAAGCACTCTCCGAACCATTGTGAACCGCAACGTCGAGCGATTGCTCGTCCGCGAGTTCCTCATGAACAACACGCAGAAGTCCGGTTTCGGTGGCCTCGACATCCGCCGCACCCCCTCGGGCACCGAAGTGACGGTGCACGCCGAGCGTCCCGGCATGGTCATTGGCCGCAAGGGGAAGATCATCAACGACCTCCAAAAGCGACTGGACCAGGAATTTGACCTCTACAACCCTAAACTCAAGGTTGAGGAAGTCAAGCATTCCACGCTGAACGCTCAGGTCATGGCTGAAAAGATCGCTTCCGCTCTCGAGCGTGGCTGGTATTACCGCCGTGCAGGTGGTAGCGCCGCCCAATCCATCATGGAAGCAGGCGCTCGTGGTGTGATCGTCACTGTAGCAGGTAAGTTGACCGGATCCCGCAACCGAACCCAGAAGTTCATCCTGGGTCACGTGAAGTACTGCGGTGAAACCGCCCTGCGTCACATGGACAAGGGTTACTCCGTGGCTGTCAAGAAACTCGGCACCATCGGTGTGACGGTTGAAATCATGCGACCCGGAACCAAACTCCCCCACGAGATCAGCATCTTCTCTGATGAAGAACTGAAGATCCAAGCCGCTCAGGCAGAAATGGACGAGGAGGGTTCTGAGTGAGCCACGTGTCCAACCGTGAAATCGCAGCCATGAGCGCTGAGGCCCGGGAGGCTCGTCTTCTCGAACTTCAAGAAGAGCTGTTGCAGCTTCGTGCCGAGAAGGCCTTGGGCGGTACCCCGTCCAACATGGGCGCATACAAGGCCACCCGCCGCAGCATCGCTCGGCTCAAGACACACATGAACAACAACGCATGAACACACGAGGGGTGATGAAGAACAATGGCGGCCATCTGCAACGTATGCGGTCTTCCTGACGAATTGTGCATTTGTCAAGAGATTGCGAAGGAGCAGCAAAAGGCCATCATCTCGACCGACCGACGACGCTACGGAAAAATTGTCACCAAAGTGGAAGGCATTGATGACGCAGCGATTGACATCAACCAACTCGCAAAACTCCTCAAAAACAAATGTGCAGCAGGCGGAACGGTCAAAGGACGATTGATTGAACTTCAAGGAGACCACAAGAAGAAGGCTGCTGATGTGCTTCGGAACAACGGATTCAATGTGGAGGTGCGATGAGATGGAAGCATGGAACGAATCATGGATCGGTCGCACCTTGACCGTGACCTCGTCCACCGACCCCACCCTTCAAGGTCGAAGCGGCTTGGTGCTTGACGAGTCCAAAAACACCCTCACCCTCTTGGAGGGCGAGCAAACCGTTGTTCTGAACAAGAACAGCATTCAATTCAACATTGACAACATCACCGTTGTCGTGAACGGGGCCAAGGTGAATCAACGCCCTGAAGACCGGATTCACCGAACATACAGGAAGGCATGATACGATGCGAGACATTGGTGTAGACGTGAAGAACCCCACCGGAGAGTGGGACGGTGATGTGAACTGTCCGTTCTACGGCAGCTTGCGACTCCGCGGGCAGGTCCTCGAAGGTACGGTTGCCAGCCTCGGTATGCAGAAGACGATCACGATCGAGCGCAACAACGTTCGGTACATGCAGAAGTACGAGCGTTTCGAGAAGCGAACCAGCTCGATTTCGGCTCATCTGCCATCGTGCATTGGCGACGTGGCCATCGGTGACACGGTCAAAATCATGGAATGCCGTCCGCTCTCAAAGACGGTCTCCTTCTGTGTGATTGAGAATGCAGGAGGTGTTGCTTGATGAAGGGCATCGCCGGGAAACAAACCCGTGGCTTGCCCACCGCAGCCCGCCTGCACGTGGCCGACAACACCGGAGCCAAGATCGTCCAAATCCTGAACGTCTTGAAGCTCGGCAACACCATGCGCCGTTACCCCGCTGCAGGTGTTGGTGACATGACCAAGGTGTCCGTCAAGAAAGGGACGCCCGAAACCCGTCGCCAGATGTTCAACGCCGTGGTCATCCGCCAACGCCGCCCCTTCCGTCGTGTTGACGGCACCTGGGTCCAATTCGAAGACAACGCTTGCGTCATCGTCAACGAAAAGGGCGACGTGCAAGGTTCCGACATCAAGGGCCCCGTTGCCCGTGAGGCCGCAGAACGCTGGCCCCGTATCGCTGCAAATGCAAAGCAAATCGTGTGAGGGAGAGAGATGGTCAAGAGCATGAAACCCGGAAAACAACGCAAGGCGCACTTCAATGCGCCCATGCACGAGAAGCGCAAGCGCGTGGCAGCACGCCTCCAACTCGCCAAACCCGATGCCCGTTTCGACGGTGTCCGCACCGTGACGGTTCGCGTGGGTGATGTCGTTCAAGTGACGCGAGGCGACCACGCCCATGGCGGCAAGCGCCACGGTGGCAAGCGCAAGGGCGACCCCTTGACCGGCGCTGTCCTGCGTGTCGACGCCGAGAAGGGTCGCTTGTACATTGAAGGTGTCAAGGCCAGCAAGGCCGACAACAAAGAGGAGGCGGTGCCCGTTCACGTCTCCAATGTGGTGGTGACTCAACTCGACGAGTCCGATCGCTTCCGCATCGCTAAGCTGACCGGGAACAGGAGTTGAACACCATGAGCAGCAATCACTTGAAGCGCCTGGCCATGCCTCGAAGCTGGCCTTTGCCCCGAAAGACCACCGTGTGGGTCACCCGCCCCACGCCCGGTGCCCACAGCCTGGAGCACTGCATGCCCATCACCCTCGTCGTCCGAGACGTCTTGGGACTGGCACAGACTGCCCGTGAAGTTCGTTTCATTCTCCACAACGAGATGGCGAAAATCGACGGTCGCGTCGTCAAGGACCCCCGTCGTGGTGTTGGTTTGATGGACGTTCTCTCGTTGGGCGACGACCACTACCGATGCGTCCTCGACCACCGCGGTCGATTGCGCTACCGTGCCATCTCCGCCGAAGAAGCCGCATGGAAGATTTGCCGCATTGAAGGCAAAACGACCATCAAAGGCGGAAAGACACAACTCAACCTCCACGACGGTCGCAACATCATCGTCGACGACGCTCAAGCCTACAGCACCGGTGACTCCCTCAAGTTGGGGCTGCCCGAGCAAAACGTGCTGGAGCACATCCGATTCGGAGAAGGCACCCGATGCTACCTCATCGGCGGTGGCCACGTGGGTTCCATGGCCGACGTGAAGGAGTACGTGGTGAAGCGTTCGAGCATGCCCAACGAAGTCAACTTTGACGGTTTCGGCACCGTGGCCCGCAACGTTTTCGCCATCGGTTCCGCTCCACTTCCCCTCTCGGAGGTGAATGAGTGAGCGCTACCGTCAACCCCATGAGTCAACTCCGTGTGACCAAAGTGTGCGTCAACATCGGTGTCGGTGAAGGCGGCGAGCGCCTGGTCAACGCCGAAAACGTGCTGAAGTTGGTGACCGGCGTTAACCCTCAACGAACCCTCGGTCGGATCCAGAACCGTGACCTGAAGGTCCGCGTCGGTGCTCCCATCGGCTGCAAGGCCACCATGCGCAACCAAGAGGACATCAAGACCTTCTTGACCAACGCCTTCGACTGTCGAGACAAGACCATCCCCGCATGGAACTTTGACCGTGAGGGCAACCTCTCCTTCGGTGTCCGAGACTACACGGACTTCCCCGGTCAAAAGTACGATCCTGAAATCGGAATCTTCGGTATGGACATCACCGTGGTCCTTGAGCGACCCGGCCACCGAGTCAGTCGACGCCGCCGTGCCAAGAGCAAGGTCGGCATGCACCACCGCGTGACCGCTGATGAGTCTCGCGCTTGGTTTGTGGAACACTTTGGCATCAGCATCTTGGAGGAATGAACATGGCACGAGATCACGGAATTAGAATCGGACGAACCGTCGGCTGCCGCCGATGCAACCGAAAGCGAGGCATGATCCGCCGACACGGCCTGCGCCTGTGTCGCCAGTGCTTCCGCGATGTGGCCCCGGAAATCGGGTTCAAGAAGATGAATTGAGGAGGAGAGAAGCATGCAATTTGATCCATTGAACGACGCACTTGTCAAAATCTTCAACGCCGAACAGGCCGGTAAATTCAACGTGGAGTTGACCCCCGCTTCCAAACTGCTTGGAAACGTGCTCAACATCATGCAAGCATCCGGCTACGTCGGTGAAATCACCCGCGAAGAAAACGGTCGAGGCGATGCCTTTGTCGTGGAACTTCGCGGTACCATCAACCGCTGCGGTACGGTCAAGCCACGCCACAGCGTCCGCCGTCAAGAATACGAGAAGTGGGAGACTCGATACCTCCCTGCTCGTGACTTCGGTCTGCTCATCCTGACGACGAACTCCGGCGTGATGCACCACTACGATGCAAAGGACGCCCGAATTGGCGGGAAATTGCTCGCATACGTGTACTGAGGTGAAACCATGGTAAAACTCGACAGAATTGAACACACCGTGACCGTTCCTGAAGGCGTCACCGCCAACTTGGCTGACGACGGTACCGTCACCATCAGCGGCCCCAAAGGCTCCCTGTCCCGAACGTTTGAGAGCAGCTTCATTCAGCTCTTCAAGGAAGGCAACGACCTTGTGGTCCGGGTTGACCTTCCACGTCGCAAGCAACGAGCGTTGGCCGGCACGTGGAACGCGCACCTCAACAACATGGTGAAGGGCGTGACCGACGGGTTCACCTACAACCTGAAGGCCTTCTATTCTCACTTCCCCATGACCTTGGCTGTGAACGGTGACACCTTCACCGTCAACAACTACTTCGGAGAGCGGGTGCCTCGCACCGCCAAGATCCTCAGCAACGTGGACGTCAAGGTCTCCAACAAAGTGGAAATCACCGTGTCGGGCATCGACAAGGAGTTGGTCGGCCAAACCGCTGCCAACATCGAGCGTTGCACGACCGTCAAGAAGCGAGACCGACGTGTCTTCCAGGACGGCATTTACCTGTTGAACAAGGAGTGATGATGGATGGCTGAAGATTACGAATCAATGACCGTAGCGCAACTCAAAGAGTTGCTGAAGGAACGGGACCTCCCCGTGTCCGGCAAGAAAGGCGAACTTGTGGCTCGTCTTCTCGAGTCGGAGGGTGACGCTGCCCCCGCAGCTGAGGATGCTCCTGCTGCCGCTGATGAAGACGACGGCTGGGACGACGAGGACTGGGACGACGACGAAGACGATGTCTACGTGGTGAAGCAGAAGCCCGTGCTCGATGATGCAACCAAGGAAGCTCTCGCCTTGCGTGCTGCTCAAAAGAAAAAGACCCCTTCCTTCCGCCGAACCGAATGGTTCCGCTACAAGCGACTGTCCCGCTCGGGATGGCGCGCACCCCACGGAATGGACAACAAGCAACGCCGGAACTTCAAGTACCGAGGTTCCCTTGTTCGCATCGGCCACGGTAAGGTGGCCGCCGCTCGCTTCCTTCACCCCTCGGGTTTCCAAGAGGTCATGGTCCAAAACGTGGGCGACCTCGAAACGATCGATCCTGAGACCCAAGCCGCCCGTGTTGGCGGTACGGTGGGTGGTCGCAAGCGCGAGCACATCTACTCCCGGGCCGATGAACTCGGTATCCGTGTGTTGAACCGAAGGAGGGATGTTTGATGCAAATCACCAACCAAAAGCGACTCGCTGCTCGCCTGCTTGGATGCGGCGTGAACCGTGTGTGGATCCACCCGTCGTTCGTTGACCAGGTGGCTTCTGCCGTTCAAACCGACGACATCCGTGAATTCATTGAGGAAGGCTGGATCAAAGCCAAGCCCGTGAAGGGCACCTCTCGTGTGCGTGCCCGTGCTCGCCTCGAGCAGAAGCGCAAGGGACGCCGCAAGGGGCAAGGGACGCGCGCCGGTACGGCCAACGCCCGCAACCCCAAGAAGAACCGCTGGATGCGCACCATTCGCAGCCAACGCCGCGTGCTGAAGGACCTCCGCGAGGACTCGACCATCACCCCTGCTCAATACCGACGGTATTACCTGAAGGCCAAGGGCGGTTCCTACCGGTCCATCGCGCACATGCGCTCGCAAATGACACTCGAGGGTGTCAACCTCGACGGAGGTGACCAGTGATGGCTGGCAACAACCGTCGTTCGATCTTCCGTCGACGGAAGGCCGGTTTGACCGACTACCGTCGCCGACTGAAGTTGCTCCGTGGCCGCAAGCCACGCGCCGTCGTTCGCGTGTCGAACACCCGCACGACCTGCCAGCTTGTCTCCTGGGCTGCTGACGGTGACCTCGTCTCCGTGTCCATGACGGGCTCGGATTTGGTCAAGAAGCACGGCTGGCCTGCCGAGGCCTCGACCAAATCTGTCCCCGCATCGTATCTGGTTGGCTTTGCCATGGGCAAGGCCGCTTTGGCTGCGGGCTCAGATGAAGCCGTGCTGGACATCGGCTTGGCCGCCAGCACCCGTGGCGGCCGTGTCTATGCTGCGCTCAAGGGCATGGTCGACGCTGGTCTTGAGATCCCTCACAGCGAGGACGTGTACCCCACCGAAGACCGCTTGAGCGGTGCTCACATTGATGACGCTGTTGCGGCAGCCGTCGAATCCACGAAGAAATCCATTGAGGAGGCTTACTGATGACCGAAGAAGAAACCACGCCTACCATGGCCCCTGGGCTCCTCCAAGCCTACGCCCCCGAAGAAGCAGAGGAGAAACCCGATCCACGTCGTCGCCGACGTAATCAGGACGACCCGATTGCAGCGCTCCGCAAGTGGGAACCCCGTACCCGTCTTGGCGCCGCTGTGATGGCCGGAAAAATCGTGACCTACGAAGCAGCGTTGGCCTCAGGCCTGCCCATTCGTGAGGTGCAGATTGTCGACGCTTTGATCCCCAACCTCGAGGACCAAGTCATCTCCGTGAACATGGTTCAGCGCATGACCGACAGCGGTCGTCGACCTCGATTCAACGTCATGGCTTGTGTCGGCAACCGAGACGGCTACGTTGGTTTGGGCATGGCCAAGGCCAAGGACGCCTCCGCTGCCATCCGCAAAGCAATCGTCGCTGCCAAGTTGAACCTCATTCCGGTCCAGCGTGGCAACGGCTCTTGGGAATCCTCTCCCGGTCCCGGCAACACCGTCCCGTTCAAGGTCAACGGTCGAGCCGCTTCCACCCGTGTGACCCTCATGCCCGCTGCTAAGGGCAAGGGTTTGGTCATCGGTGAGACCGGCAAGCGTGTTCTGGAACTCGCTGGCATTGAGGACGTGCTGTCCCGTACCAAGGGGCAGACCCGAACCACGATCAACTACGCAGCGGCCACCTTCAACGCTCTGAAAGGCGTGAACGCTACCCGTGTGACCCAGGGTCAGCGTGAGAAACTGTACATTCACACCGGGAGGAAACTCTGATGGCGTTTGTTGTTGTTCGAGCACGAAGCGATGTGGGCGTTGAACGCTCCATCAAAGAAACGATGCATTACATGAACCTGACCCGCGTGAACCACGCCGTCATCATCCCGGACAACCCGCAGTACCGTGGGATGCTCCAGAAGGCCAAGGACTACATCACGTGGGGCGAGGCCGACGCAAGCCTCGTGGAGCGCATGCTCGCCGAGCGCGGCCGCATGGTGGGCGACGCTCCGTTGACCGATGCCATCGTGGCCGAGCACACGGCCCACGGGTCCATTGCCGACTTTGCCCAGGCCATCGTGGCGGGCGAAGCGAAGGTCAAGGACGTCCCCAACCTGAAGCGGGTGTTCCGCCTTCACCCTCCACGAGGGACCAAGGGATGGGGCGGCATCAAGCGAAGTTACGTGGTCGGTGGCGCCCTCGGTTCCCGAGGCAACGACATTGGCGCTCTGGTTGACCGAATGATTTGAGGTGATTGAGATGGGTACGAAAGCAAACAAGCACCGTGGACGAAACCGATACCACGGTCGAGGAAAGAAAGCCGGTCGCGGCGCAGGTAAGCGCGGTGGCCGTGGTAACGCCGGTATGAACAAGCACCGCGTCATGACCCGAATCAAGTACATGCCCAAGCATTGGGGCATGCACGGTTTCAACCGACACCCCTCCCTCCGCACCGTGCACGTCACGGCCAACGTGGGGCAGCTTGAGGAGATCGCCAACGGTGCTGACACCGTTGACCTCACCGAGATGGGCATTGACAAACTGTTGGGCTCGGGCCAAGTTCGCACCGGTCTGAAGGTCATCGTGGGCGAAGCCAGTGCACGCGCTGTTGAGAAGGTCGAAGAGGCCGGTGGCAGCGTGGAACTCGGCGACGACTGGGACGAAGTTGAGGAAGACTGAAAACGGTCTTCACAAACGTGACGATACTGAGGTGTGAGCAACATGAAACACAAGCCAATTCCATGGGCCATCGCATTGACCGGTGTGCTCTACTACGGTTTGCTCATCTACTGGCAGTCCGACGAGCTCTCCGGAAGCGGCGATGCGTTTGACGCAGCGGTCTTCGGTCTCTTGTTCTCCGTGGCCTACATGGCCTACTGCATGTGGTGTTTCCAACGGGACCTCCCACCTGCGCTGAAGGAGATGCCATTCGTTGGCAAATACGGGAAACTGACCGGTTGGTTGGTCTTCTTGTTCATTGCTGCATGGTACGTCCGTCCCGACGCTTGGGGCGGTTACGACGAAGGCGTTGGCTTCTTTTTGGTCGGTATCATTCTCCTCGGTTACGGCGCATCTGCTATTCTCACCTGTTTCATGTGGGAAGGCGACGAGAGCAGCCGACTGTACGCTCTTCGACGGTTCGTGGACGTCTACCCCACCATCACGAAGCCTGAACGCCACGTTCGCTTCAACGAGAAGATGTGGACCACCACCTTCGTGCTGATCATCTACTTCGCCATGACCAACGTCATGCTGTTTGGCCTTTCCGGGCAAGCTCTGGATTTGTTCAGTGGATTCCGTTCCATCATGGCCGGCGCATCCGGGACCATCATGCACCTTGGTATCGGTCCCATCGTTACCGGTTCCATCATCATGCAATTGTTCGCTGGTGCCAAGATCATTCGCTTGGACCTCAGCAACTCCGATGACAAGGCCATGTACCAGGGTGTTCAGAAGCTCCTGGTTCTCATCATGATTCCCATCGAAGCCATCCCGCAAACCTACGGCTTCCTTGACCCCAGCGAGTGGCTCATCGACGCCTACGGTCTGGGTTGGGCCAACTTTGTGATTGTGGCACAACTCTTCGCCGGGTCCTACCTCGTGTTCTTGCTGGACGAATTGGTCAGCAAGTGGGGCATCGGTTCCGGTATCTCGTTGTTCATTGCTGCCGGTGTGGCGCAATCCACCTTCGTCGGTACCCTTTCACCGCTGGCAGCCACCTCCGGCGCACCTTACTCCATCCAGAACCCGCCTTCGGGTACACTGCCGATGATTTTCTACATGTTCCGTGAATCCACAAATTACGAAATGATTCAAGCGAACGGGTTTGAAATCATGTTGCTCACGCACGTGAATCCGGTGGCGGCCCTTGTGTCGTCGATCGTCGTGTTCCTCGTCGTGGCCTACGCAGAATCAAGCAAGTTGGAGCTGCCGCTCACCCACGGTAAGGTTCGCGGTCACCGTGGGAAGTACCCCATCCGACTTGTCTACGCCTCGAACATCCCGGTGATTTTGATGGCAGCGCTGCTCGCGAACATCAACATGTTCACGCTCTTGTTCTGGAGCCACCCCACGCTCAGTCAAACACCGATTTTGGGCCAAAACGGTTGGGCTTCAGCGTCCGCTTACATCGGGACGTACGATCCGGGTCAAACCACGGCTTCGGGCGGCTTTGCCTGGTACGCCAGCATGGTCAACGGCGTGAACGACTGGCTGATTCCGTTGCTCAACCAGCAAGGTGACGTCTTCGGCCACAGCTTGACGCAGATGATGGTGCACGTGGTGTTCTACGTGGCGCTGATGACCGTTGGTTCGATGGTCTTCGCCAAGTTCTGGATTGACACCACCAACATGGGTACCAAGGACGTCGCCAAGCAGATTGAGCGAACGGGCATGCAGATTCCCGGGTTCCGAAAGAACCCCAAGGTCCTTGAGAAGATCCTTGAGAACTACATCCCACCGGTCACCTACTTCTCCGGTGCGTTTGTCGGTCTGCTCGCAGCAGGTGCCGACCTGCTGGGAACGGTCGGAAACGCCACGGGTACGGGTCTGCTGTTGGCCGTCGGTATCATTCTGAGGACCTACGAACAAATTCAGAAGGAACAGGCCATGGAAATGCACCCAATGATCCGCCAGTTCTTCGGTGCCGAGTAAATCGTCAAATAGAACGGTTGCTCAATTCCGCACGTGGGTAAAGGAACAGACCTGCCGCTGTTGTGGTTCGAACCCGACCACGATGTCGAGGTTTCGTCCAACCCTGATGCAGGAACATTGCGTATCCGTCTCCAAGTCAGTCCCTTCGAACGACAGCTTCAGGTTTTCGGACTTGGCATTGCATTCGTTATCTTCTCCCTGGTCCCCTCCCTGGTGGTACTTGACCTGTGGCATTCCGACGCATCCTCAACCGATGACGCCACACGTTGGACCGGGTGCGCTGGAATCGGCATGAGCACCCGATTACTTGGCGACGGAGCGGTCTACTGCGTTGACCCGATGTTTCCGGACCAATTTCCATCGGATGCATGGGTGGTGGGAGACGAACAACACCTCGCCACGGATGGTAACGACGACGACGGCTACGAGGTGGAATACCGATGGGCGACCGTGGAGGATTTGGTGGTCTACGGTGAGGTGCGGGATGGAATCTACAACTGCTACACCTTCATGCCAGAGACAAACCTGCCGACCGATTGGAACGTGACCCACCTTTCTCCATCATCGCTGGATGCTCCGCTGCCCGATTGGTGCGGCCAGCCTGTGTCCGAGAACGAACGAAATTATACCGTTGGGGCCCATCCGTACGAAGGGGTATGGATGTACGATGTTGGTGAGGGAGCAGATACTCCCTGGGTTATCACATCGCACAAGGAGGATGACGGTGCGTACTGGTTCCAGCAATGGGAGCAGGAGGTGATGCTGCAATCC
>WTJK01000033.1:32791-88082 GCA_011524855.1 Methanobacteriota archaeon | reverse complement strand
CGGTTCGTATCGTGGTCGGCTTCAACCCAATAGTTGAGCTCCAATTCCATGGGGTGGCCCACATCGTCCTGGATGAGGATTTGGACGGGCTGTTCGATGGAAGCGGCTTCGTAAGCATCGTCGATTGGATGCACAGCCATCCGCTCCGGAGCGGTGGCGTCGACCTTGTAGGTTCGGCGCCACTCGGTGTTGGGCTGTTGAACGTGTTCGGGGTTGCGTTCGTTGTAAGTCTGCACTTCGTAGTTCAAGCCGTCGGGGACGTTGATGTTGGGCAGGTCAACGGTGATGAAGAACGAACCGTTGTTGTTGGTCACATCGCGTGCGGTGCTCTCCACGTAGCCGTTTCTTGACACGCGGACGTCGAACGCGCTGTCTTTGGGTGCATCGTCCGTGTTCAGGAACCACATGGCACCGGTGAAGTGAATCTGCTCACCCGCAGCCACCCACGCACCGTTGGGCACGTCGTCCGAAGTGAGTTCACCGTCAAAGTCACGAACGTTCAGCCAACCAAGCCCAAAGGAGCGGTTGACTTCGAGGCCTTCGGAGGAGGTCAGCGGCAGCGGTGCAAAGCCTGCCGAGCCGCTGTCGTCGAGGCAACCCACCTTGAAGCGGACGTTGTCTTGGTCGGGGAATTCACTGGTGACAAAGAACCGCCAGTAAATGGTGAGGATACCGTTGTTCTCGGTCGAATAGGAAGACGGGTCCATCTCGATGTATTGGCCGGGATCGTTGGGGTCGGGGAACACGTCGCCGTACTGCCACGACAGGATGGGGTTGTTGGCCAGCGAGTTGGTCATCAAAGTCAATTCAGCGCTGGCGATGGTGGTGGCCGATTCACCGATGACGTGACGGCTCACGACCTCGTAGGGGAGCACGCGCTCGTGCAAGATTTCACCTTCAGGGATGGTCAAATCAAGGTTAACCGTTTGCATCGTGTAGGTGATGGAGAACGATTCGAGGATCAGGATGCCGGAACTTGCTGCAACGAGATCGATTTGCACGTCCTTGATGCCTGCACCCGTGTCGGGAATGGCCAGGTTCAATTTGTCGACCAACGTGTTCCCGGTCTGCGTTGAACGGACGGACAACGGACCGACCAAAGCCCCCTCCTGTGCCGACCTCCGGTAGGCGGGTTGCTTGTCGATGTTGATCCCGGGTTCGCTGGGCGCATTGGAATGGAAGGCAATGCTGAGGTTCGAGACGGTTGGGGTCACACCGGTGTTGGAGGTGGAGAGGTCGATACGAATGCACGGGCGCGTGTTGCTGGGGTTGATGGTCTGGGTGGTGTTGGGCGACAGGAAGGTCTTGACGCCGCTGGCCCCGTTGGAACACGATGTGGAAGTGGAGTAGCCAACCATGACCCGGACGGTGGTGCCTGCTGGGCGATCTTCGTCCCAGTCGGCGGTGATGGCCACCGGTGAGCCCCCGCCGCTGTAGGCGTAGGCGTTGTAGTAACCGCTGCTCGTGTACGATGTCACGTAGGACAACATCACATCGCCAAGAACGGGGGTGGCAGAAGACGTCCCGTTGAGGGTGGCCCGCCAAACCAAACTGTTGCCGGTGCTGGGGAAGTTGATTCGCTGTCCCGGCGAACCCGCACGCCACGTCAGTCCGCCGTCGTTGGAGACATCGACGTTGATGCTCGTCCCGGTGGGCATGGCGCCGATGATGGCATTGAAATCAACGAAGTCAACCGACTTGGTGAGCGTTGAGGTTGCACCGACCACCATGGAAGAGGTGGAGGTGGGGGTGCGTGCATCGAAAAGGGACCCGTCGCCGTAGGTGAAGACCTTCCGCACGCCTTGGGTGCAGTAGGTGGTTGAGGAGTAATGGCAAGCATACATGATCTGGTTGTCCTCGTTGCCCACAAGGCCATAATGACCGCCTCCGGGCATCAGCAGGGAACCTTGGCTGGTCAGCAAGCCGTTTTGCATGCTGAAATGGTGGTGGGTGCTGCGCCAACCGCCGTTGGAATTGGCGGCGTAAATGTTGTACATCACCGTCGGCAAGTTCACGGAAAGGCCCATGCCGTATTCCCAGTAGTTCGAGGTCGAGGTCATGAACCACGTCCCGTTGACGGTCGTCGGCGAACTGGGGTTCACCTCCCGCATGGAATGCGAGTTGGTGTTGCTGTTGTAATGGCCGATGTACATCTTCCCGGTGCTGTCGTCAATGTCAACGCCCGTGATGTAGTTGTTTGAGCCGTATTGGTAGTTGTTCTGACACTGCCACGTTTGGTTGTTGTTGCCACTCAACGCCCACTTGGTCACCCGGCCGGAATACGTGTAATGAGCGGTGTAGATGTAGCCGTTGTTCACGTCCGCATCCACGATGTAGTACCCAAGGTTGGACCCGGAGCAGGACCCGGTGCTGAACGAGCCCGTTCCGAGGTAGGCACCGGTGGTGGCGTTGTACCGCTGAAGGTAGGGGGTGCCCGATGAGCTGGAACTGGTCGTTTTCACGACGTGGATTTGGTCGTCGTTGACCGGTACGACCACGCCGTGGTACGAACCCGAGCCACCGGTGGCGAGCGTCAACTGAGCGTAGTCTTTGGTGGGGGATACGTAGCCTTGGTCGCCGAGGGACACAAATTCGCCCGTCGTGTTGATGGTTGCCGTGTTGAGCGTGGACACCTGGTTGGCGTTGTCAAAGGTCGCCCCGTACAGGGTGGGGTTGCCTTTCAGCTGGAGGGAAGTCCCTTGAACTTCGAGGTTGTTGCGGGTGAGGTAAAGGAAGGGGGAGGGGGCTGAACCGTACTGTGAATTGATGTTGGTATCGCCAACACCGCCCAGTTGAGCGGCGGTGGTGAAGTTGGTCCACGAGGTGGAACTGGCCTCGCCTCGAAGGTTGAACGTGGCCGCGGTCACCTCTGCTCCGTACGGAATGGACACGACGCCCGCCGTCCCGTTCCCTGAACCGGAGAACGTGTGCGTGTAGGACGTGCTGCCGTCCTTGAATTGTGTCTCGACGGTGGCTGCACCGGCCAAGGGTGACATCACCGAACACAGGAAAATGAGAACGAGTGCGAGTGCCTTCTTCATTCGGTTCACCTACGGATTCAGCAGGTGCACCATCCCATTTGAATTCACCCCTCTTTCGTCGCTCATCAGGGGGTCGGCAAACGCAGACCGTGGGAGGGTTCAAGAAGATGAAAACACTCATGCCCTTTGGGGAAACGCATGGCTGGAGAACTTTCCATGACAGGCCGATGGTGGGCCAAGCAACACGGTCGACAATACATGATCACCGCCATCGCATCCGGGGGCAGTGCCGTGCTGTTGGTGGCGTTTGGTGTGCAGCTGTTGTTTCTTCAAGATCACGCCACGTTTGGCGATGCCACCGGCGCCGCACTGGTGGGTGCCGTTCTCTCGCTCATCGTCTTGTTGTTCAGTTTCCCTGAATTCTTGAGGTTCCGGGGTCACGTCCTGACGATTGAGGAAACCATGGCCATTCAATCCACTGCGGAGTTGCGTCGGAACAAAGCCGATGCCACCGCGGCGGCTGAGGCTCTGGGTGCCGGACATCTTGAACGATGGAACGCATTCCTTGAAGAGCGTGGCCTCCGACGATGAGTTGGAGCGACCTGCATGAGCGACCATGACCCGCTGAAAACCCTGGTCTTGGAACTCGCCTTGGCCGTGGGCATGATCGTGTGTCTGGTCGGTGCCATGTACGTCCACACCGGTTCCATGCCTCCGCTGGTTGTGGTCGAATCCAGTTCCATGGTCCACGAAATTGACGGTGAAGTGGGCTCCATCGACGCTGGAGATTTGATCCTCGTTCATGACCAACCTGCCAGCACCATCGTGACGTTCGCTGAGGCAACCGATCCCACGCATCCCTCGTACGGATACGAACAACACGGCCTTGCGGGCGATGTCATCATCTACGAAAAGAACGGTGAAGAGGGCACACCCATCATCCATCGTGCGATCCTACGCGCGGTGGCCGCGACCACGTCGTTACCCGATCGGTCATCCGAAACGCCCTGCCCGGAGGAAACCGTCTACGACAGCGAGCGATTGGCAGAAGACGGTGAGCGGGGTTCGTGCATCCACACGTGGACGGTTCCGGGAACCAACGCCACGGATGTTGAGCGCATCACCGTCATCTTTGACGGCCTTGCCAACGGACATTACGATTGTTTGCGACCCGCTCATGGCAACGCAGAAGCCCATCTCGTCGTATGGGATTGGGTGCCTGCTCACGAAGGCATGCTGACCTTGGGGGACAACAACAAATGTTCGGTCGACCAAGGCGCCTCAGCTACCAACGGTTCCAACGGCGTGCATGGACAGAGCGGTGTGGTCGGTGCTGTCCGGGACGGGTGGATCATCGGCGTCGCCGGTGGTGAGATCCCCTGGTTGGGGGCTGTCAAACTCATGGTCGGAGGACCCGGGTCCTACGGAACACAGGACGTCCCGACATCGTCGTTCTTGTACTTGGGCGTCATCATTGGGGCGGTCCTGTTGGCCCCTGTGGCCATCGAGGGGCTGTTCAAACGCTGGCTCGCAGGAGCGCCGGAAATGCATCTTCAGTCTGCCGTTCGAGTTCACGAAGAGGAATAGCCGGAGGCCAGCAACGCCTCAGCCATCGTCATGGCCCCTGTGCACACCTCAGCAGCCAACGCTGCGCTGATGGTGATGGCCCCGTTGGAGGCACGTCGGCTTCGCTGTTGAAGGTCGCGGATTTCACCTTCGGTGGGGGCCAACATGCGCATTTCGTGAACCGATTGCCCGGACTTTTGTGCGATTTTCGTGGCCGAGGCTTCGTGTTCGTGGCGTGAACCGCCTCGACTTGTCCGCCGCTCATCGACGACTTCAACTCGCCAACCTCGCCGCAAGGCGGCGTTGACCAACCGGTCGCGCTGAATCGGGGCCCCGCTGCCGATGCGCACAAGGACGTCGTTTGGACCGTGAACATCCACCATCGCACGGACATGATGGAGAGCTGCACCGCAACCGTCGAACGACCGCTTGCCGAGCAGGACATCGTCACCGTACCATGCACAGCCCGGCCGGGGCCCGGGGTCGATGCCAACCAGCAGTCGTTGGATGGTCGGCCGAAGTCGATAGCGACGCCACCACGCCTCCACCGCATCGTGGACGGTGTCCACCGTTGCAGCCACCCCTCGAGCGCTTGCATCGGGGCCATTTGCAATTTCCTCAGGCGTCCCAAACCACCAGGCGTCATGGTCCGGTAGCGGGTCATTGATGTCGAGAAAGCCAGGGGAGACACCTTTCAGCTCAAGGGCTTGGAGAAGGCGGTAAGCCAACCGAAAATCCGAGGTGCGAACGAAGACCCCAGCCACGGTACGAATCCGTTCAACGCGGTTCTAAACGTTCGCTTCTGAACAGCCTGACAAAAAGGAGGTCTGGCGCCATGACAACCACCGAAGTCATGAAGAACGATTGACGCAATGTTTTGCTCATGACGGGCGCTTATGAACGCGAGCTTCGAGATGTGCTCGCCGGCGTTGAACGGGGTGTTGAGAAGGTCATCAAGACCTGCTCCGCCGAGGAAAAGCAACGCATGCGCAGCATCGTGAACAAACCGTTTCTGGTCGTGAGAGCAGCAGGCTCCGGCATGGAGGGGAGCGGCGATTTGGTGGCCCTGAGAGGCGATTGCTCGTTTCCCATTGAGGTCAAGACTCGAAAAGTGAAGAAGCTGTACTTTGCAGGCCGGACAAAAGATCAGCTCAACGCCATGATCGAGGAAGCGGAGCGGACCGGTTTGATGCCGCTGTACGCCCATCGATTGAAAGGCGTCCGAGGGGACTCTTGGCGAATCTTCAGAGTGGAAACCAAAGGACTTCGTGGCGTGCTCAAGGCCTTGGAACCACGGATCCCAGCCCTCCCACAGACCAGAACAGGGTCGCCGTTCATCGACTGGGACCAAGGCATGCCCCTCAACGAGTTCATCGGTTTGATGTGTCCCCGTCCAACGAAGAAACCCACCAGCATGGAAGGGCTTCAAGGCAGGACCGTCTCCATCGAGCGTGAAACAAAACCAACAGACTCCGATGCCGTAGGCGATGTCTTGGCGGAACTGCGAGCGCGCCAATCGAAGGACTTGACGGCATCGTTGATGTGACGTGAAGCGCTGGTGAAACCGTGGGTGCAGGGCCTGCGCTCACAAGTACGGAATGAACATCGTAAACAGCAACATCCCCAACAGCAGCAGGGAGGAATAACTCGATGCTCGCGACGAGATGTGGTCCACCGTCATCGGGTGGAGGTCCCACAGTTTGAGTGAACGTCCCAGGCGCTTCAATCCGCTCAACCCCGCATGAAGCAGGTCTTTGAGCATGTGACCGCCGTCAAAGGGAACCATCGGAATGAGGTTGGTGAACCCCAACAGGATGTTGACCCACATCAACCAAAACAAGAGGTTGGCGAGGAAAAGAAGCCCGGACGTGCCGAACACCGACCCGACGACACCGTCACCGGCTTGAATCAGGGTTTCTTCGAACGGGTGGATGGCCACACCGTTGAGTTCGAAGGGGATGATGAGCACGCTCAGGACGTGAAACGGTGCGGCGAGCGCACGCTGCCCAATGGAACCCTCCCAACGTGGCGAAAAGGGACCTGCGAGCCGATCGATGCCCGATGTGGACGTTGACAGTCGCTCCACTCCGAGGAAGGCATCGCCGGGTTCAACCTCCAACGACGCAAGCATCTCATCCGACCAACCAAGGTCTGCGTAGTAAGCGTGCTTGTCGCCCAGTACAGCCGTGAGTGTTTCTCGTTCGCCGTCCTGATGTCGGACCACGATCTCCACCGTTTCGTTGGCCTGATGCCGGTCAAGCACCGTTCTGAAATCATCCAAGGACGTCACGGGGCTGGCGTTGATCGACACGATGGTGTCCCAGGGCTCCATGCCCGCTTCATCGGCACCGCCTCCCTTGACGATGCCCTGCACGTGAAGGCTCTCATCCACGGCGACAAATTGGGCAGCAACACCGCCCAACAGCAACAACATGACCAGCGCTGCAAAGATGTTGGTTGCGGGACCTGCGGCAAACATGCGAAGGCGTTCCCTTCGAGGCGCTCGCATCAGTTCCTCGCCTTGAGGTTCAGCAAAGGCGCCGAGGGGGAGCGGACCGAGTTGCAGCAATCCAAACGACTTGACACGCATCCCGTGACCCCGTGCCAGCAGACCGTGGCCGAGCTCGTGAATCACCAAGGAGACGATGAAGGCCAACGCACCCCACCCGAGCGGAATCACCGGGTTGAGTCCCGGCACAGCGACCAATTCACTCGCGGTGGGGGGGTCGGCGGAGGGTGGAGCCAGCACGGACGTCACGAAGGCCAGCACCACCAGCAACCCCACCATGAGCATCGATACCGAGCACACCCACAACGATACTTCGCCGTAGAACCGCCAGAACCGACGGGGCTTGGCCATGCGTTCAAGCAAGCGTTGGCCGCGCTGGGTTCGCACCATGAGCACAATGCCCAGTGCACGCGTGGCGTTCCAACGGTCAAGGGTCCCGTTTCGTTCCCAGGTTTTGATCAGCACGTACCATCCAAGAAGCAGCGCGAAGACCAAGGTCCAATCCGCTTGGACGGAGCCCCACGAGCCAACCATGGTTCCTCCAGCCCCCCCACCGACTTGAAGATGTGTGCACAGCAAGGTTGAGAGGACAAACCTTGATGACGGCTCATCCGGTGTAAACACCATGCACACCCATCAGATGGCCATTGAAGCGTGGTGTGAGGAGAAGATGAACGAACGACCGGCGAAAATCTCGGAGTGGGCCACGCACGACGACATCGTCCAAGTGTTCATTCGGTTGTCTCAGGGCGTGCTGATCGCCGATTTCCGGCTCACCGAGCGCGGGGACCTGGCCATCCACCAACACCTTCACGTCCCGCTGGAAACATGGAACCCTGGCTCCATCCAAGGTCTGCGAACACCCGAGGGGAAAACGCGGTTCACCCATCGACGTCAAACCATCTATTTGTCCAGCGAACTCCGTGTTCCGGAATGGGGTGCTGCCTTGCTGGAAGATTGGCTGATGGGTATCCGCAGCAAGGGCAATCGACCCAAGGATCGAAAGCAACGAACCGTTGAACTCCAGCGGATGGCGCTGTCCATCGAACGAAACCTCGAGAGCGCCTCGTTGAACCAACTTGCCAGCGAGGTGGCGTTCCTCAACCAGCGGCTGGACGGCATGAACGAGCGTCTAGCGGACTGATTCTTCCATGGTGGTGTCGACACCGGGGAACTGGTCTTCCCCTTCCCGGTACACCGTTCGCATGTTGTTGATGAAATTCTTTTCCTTGACCACGATGGTGTAGGCTTTGACCCCGTAATCTTTCTCACCGTCGAGCATGTCAAGCAACACCTGAAGCGTGAGGCGGGCGCCTTCACGATGAGGATAGGCGAACACGCCCATGGAGAGGGGCGGCGCAACGATGGAGGTGACGTCACCAAGGGATTCCACGGTGTCGAACAGGTTTTCGTAGGTGGCTTTGAGCAACTCGCGACGAGATTCGTCCTGATTGGGGCGGCGGCAATCGGGGCCAACAGCGTGGATCACGCGAGAGAAATTGCTCTCGAGGGCAAACGGCTCAGTCACCACGTTGTTGGTGACGGCACAGGGAGGGGCGTTGATTTTCCTCATTTCAAGACAAATGTTGCGTGTGACTTGCGTCAATTCTTTGCCCGCCTTGGCATGCACCATGGCGTCAATGCCCTCGCGGCCTGAAAGGCGGTTGTTGGCTGGCGTGACCAGAACATCAGCGGTGTGGTTCCAAAGGTCCCCACCCATCACGCGGAGGACGCCCCACTTGCAAGTACGAGCCATGTAGAGTTCGGGCATCAGTTGCGCAGGGGTGGCCACCCTACATATTCTCTGCCCCGTTGGTGCTTGGAATTCCTCGTTTTACTGCGACCCCCAATACCTCGCCGTACGCTGATGTTGACGAACCGTTGAACGACACGGCTAAAGCACCGCAACGAATGGTCAACCCATGACCTCTAAGGGAGCATGCATCCTCATGCTGTTCCTGTTGATGGGGGCATCGTGGACCGGCGCAATGAAACCAACACCGTTCCACGAACCTGACGCATCGGTGTTGGAGCATGCAGCGTTTCAAGGGTTCACCGTCAGCAACGAGACGGCCCCGTGGAACACCTCAACCGCTTGGGGGGCCGCTCGCCCAGCGGGGTTCAGCTACATGGACACCGTGGATTACAGCGATGTTGGGGTGGTCATCAACAACCTCTCCGAGGCATCACGGACCATTGGCTGGGCCTTCGTCGCTGCTCGTAACATTCCACTCGAGCGCGTGTTTTTGTTCAACGAAAGCGGTACACCAACGGGTGAAACGATCAACCGAAACCAGTTCAACACCTACTTCGCTGAACCCTTCCTGGAGATGCTGCAAAACCGAACCTCCGCATCCGGCATCAATTTCCTGGTTACCACGAAAGGGGTTCCCCTGCGGGTCAGCGGTGGCAACGACAAAGCAAGTTTTGACCAAGAATTCGCTCTGCTCGGCGGCAGCTACAACAGTTCAATCGGCAACAACGGATGGTTCAATCACGGTTACGGTCCGCTCGCAGGGCAAGCGATGGAACCTTTTTCTCGAAGCAAATACGGGTTTTTTCTCGTCACTCGATTGACAGGATACACGGTGGACACCGCCCTTGAACTGATTGAGCGCGCCAATCAAAGCCTCGGTGCTCGAGGCGACTTTGTCTTGGACGTGGCCACCAACCGAAACGGCTCAGGCTACAAATTCTGGAACGATGCGCTCTACGACGCCAACACCACGCTCAACGGCACGATGGGGCTCCCGGTCGTGCTGGACGAAGAAACACTGTTTCTGACAGGTTTGGACGACGTGATGGGGTACGCCTCATGGGGAAGCAACGACGGAAACTGGAACGCCAACCGCTTGCCCAACGCAGGATTTGACACCGCCAACACCGGTTGGTCGAGCGGAGCGAGGTACTGGAACGCCACCGCTCCTTCCGTCAGCGGCGGGGACACGGCAACGTGGCTCCATCAGGGGGAGGTCAAACGAAACGGCAATTTCGCCATGGGGTTGGAACTCTCCACGACCTGTGACCAGGATGCCGGGGGGAACCTGAACGGCGTGTATGCAGAGTATTTCGACAACAACGGCGTGTCGATCACGAACTCCCCGATGCCCGATTTGACCGAACGAACACCCGACCATGTGCGAATTGAAGCCGACGTGAATCGAGGTTCCTCCAACTCGGCCTATCCGGGCTTGGACGACCGATTTAAGCAACACTGGGGCGCCCGTTTCACGGGCTTCATCGATGTCCCAACCGCTGGCAACTGGAGTTTCTTCCTCAACTCCGACGACGGGTCGGAGCTGTGGATCAACGGCGTGAGTCTGGTTGAAAACCACGGCATGCACGGCATGAGAGAGCGCTCGGGGTGGGTGAACCTCACGGCTGGGCTTCACGATTTCAGAATCGAGTTCTACCAGGGCGGTGGTCCGCACGGTTTGATCTTCTCCTGGTCGGGTCCAAACACGACCAAGGCACCCGTTCCAGCGTCTGCTTTCGTCGTCGCTGGGGGCCATCTCCCCCAACCCGATCGCATGATGCACGAATGGACGTTTGAGGACGGAACGGGCGCATCCGCAGCGGACACGGCCGGCACCGCTGACCTCACCATGTCGTCAGGGATGGGCAACAGCAACTGGGCCACCTGTGTGGACGGGGGTTGTTTGTCGTTCGATGGCTCGGACGACGTCGTCTCGGCGGAGGTTGACGATTGGACCGGACCGTTCACGGTCAGTCAATGGGTGAAAGCCAACACCTCCAACCAAACCTCCTATGCATCCACGTTTGCCGTGGACAACAACGCCGGCTCAAACGGTTCGTTCCAGCACATGGTCAGCAGCGGCACCTGGCGTTTCCACACGAACCAGTCCCACACGTTTGGAGCGGTCGAGGCACAACGATGGACGCATTTGGCATCCACCCACGAGAACGGGACCTTGAAGCTCTACGTTGACGGTGTGTTGGTCAACAACGTCTCGCTTCCGCCCAACCAAACGCTGACCGTCGACCGGATCAAACTGGGCGTCAATCGCGCGGGCAGCGCCTTCTACCACGGCTTCATCGACAACGTGCGGGTATGGAACACCACGCTCACACCGCATGACATCGGTGTGTTACGCCGAGAAATCGTGGACAATTGTTCATCGTTTTCTGGACACGGCAACGATGTCGCTGAACTCTCCTCCGTGTACGATTTCAGCACGGCTGATCAGAACCTGACCGACCATGCCTGGATCCTTTACGCCCATGGACAACGCACGGGCGATGTGTTCGGCTCCTTTTCCCTCCGCATTCAATCCTTGGATGCAGCAGGCAACGTGCTGAACACCAACGCCTCGGGCGAGGAGGCGTTTGGCCCTTCATGGACCGCTGAGACGGTTCGGTTCCGGCCCGATGCCAACGCCGTAGCGTTCAGGGTGTCCATCCTTCTCGACATCGTTCCCACCTCCACCGATGGCACGTTGTTCCTTGACACCCTTTCACTGCGGCCGATTCGGCCTCACATGTCGTGGGTGAACGGTTCCATCGGCGATACGGCCGTTTCCACGGGAGGTCGCTCGTTCAATTGGGGGACGGGGTACGGCCAGTCGCTCGTGGCCGATCTGCTTGAGGACGGCATTTCAGGTGTCAAAGGCTACGTGTACGAACCGTACCTGACCGCTGTGGGGCGCCCCGATGTTTTGTTGCCGACCTACGCCTCGGGGTACAACCTCGCTGAGAGCCACGCTGCTGCCAACCTGCTCTCTGGATGGATGGGCGTGGTTGTGGGTGATCCCAAAATGAGTGCATACGCTGACATTTACCACGATGTGGCCCTGCTCGATGTCCACGTGCCCCAACCCGTTCACCTCGGCGTACCAACCACCGTCCATGTGCTGCTCGAAAACCGGGGCATGTCGGCTGCCAACGGCAACCTCCGTTTGGAAACCTTGGTCGGTAGCCAAACGCTGAACACCACCAACCTCTCCTTACCTGCGGGTGATGCTCTTGGAAGCCGGACCGTGGTGAACTTGACCGTCGTTCTCCCCTCATCCGGCTTGCTCGACCTTCGGCTGAGGTACACCAACAGCACCCCTGAACGTGCTTTTTCCAACAACTTGCTGACCTTCCAGACTTCGGTGAACGAACCACCCTCCGTCGATACCGTTCTGTGCCGAGCCAACAGCATCACCCGCGGCACCTACACGATTTGTTCGGTGGAGGCCGAAGACGATGGCAACGTGACCAACGTGACCCTCGCATGGCAAATCATCAACGGGACGCTGGAGAACCTAACCGAGGAGTGGAACCTGCTTCCCTTGGGCCAAATCAACGAACGAACATGGGAGAGTGCGCTGGTCATTCCAGCCAACGCATCGTTGGGAACCTTGGTGATTCGAGCCGTTGTGGAGGACGACTTGGGGTTGATCGTTCAGTCGAATCCCACCGCGTCCTCCGCCATCGTGGACTCGCCGGCTCGGTGGTTCGGCCCGCACGTGTCCGATGTGGACGACCCTTCATGGACGGGCACCACCACGCTCGCTCCTCAGCCTACCACGCCCGTTCCACGACACCTCTCGCAGCGGGTGCGCGCTTGCGTGCAGGACGAGGATCGGCGTCCAGGCGATGCATGGCCGGTGTTTTTGCCCAACCGAGGCAACGTGACGAACATCACGGAATCGACGTCGGTGTCAACCAACGCTGTGTGCTACGAAACCACGTGGTTGCTCGGCGCCGGCTCCAGCCTTGATGCCGCACGCATGGAAGTTCGAACCCTGCAAGGCTCCCTGCTCCTCCAACGGACCTTCGCTGTGCTGGATGTCGCACCAACCTTGACCCTCCATGCCGAACACCTCAACGGAGAACGCTTGGACCGGTTGGTCAACAACGGCGAGGAACACCTGGTGGTGACCGTCAGTGACATCGACGACCCGAGGCCGACCTTTGTTGGGGACGCTTACGTGCAGTGGCCCGGTGGCGCGCCCTCACAAACACCCGTGGACATCGCAGCAAACGCCTCCACCGTCCGATGGCGCATGGAACAAATTCCCGGCGGTCTTGAAGCCGGGGAGGTGAGTGTTCGGGTCACAGGACGTGGTCCAAACGGTGCCGTCACCGAGGTCGGAATGAGCCTTCCCTTCCTGCTGACGCCGCCCGAGGTCGATGCTGCTCAAGCATGCGATGGCAACGGTGTGTTGGAAAGCATGACGTTCGGTGATGTGGGCACCCTTGCCGTGGCCATCGTCAGCGACCGTCCGGTGGATCGCGTCACCGCTCAGCTCGTCCAAGACGGGTGGGCCGTTGTTGCACCGGAGGCTGAAGCACCGGTGTGGGACGAGGGTGCAGCGCCTTTGGGATGTGAAATGCCGACGAGCCTCAACGGCTCTGAGGTCGACTGGCACCTGTTTCGATTGCGCCTTGACCCCTCATTCCTCGACGGTGAGGGCGCCGTATTGGTCAACGTGCGCGATGTTGACGGACTGAGCCGAAGCTTCACGCTTGACCTCATGTTCCAACATGCACCCACCCTGCTTGAACCCCTCAACATCAGCGAGGCGATTCCTGAAACCGACCTGCACATGACCCTCGGTGTCAGCGATGAGGACGGCTTGAGCAACGTCATTTGTTCCCTGGCCGTGATGGACAGCAACGGAACCCAATTGATGCAGTCGTCCCAAGCGGCTGGCGAGGCAACCCAATTCTCAACGCTGATGGGATGGATGTACCCGCTCCCCAGAACCCTTGCCAACCAAACACTCGCAGTGAACGTCACTTGCGTCGACGAATTGATGCAAACCGTGACCCAATCAAGCCAAGTGACCGTTGGCCCCGCCGGACCGTGCACCTCCTGCAACACCACAACCGCAACCGATGCTGCGGAAACCGACGGTGCGAAATCAGGTCCGGGCATGCAGCCCACCCTGGTTTTGGGTGTTGCAGCCCTGATCGCCACGGTCGCCCTCATCGGTGCTCGGTTCGCCCGCAACAGACACGGGGTCCGAGAAGAGAAATCCGATGCATGGGCGGCGTCTTCATCCGTGGATTTTGACACGCTGTTTGACGCACCCACCATGGTCCAAGACAATGTGATTTCGGAACAACGTGCCTCCTCGCCTCGACCCGAGATCATCCCCCAGGGTTGGACCGGTCAACAATTCCTCGCTTGGTTGGACGGTCCAATGCCCGAAGGTTGGGCCAAGGAGCAATGGAAGGGGTACATTGAAACCCACCGAGACCAGGTTCAGCATTGGTTAACCGAGCAAGAACGTTGAAGCGTGGTGCCCCCCAACCCGCGCTGAGTGACATGGCGGTGGGGTACGTGCTGATCGATGTGGAACCGGGTTCAGAGCAACACGTGCACGCTGCGTTGGCAGACGTGACGTGCGTGGTTGACGCCACCGTGCTGTTCGGGGACCACGATATCATCGCCAAGCTGGTCGCACCCGATCTGGGTGACATTGCGAAGGCCGTTGTCAACGAAGTTCGCTCCATTCCGGGCGTGAAGCAAACCAAAACCCTCGCAGGGGCCGACCTGTGAAGCGTTCCTGTTCACCCTGAGCCCTGTTTTTCCTTTCGGACCGGTGCACTGCGGACCATATGTGGCGCAGTATGCGCCTTTTTTTGAGAAAATATTATATCCTCGCCGTGCAAACGACCCACTGGAGGTAATCCAATGTCAGACGGAAAGAAATACTTCGTTCTCATGGAGAACGGAAAAGACACGAGCCAGGTTTTTGCGAGCAAACAACCCCGTGGTGCAGCCTTGAAGGCCGCTACCCGCGGACACACGACCATCCGCCTGCGAGAGCGTGGCACCAAGCGTGTCCACGTCTTCACGGGCAGCATCACGATGGTTGACAAGCCAGCCAACGGTCCTGCTTGGCTCCCAGACAAGATCAAGAAGGCCAACGTCAAGAAGCAAGGCATCGAGCACCTCTGAGGTCTCGAACCGAGCCGACGGCTTTCTCCAACTGATCCAGTTGTACAACAGCGCCATCAGGGGTCACGGCCCCGATGTCGCCTTTCCTTCCTTTCAACGATGATTTCATTAAGCAGGCCGCTGAGTGCAACATGCTCTTCGGGGCACGGGATGCACACCCGCTTCGGCGGGAGGCGGTGACGCCAATGGACGAGAACACGATGCGAACGCCACAACCACGGGCCCGTCGCCCGAGCCAGATGCGACTGTCCCAGCCCGACGGCCCCGACCTTCCTGCTCGCTTGGCTCACCTTCGCCATCTGCCATGGCGCACGTGTTATGAACGCCAGTTGCACGCCGAAAACAAATCTGCCAACACCCAGAAATCCTACTTTTACGGACTGATGGCCCTCATCGAAACGGCCTTGCCCAACGAACAGACGCCATCTGCTGATTTCGTTGAAGGTCTCAGTGTTGAAGCAATGGCCCAGCGCATGGAGCCCATGAACGGACGGCTCGATGTATGGGCGCACAGCATCGCAGGTCTGCGGCCCACCACGTTCAACGCCCGCTTGGCCGCCGCCCGCCACTTCGTTCGGTGGCTGGGGTTGACATGGCCCGACCACCTGCAGCGGGTCCGGACCGGAAAGCGCCTTCCAAGGACCTTGACCAAACGTGAGCTGACCGCCGTGCTTGAAGCGGCGTCATGCAGTGAACACCCCGCCATGGCCCTCCTGGTCACGCTGATGCTCGACACAGGTCTTCGCGTGAGCGAGGTGTGCGCACTGAACATGGAGGACATCGACATGGAGGACGGTTCGGCACGGGTTTTTGGTGGAAAAGGGGATAAAGATCGCACGGTGTTGTTCACGGCCCGAACCTTGCGTTCGCTGGAGGCGTGGGAACCGGTGCGCTTGTCCATGGTGGGCAAGGACGCAGGTCCTGCCCTGCTGAACCAGCAAGGTCGCCCGTTGCAACCTCGCAGTGTTCAACGCATGATGGACACCCTTGCGGTTGAGGCGGGCTTGCCCAAAGGCAAACTGACGCCTCACGTCCTTCGCCATAATTTTGCAACCGGCTTGCTCGAGCGAGGCGCAGACTTGGTGACCATTCAACGCCTGATGGGGCATGCAACCATCGCTACCACTCGCGTGTACCTCGAAATTTCAGACCAAACACTTCGCGAAGTCTACCATCGTGCGCAAGCACTCCGAATGGACACCGATGGACCGATCGCTGCTGTCGAACCCCTCACCCCGTCAACCAGCGGTGCCGGCCTGAACGCATCATGATCGGCGCTTCTTCCGTTTGGGGACGGTCTGAGGGCCAACCCAGCCTTTGTTGGCCAGCACGGCTTGACCCTCGTGGCCTTCGATGGGGCAGTGCTTTCCTGAACGGCAACGGGAGCAGTTGTCCTTGGACGGTTGTTCAACCGTTTTTCGTAGACGGCCGTACTTGCGTCGAGGCATGAGCAAGACTTTGCGTCTCGGTCAACAAAGGTATGGGTGGTTTCAGCCTTTTTTGAACCATGGCATGTCCTTCACCGAGCGGGGGACCTTGATGGTAGAGCCCTTCCGGTTGGGATCCTTGCTGGTGCTCAGGGCTTCGGCAGATTCCGTGGCCTCCACCACGCTTTCTGCGACGGCTTTGCCTTTAGCCACCGCCTTCGCAGCCGCACCTTTCCCAGCCTTGGCCGCTTTGGTGCCGGTGGATTTGGCGGAGGATGCTGCCTTTTTCGTGGTGGATTTGGCTTTGGCAGTCACCCCTTGAGCAGCTTTCTTGGTTGCAGAAGTGGCTTTGCTGGCCTTGGCCTTGGTGGCTGAACCCACGGCTTTGGCTTTGGTTTCAACCACTGAGGCGGCTTTGGCCGCTTTGAGCACCTTGGTGGCGGTGCTCGGCGAAAGGCCGGCTTTCTTCAGCACGGCGGGGCTTGATTTGGCCAGTTTGGCCACCGTTCCCAAGTTGGCGGCCACGAGTTTGGCAGCGGTAGCAGCGCCTACGCCTGGCAGTTTTGTCAACCCGTCTCCGTCCTTTCCTGCCTTCTTCGCCATGTGCTCACCTGTCCAGTAGAGGCAACAAGCGTTTCTTGAACCTTCCCACAACAGGCCGATTCTGCGTACCACCCTCTGCACGTTCAGCCTTCCCCCTTCGGCACGCTTTATGGTGATGAAGCCCGAGACAACAACGGGAGCGGTTGGTGTGTCCACGGGTGAACCAGAGCACAACGACCCGAACACCACGGTGCTGTTCGGTCAGGTCCGGCAAGCGACGGCTTCTCACAAGGTTGACCTGGAACATCGCCTGTTGAGAAACCGACATTTCAACGGCCCTCACAACGTCCTGTACTTGGGCGACCTCGCAGCTGCCGTTCTGGCGCACCTGCCTCATGCTGAAACCCCCGTCGTCGATGAAATCCCGGGATTCAACGAGCAGCGCTGGAGCATCAGCACCCAAAGTGGCGACCTGAAGGTCAGCATCCGGTCCTTCCCGTACTGGGGGTGGGGGCTGATGACCTCGGGCTACCTCAACATGATTCGTTTGGAAGGGCCTCGTGCCATGAAAAATCGGTTGGCCCTTGACGTTGCCAACGCATTGGGACGGCGCCCATGGGAGTGGGTTCGACCCACCAAAGCTGAGCGGACGATGCAAGGGTGGTTGCCAGAAGTCAACGTGAAAACCAACGAAACCGCATGGAAGGGCCTGATGGAGGCAGGCCGGGCGGACCTCCTCGAACACATCCATCGGCATCGCGACCGCTGGGGCGCGTTGCAGCCGTTCGTGGATGGGGACGACCAAGAAGCCCTGGCGGTCAACATCGACGATGACCTGCACGCTGCTCAGTCAGCACTTGCCGAAGATCGAACGGCTGCCGTTGAGCGAGCGCTCGCTCGGGTGGAAGCCAACATGATGCTCCTTGACCCTCAGACCGCCCCCGACCGGTCACCAAGCGATGAGGGAGCGCTCACCGAATTGACCCTCACCCACGACCCCTCCAGCGTAACGAGCGTTGATTACGCAGCCATCCTCGAGGAGGCGTGAACGCGCGTCGCGTTGATAAGGGGGAGAACGGTCGCAGGAATCGGTCCACATGGCATCCAAGAAGAAGAACGATGGCAGCGGCATTCAGCAAGCTGCCGGTTTGATTCGCTATTTTGACGAGGAATCGGAAGATTCTTGGAAAATTACGCCCGCTCAGGTCTATTTGGCCTGCATCGGCCTGGGTGGCTTCTTTTACCTCGTGAACCAAGGCGTGGTCCAGGCCATTTGGAACCTGTTCGGCTGAGCTTACATCGGCTGGATCAACACCACACGGTCATCGATCTCGGCCATTTTTTGCGCCACGTCCAACGCCGTGTCCAACGTCAGGGTCACGCCAAGCACCCGATCACCGCTCGATTCTGTGAGCACCAATCGGTGCGATGCAGCATCCAACACCGATGCTTCAATGCGTTCAAACACCCAGCGGTCGTGTTCGATTCGAATCAGAGAGGGAACCTCCTCCAGCGGCGTCATGGCATCCCGAGTGCGTTCTGCACGACGTTTCAACGTGCGAAGGACGGGTTCAACCGTCGGCCACCGACGCGCCTTCAACGGCATGTTCAGTTTGCGCTTCGCGTCAACGCCGCTTCGAAAGGCTCGTGCCATGAGGGTCCCATCCCTTGAAATCTTGCGATTTCAGAGAGAAATTATCAACATCCGATATAACCATCGCGACAAAACACGCCACGAACGGTGAATTTCATCGCCCGGACCACGCACCGGGTACGCTTGCCACCACCGACCACGCCACCGTTCCAGCGACAACGGCTTGAACCGTCACCGTGAGCGGCCAAGGCAGCCACATCAAAGCCCAACCCACCAGCACCACGCTCAGACTCGCCGCCGCAGCGTACCGTTGAGGTCGATGCTGGTGTTCGAGGATCCACGGCCACATCAGGCTCAATGTTCCGGTCAGCAACGCTCCCTGAACCAACAGCGCCGCGTCGGAGGTGAACACCAAACCCACGGGAACACCTGCTCCAATCACCACCCTGAACCACCAGAGTTCGGGACGATGAGCGCCGTCCATGCCCAACAACGGCAGCAGCATGAAGGCCCCAGCCACCAACAGCAACACTGCCGTGAGACGCAACGCGATCCAAAGAGCATCGGCGGAAGCGACGTAGCCAAAGGCATCCGACATCCAACCACCAAAAAGAGGCATCATCAGCAGCGCTGTGAAGGCAACGGCCACCGTGGTGCGGGTTGGGTGCTGGTTGGTGTGCGAACGGCCTTCGACCAGTTGTGCGGGCACGTGGACGGTGGTGACGGCGGTACCGAACAGCGCAATCAGCAACCCCAATGTGGCTTTCGAGTCAGCGTTCGGACGTGCCCACCAGGCCTCAACATCCACGTGAATCGCCCAGCACCACCACAAGAGCGGCAACGCCACTGCCATCTTCATCACCGCACGCTGGAGCAGCAGCCGGGGCTCTCGCGTGGTGGCCATCAACCCCGTGGCGCTCACCAATTCACCCGCCATGATGAGCACCAACGTCGCCAGCACAACGGCGAAAAGAACGGACCATGCGCCGACGGTTTGCGTGGGCTGTGGCGGAAGCAAAGTCAAGGACTCGTATGCCGACTCGGGCAGGAGGGTGGTCATCAGGACGGCACACCATGCACCTGCATGAGCCACCATGCGTCGTTGGATGGCTGATCGTGTGGTGGGAACCGCGCCGCGCAAACTCGGCAACCGAGGGCTGAGCACCGAGAACGCCATGAACGACAGCATGGCGCCCTCCACGGCCCCCTGACCGGTGAACAACACCTGCAAGCGCACGGGCCACGCATCGACCGATGTCAACAACGTGGCCACCTCGGGGTGGTTCACGTCGTGCGTCAACAACGCGTGCACACGGTCGATCAGCAACGCGAACAGCAGCAACGGGGGAACAGCATGCAACGCCCAACGTTGCCACCGCTGATGGGGCTCATGGAGCGGAAGCATGGGCGACAACGCCCACAGCAAGCAGCCAAGAAACAACAGGGGCATGATCCACCCCTGCGACTCGGCCAGCATGGTCAGAGCAGGCGGTGGTGGCTTTTGGTCGTGGCGGAAGACCCAAAGACATACGCACCGAGGCGGGGTCGTGAGAGGGCCTACCGACCGCGAAGAAGAACGGCGTCGCTACGCTGCGTCCTCGCCGTTGGCAAACTTGGTGCGCGCCCTCGGACGGGATGTTGAACGTTGGTTAGCGGTGGCGCTTGAGCCCCTTCCCGAAACCTTTCGATTGACCCAACACCGGCAAGACCGCCAGTGGACGGCGGACCAAGTCAAAGCGCTGGGGGCCGTCAATCTCCCCTGGATGGGCGACGAGCAGGCGTTTGTCATGCCGTTCGCACGGGGGCGAGCCCCTGAAGGCGATGCTCAGCGATTGATGGCCATCCTCCATGAAACCGGTCGCATCACCCGCCAAGAAGCGGCCAGCATGCTCCCCGTTCCCTTGCTCAACCCGGAGCAACATCACCTGGCGCTCGACATGTGTGCCGCACCCGGGTCCAAAGCCACGCAACTCGCCGAGGTGCTCCATCCCAACGGGGTGGTCATCGCCAACGAGCCCGTTTCTGGGCGACTCAACATGCTGGTCAGCAACCGAAGCCGGTTGGGATTGGCCAACATGGTCATTGCTCAACACGACGGACGGCACTTTGCCAGGGTACCGCCGCCTGGGTTGGACCTGGTGGTCGCCGACGTGCCCTGCACCGGCACGGCTACGACACGAAAAAACCGTGATGTGTGGTGGGATTGGACGCCCAAAGAAGGCCGAAAGATGTTCACCACACAGGTGGAAATCGCTGAGCGAGGTGCCAACCTGCTCGCTCCTGGGGGTCAACTGGTCATCTCAACGTGCAGCCTGGACCCGATCGAAAACGAAGCGGTGGTCGCCGAAGTGCTTCGGCGGTGCCCTCACCTCACGCTTTTGCCCATCGAAACCGAGCGGTTCCCGGGCCTTACGCTCCATGACGGGTTGAGTGATTGGCCATTGCTTGACGAGACCGGGCAGCCGGTTGCTTCCGAGGCGTGGTCCAACCTGCCGTTCTACAAGGATGCCCACGCCTCACCCGCCGCTCGTCTTCAACGTGGGGTGGCCGAAGATGCTCAGCGAGAACGCACCATTGCCGATGCCCTCACACGATGCAAGCGCCTCTGGCACGAGGACCACGACACCGGCGGTTTCTTCCTGGCGCTGCTCGTTCATGATCCGGCCCACGGGCTCGAAAAAGCCCCGACCTATCACTCTCGGCGTGAACGGCAGCGGGACCCGAGCGAGCCCATCCATCTGCGCCCAGCACCCCGAACCACCGTGAACTCCGTTGTGGAAGCCGACGCGGAGACGGTGAACAACATCGAAACGCTGTACGGATGGCCCTTGGACGGGCATTCGGTATGGATGCGCGGGAAGCGGCTGAACGTGGCACCTCCGGCCGTGAAGGACCGGTTGTTTGACCCGCCTTGCCCCACCAACAAAGGCGATGCATGGCCTGGAGGTACCTTCCACCCAGTACAAACGGTTCACGTCGGCCTGCCCGCGTTCACGCTCAAGAAAGATTCATGGCGCTCACGTCAGGAAAGCCTCTACCTCTTCGGCGAACAAATGACGGCCAACGTGAGCGAGGTCAGCGAAGCGGTCTTCCGTGACCTGATCCAAGGGTGGGCCCCGCTGGTTGAGGCGTTTGCTTCTGCCACCGGCTGTGAAGCCTTGAGCCCCGGTGCTCGGTTGGTGCGCTGCACGGTCAACGGGCATCACGAAACCATCTCCGTCTGGGTGGGTGCGCGGGTCACGTTGATGATCGACCGAAACGAACAGGACGTGCTTCGACGGAAATTGGGGTTGCCTTGGCGTTCCGAGGAGGAAGCGCCATGAGGGCCGTCCTCGTGTTGGTGCTGTTGATTCTGACCGCTCCGACCGCCGCTGCGCAAGAGGTCGTCGTTGAAGCCCAGGCTGCGGTCACCGCATCCAACCACCGAGGCTTGGAGGAGGTCTTCCTCACCCCTGATGTGCAACCGCCACCCGAGTTGGCAGCCGGTCATGCCGTCTGGACGTGGTGGACCTGGAGCGATGAAACCAACTCCAACTGGCCCGACGACGACGCCACCCATCGGCTTCGGCAATTCAACGACACCGTGCCTCACCGAAACGAAACCCTGGTGGTCAGCCATCCGATGGTGGAAGGCGAGCTGATCGATGTTTCGGGCAGCATCAAGGTGATGTCGGACGGGCTTGACCTCCGTTGGGTGGCACTTGACTTGGCCTTGACCCCGCAAACCAACCTCAGCAATCGAACCATCCTCTACCTCGTGGTGAAAGACGATGCAGCGACCGATGTCCACGGGCGGACCGCACCTGCCTTGGTTCGCGAACTCCGCCCTGAGGTGGGGTTTGCGTTGACCAACGGCACCACCACCAACGCCACCTTCCAGTTCCCTGCAGACCACTTGTTGGCTGCTGGCATTGACCTCACACAAGCCTCCAGGGGCTGGACCTACGCCATTGCCGTGTTCGGAGGGAGTTTGGAAAATGATAGCGCACCGGGACTGTTGTTCTACACCGAGGACCGACTGCCAAGCAGCGACAGCGTCGCCCCCGCTTCGGAACGCTGGTTCACGGTCGCTGTGCTGCTCGTGGCCTTGACGGTGGTGGGCATCGTGATCACCAACGTACGCCTTCGGGAGCGTGCCATGCCCACCATCCACGCAGCGTGGTCGGAGGACGCCGGCATCGGCATCACGGTGACCACGGGCTCAGCTGCCACGTCCCTCACCGCTTGGTCGGTTCAACCGCCGTGGCGATTCAAGAAGCGCCCACCGAACCTGGACATCCAGCCCCACAGCACCCGAACGTTGCAAGTCGGCTTCGTAAGCTCGTGCGAGGAAGACTGTCACCTCGATGTGTCGATGGATGTGGCCGAAATGGGGTCATGGCAGCATCACGTCTGGCTCCAACCCCTTCCACCCAACGGAACGGAAGCGTTGAAGGGCAGCAACCACGACCGTGAAGCATGACCTTGGACCCCACCGACCGACGGTTGCTGAAAGCGCTGCAGTCGGATGCTCGAGCAAGTCAACGTCAACTTGCCAAACACCTCGGCGTCGCCCAAGGCACGGTGACCAACCGACTCAAGCGCCTCGAAGCCGACGGTGTGATCACCGGTTACCGAACCGCCATCGCCCCCGAGTCGTTGGGTTGGACCATGACCATCATGGCCGGTCTGCGCATCGTCAAAGGCCGCATGATGGACGTCCAGCAACGCATCGCAGCCGACCCTCGCGTGTTTGCTGTGTACGATGTGACGGGCGACTGGGATTCCATCGTCTTGGCCAGGGTGAAAGACCGGCAGGACCTGGACAACCTGACCAAAACGGTGTTCACGCTGGAAGGCGTGGCCAGATCTTACACCCACGTGGTGTTGAACACGGTCAAGGAATCGATGGACCCTCACATCGACGGCTCGGACTGATCGATGGCGTCGATAAGCGGCAGCAAGGCATCGACCAACCCAATCATGCCCTCCACCACTTTCGTCTCGGGTTTCAACGCGACCATCAGTCGCCGTCGGAGGGACTCATCCACGGTTACGTCAAGGGACTGAAATTTGTCGTGAAGGGTGCGTTGCAACCTCCCCCCTGTCCGGTCCCAATCCATCAACAACACCACGCTGGGCCCCCCGTCCACGGGATGACGGGCGCCGTACTGCTCAAACAGGTGAGTGACAAGACGCTCAAGCGGCCATCCACGGTTGACCGTTTCCAGCGGACCGGTGAAACCGAGGTGACGAAGGGCTCGAACATCCCGTCGCCCTTCGACCAACAACGGGACGCTCAGCTGTCGATTGCGAGCGCGCTGTTCAGCCAGCGCTTCCGCTGCAAACCACCAACGCTCGGTGGCGTTGGACCCACCGGATGGCATGGAGCCGTTCACCCGTCCAACGCCTCCAACACAACCCTCAAGCGATGAAGAAGATCTTCAACCCTCATCGATTCGAACCGCACCGTCTTCTGGCGCGAGGTTTGACCCGTCACGATGCTCACCTCGGCAGGCGCACAACCGAGGTGCGCGCTCAGCACCGTCACCACGGCCCGGTTCGCTCGACCTTCGATGGCTTGAGCTCCAACCGCCACGTTGAGGCGAGCTCGCCAGGTGTTGAAGCCAACGATGCCTTGGCGAGAGGCCCCGGGTTGGACATCGATGTCCATCAACAAGGCCCCATCCAGGGTCGGGCGCATGCACCCCCCAACGTCCATGCTTCTCCACCGTGGGGACGGGGCTGACAAAGTCTGCGGCGTTGCTTCACGCCGAGGCGAAAATTGTGAGGTTCTTTCACTCGTTCATACCAATTATTTCGAGGGCGCAGAATGGCCTCGTGGTTTCGCCTGAAAGGGAAACAGTACGCGATTCTAACCCCCTTCAACAAACGCTTAAGGGGGGCTTATGCGGCCGGTCAAACAGGGTGGTTGCGTGGTCGCTGAAGACACGGTATTTTCTGTTCTCTATGATAAATTCATGTTCTGGGCCATTATCGTGGGTGTCTTCACGTTCGCTTGGCTCTATTTGGCCGTGTTGCGCTACCGAGAAGGCGTCGAGCCGGACACCACGCACATCGACCATATCGAGGTCGGTGCTTTCCCCGTTGACCGTCACAACACCCGTGTCGAGGTCTTCTTTTACGTCCTCCCCACCCTCATCGTGGTCTGGCTCATCATGATGGCCTTGGCGTCCAACACCGCCGTATGGAGCATTCCCGACGACGAAGACGCTCACAACATGACCATCATCGGCAAGCAATGGTTTTGGGAATACCACTACGAGGACGCCCTGACCTGGGAGGACGACCCTGCCTCCACGGGCATCGACGTGGACTGGAACGGTGACACGGTCCTCGTGACTGCCACCGGTACGAGTGCAGCCAACTTCACCGTCTCCATCGACGGCGCCGACCTCGACCCCGTCAGCATCGACAGCACCACCGGCATTGGCCAAGACCAAGACGCCGCCCTCACGTTCAACCCACGGCTGTTCGCCACGGTTGAAGTGACCGACGCAGACGGCGCCCTCCTCCACACGTGGATGCACATCCCCGGCATGGACCCCAACGGCAACATGTTCTCGTTTTCCTCGGCGCTGGGTGAAGACATGATCATCCCCTGCGACGAAGACATCGTTTTCACGATGCACTCCCGCCCATCGGACGATTCCAACCCCAACTACATCGGTGTTCAACACTCGTTCTGGCTGCCTGAATGGGGTGTCAAGGAAGATCTGGTCCCTGGTATTGAAGGCGGCACGGTCATGACCGTGATGGCCGACGACCCTGGCACCTTCCCCATTCGATGCGCCGAGTACTGCGGCGCTCAGCACTCGGTGATGTACGGCCAGGTCAAAGTGGTCGCTGCTGAAGGCACCACCTGTGCGGTCGACACCGGCGTGAAGAAGACGCCCGGTAACGCACCGCCTGCTGGAGGTGCGTACTGATGCGCTCCCGAACCACGCTGATGTTGGCGCTTGTGGTGCTTGCCCTGGTGGCCACGCCCCAGATGACGGCCGCCCCCGGCGGCATCGGTGGTGCCGGTGATCAGGGCTGTTCCTGTCACGGCGGCGCCAGCCCTGACACGTCGGTGATCGTCGACGGGTTGCCCGAAACTTACAACGCCAGCGAGACCTACACGTTCACCGTCACGGTCGTCAACGATGTCATGGCCCTGGAAGGCGACGGTGTCGTCACGGACGGCGCACGCACCGTGCCCTACGGCGGTTTCCGCATCCTCGTCTCGGAAGGTGAAGTCAACACCGTGCCCGACAGCCTCAGCCACATCATGGACGGCGGCCTCACCCACACCGCTGAAGGGAACCTGGTTCGTTCGTGGACCGTGGAATGGACGGCACCAGCAGCCGACGACCTCAACGTCGAGATGACCGTTTACGGCAACGCTGTGAACGGAAACTCCGGCGGCGGCGGTGGCTCAAGCGGTGACTACTGGAACGTCGCCAACATCATGATCCCCGGCGTCAACGCAGGTGCCGTGGCGCCCAGCGCCAGCGCTCTGGTCATCTTCATTACCGCCATCGGTCTCGCCGTGGCGCTCATCTTTACCGGTGTCCTGTGGACGTTCTACCGCTCTTCGCCGGAAACGTTCACCATCGCTCGGTTCTGGGGCTCGCTCAAGCCATGGCTCACCACCACCGACCACAAGCAAGTTGGTATCATGTACTTCCTCTTCGGGTTCTTCTTCTTCCTCGTCGGTGGGTTGTTGGCCCTGCTGTTCCGCATCCAGCTCGCCATTCCGGAAAACGACTTCCTGACGTACGACGAATACAACTCGTTCTTCACCCTCCACGGTACAACGATGATTTTCCTGGCCGCCATGCCCATGATTGCAGGCTTCATGAATTACGTGCTGCCGCTCCAAATCGGTGCAGCTGACTTGGCTTTCCCACGCATCAACGCCATGGGTCTGTGGCTGCTCGTGTTCTCCGCACCCCTCATCTTCACCGGTATTTGGTCCGGCGAAGCCGCTGACATTTCCTGGGTGATGTACCCGCCGTACTCCAGTCTCACCGAATCAAACCTCGGGTCAACCTTGGCGGATTACGGTTCGAATCCGGGCACAACAGCGTTCATCTCCGGCATGGTCATGCTGGGTGCTTCGTCCACGCTCGGTGGTGTGAACTTCATCACGACGGTGTTCACGATGCGCGCTCCGGGCGTGACCTGGATGAAGATGCCTCTGTTCTCGTGGTCGGTTTTCATCAGCGTGTTCATGCTCTTCATGTCCCTGCCTGCCTTCATCATCGGCGTGGCCTTCCTCCTGTTCGACCACACCATTGGAACGACGTTCTTCGTGGCCGGCGGCGATCCGTTGCTCTTCCAACACCTGTTCTGGTTCTTCGGCCATCCTGAGGTGTACGTGGTCATCGTGCCCGCCTTTGGCATCGTGTCCGAAGTCCTCGCCACCTCCGCTCGACGTTCCATCTTTGGTTACAAGTCGATGGTCATCGCCATGGCCGGCATCGGCATCGTCGGTTTCATCGTGTGGGGCCACCACATGTTGACCTCCGGTATGGATCCGTTCTGGCGAGCGCTGTTCATGATCATGACCATGCTGGTCGCCATCCCCACCGGTGCCAAGATCTTCAACTGGCTGGCCACCCTCTGGGGCGGTTCCCTCGTCATGAAGACCCACACCCTGTGGTCCTTGGGCTTCCTCGTGACGTTCACCCTGGGTGGCATTTCGGGGATGTTCTTCCCCGTGGCGGGTCTTGACATCCACTTCCACGATTCGTACTTCGTGGTGGCGCACTTCCACTACGTGTTCATCGGCGGTACCGTCTTCGCGCTGTTCTCAGCCGTGTACTACTGGTACCCCAAGGCCACTGGACGCAAGCTCAACGAAACCCTCGGCCTCTGGCACTTCCTCATCGGCTTTGCTTCGTACAACGCTGCCTTCTGGCCCATGCACGCCTTGGGGATCATGGGCATGCCTCGGCGCACCCACTCGTACACCATCGAGTCCGGCTTCGCCGAGTACAACGCTGCGGTCTCCACCTTCGCATTCATCTTCGGTCTGAGCCAGTTGCTCCTCGTTTGGAACATCCTGTACTCGGCCCGTCGCGGCGAAAAAGTCGGGAAGGACCCCTGGGGCGGTTGGTCCCTCGAGTGGTCCACCACCTCACCTCCGCCAACGCCTTCGTTCCACGCCCTCCCCGTGCAGCGTGACATGAACGAGATCTACGGTCACCACCATGAGAAGAAGGACGAGCCGGGGCTGAAAGAACGGCTTTGGTCCGCCTCACCTGCAGGAGGTGCTGAAGAATGAGCGGCGGAGAAGCACACGTCGAGAACAGCATCTGGATGCGCGCCGTCGTTTGGGGCGGTGTGTTCCTGGTCGTTGGTGTGTTGGCGTTCGCCACCATGGGTGTTGGCGTTGCCAACGTGAAGCACCACGACTACGAGGAAGAACTCGTCAAGTACGATGCAGCGAAGGAGGTGTATTACGATGCCAAAAACGCCTACGAGTTGGCGGAAGGTGACGACAACACCACGGCTGCTGAACTGAGCGCACTCAAAACCGCCAAAGAAGAGGCAAAAGCAGCCTACGACAAGGCCCACCACGACGAAATCGAGGCGCACCTGTCCTACTTGACCTGGCGAACGGCCGGTGTGACCATCCTGTTGATGTGCATCACCTACGCTGCCTTCCTGGCCCTTGGTGGATTTGTGAATTCCATCCAGCCCAGCGACGATCACGGCCACGATGACCACCATTACGGGGGCGACGACCACGAGCACCACGGTTCAGGCTCACCCATCGTTTTCTCGTTGGGTATCATGCTGTTCCTCATGGGTTTCCCCAAGTTCCAAGCGGTGCTGGGCAACATGCTCAGTGGCGATGACTTCGCACTGGGTGACCTCGGGGTCTCGATGATCGGGCTCACCGTCATCACCCTCGGCATCGCCAACTGGTGGCGTGAGGATCTGCCCTTCATCGGCAACGGCGAACAAATCGCTACGTCTGCCCCCTTTGAGGGCCAGCACCTGCGAAAGGCCGGTATGTGGGTGTTCATCATGTCGGAAATCATGGTGTTCGCCTCCTTCTTCTCGTCCTATCTGCGTATGCGCACCGGTTGGTGTACCAAGTGGTCCTACGACGAAGGCACGTGCCGTGAGTTCCCGAACATGGTGATCAACCACCATGAGGAACACCCCGACTTCGTGATGACCGCTTCGGACTACCTCCGACCCGACGGTGCCGCAGGAACCGGTGACTTCTGGACGATGCTTCCCGGCGCTGTCAACACCTTTGCGCTCATCATCTCCTCCTACACCATCGTCCTTGCCCTCAAGACAGCCAAGGCCAAGAACTGGGAGGCACCCAAGGGCGCCCTGGGCAAGTTGATGCCAACGCAGAAGATTGCTGTCCGCAACTACCTCCTGGCCACGTTCCTGCTCGGTTCGATGTTCATCGTCCTGAAGCTCATCGAGTGGAGCCACTTGGTAGCGGAAGGTTTCACCATCGGCACCCAGGCCGGCTCCATCTTCTACATTTCAACCGGCGCTCACGGCTTGCACGTGTTTGTTGGGTTGCTCATCATGCTCTACCTGGTGTTCAAGGCTGACACCGTTGGTTACGATGAAAACAACGGCCAGGGCATTGAGTACTTCGGCCTGTACTGGCACTTTGTTGACTTGGCTTGGGTGGTCATCTTCCCAGCCTTCTATCTGTATTGAGGTGAGATCATGGGAGAACACGAACCGTCTGGAATTTTTGAGAAAACCTTCGATGGCCTGCTCGGGCAGGACATTTACTTCTGGAACTTCATCATCTTGATGATTTTCACGCTCGCTGAAGTGGGTGCCGTCTTCTTTGTTGGTATCCCGCTGGCTGCGGTGTGGGCCATTTTGATCGGTGTTGGCATCGTCAAGGGGTACGGCATCGCCGCCTATTTCATGCACTTGAAGGGCGACCCTCGCATCTACACTCGAACCGCACTGTTCCCGGTGTTGTTCGTGCTGTTGATGCTTTGGGGCATTGGCCTGTCCAACCCCGACGGCGTTGACGCTTTGCCAGGGTGGTGCAAGCCCAGCTGGGATTACGCCACGAACCGCTGAGTGATTTGATGAACGCAAGAGCCACCTTGGTCGTCCTGCTTGTGACGGCCCTGTTGGTGACGCCTGTCGCCGGTTACACAGGAAAACAACTGAGCCGAACAGCGGTTGAGCCGTTCGAACTCACCATGCAGGACGGGTCAACCTACGACCTGGAGTTTGAATCCCATTCCGTGGTCGTCGTGTCGTTCATGTTCACCCGCTGCACAGACGTGTGCCCGGTCATCACGCAACTGCTGAAATCCGTGGAATTGGAACTGACGGAAGAAGAAGCCGCGGACGTTCAATTCATCTCCATCACCGTGGACCCCGCTTACGACACGCCTGAGCAGTTGGCGGCGTACACGGCCCTCCACGGCGTGGAATGGCCGCATTTGACAGGTAACCAAACGGTGCTGGAACCGGTGTGGGCAAACTTCGGTGTGGTCGTGCAGGAATCCGTCATTGAAGCCCACGTGATGGGTTACCAACCCGGAGCCTCCAGTGTAACGGTCGTTGATGTGGAGGGCAACGCCAGCACGCACATGTTCGCCTACAACGGATGGACGGCCACCCGCCTGGCGGCCGCAGAGGCCGGTTGGGAATTGAACGTCACCGATGGGCAGTGGGGGAAGTTCCTCCACGGCATCGACGGCATGGAATCGCCTTCGGACTGGTCGTGGTACTGGGAGTTGAACGTGTGGAATGCCAGCGGCATGGCATGGGAGACGGCACCGGTGGGCATGGAGGACGTGGACGTCCTCGAGGAGGCCCACCTGGCGTGGCGCCCTTCCACGACCAACCGGTCGTTGATCCCCGCTCCACCCACCGACCAAGCCTCCTCCGTGACGGTGCAATGGAACAATTCAACCAGCGAGACCGTTGCGGTTGAGGCCTTCACCGCCTACCACCTCACGGAGGGGGCGATGGAAGGAGCCAACCGTTCGGTCAACGTCGAATCATCCTCCTTCGGCCACTACTTGACCACCATCGACAACGCTACCGCTCCCGATGACGGAAGCTGGTGGTGGAACCTCTACCAGTGGAACGCCACAGCACAAGCATGGATGTCCAGCGAAGTGGGCATGGACGGGCTTGTGGAGCTCGACCACGTGGCGTGGGCACCATCAACGGTGAACGCAACGGATTTGCCCGCACCCACCCAGCCCGCCTCGGAAGGTGCCTGTAACGGCCACGGCTGGGAGATGGGCAGCGGCGCTTCCCTGCACTGCATGTGCGACGAAGGGTACGCTTGGGACGACGATGATCGCCTGAGTTGCGTGCCCGAGGTGACGGAGGACTACACCGTTGGTCATTCCACCATCACCTACCTGCTCAACGACCGCAAGCAACCCGTGGTGGCATGGACGGGTGACCGCTGGCACGCTGAGGACTTCACGGAAGACGTTCGCGAACTGCTCCGCAAACAAGGTGCAGGAGGCTATGAAGACAACGACACCCCTTGGGCATCGCTTGCTCTGACCGCAGGTGCCATGATGATGGCAGCAGCCGTGCCACGAAGTGCCCATGCCGAGGGTGAACACACCCGAAGGAAAGGCGAATAAGAGGAACCTCACCCCCCGAACCAAGCAGTCGTCGCATAGCCTGGTATTGCGCCGGATTTGAAATCCGGTGTCCCCGTGACTCGGGAGTTCAAATCTCTCCGACTGCGCCACTTTCACCGACCAACAGCGAGGGAAGGGTTCTCAAACTCATCCCTCCATTCCCGTCCATGCGAGGCAGAGCGCTGGCCGTGTGCGTGTTCCTGACCATGGTCACGGCTGGATGCCTGGGGCCTGCCACGGCGTCGTGGGGCTCCGGCTCATCCTCAGTGGAAGTGTCCTTTGCCATGGACGACACAACCGTCAAGAGCACCCTCACGGGCGCTTCGACCACCTCTTCGGACCTCGTCCCTGTCGGTTGCACACCGGGCACGGAGGGTGGAAGTCTCGCCCCCGGTAACGGTACAGAAGTGACCTTCGAGGGTTACCTTGCAGCGAGCCAATTGTACGATTCGCACGATGAAATCACCGGGGCACGCGGTCTTGATTTCGGTGTAACGACAGCGGTGGGCATCGAGGAGATGCCCTTCGCTCAAGCCGCAAGTATCGAAGACGGGGACGGTTCAAGGGTCAACGTGAAAAATTGGGGCAATCCACTCATGCCCCAAACCGGTGCTGGAACGGCGGACCTTGACGATCTTGATTCCGAATCCAGCACCAGCTGGTTCATTCTGGGTTTGATTCCGGTCTCCGAAAACGTGCTCAACGGCATGAAGGCGTTGAACGAATGGCACCAACCGGTGTCGATCAGCGGCTACTTGGTTTCAGCCAATGCCACAAAGGAAGGCTTGTGGTCCAGTCTCCGGGCCTACGAAGTCGGCAACGACTGTTCCATGGAGGTGGGATCGACCAACTACGAGAAATTCTACGTCCTTGTGACGAGCATTGAACTTGAAGGCGGCACGGTCAGCTTGGACGGTGAGGCCGATGATGAATGGGTGCACGGTGATGTTCCGCTCATCGGTCGAACCCTGTTCGTGCTGTTGTTCCTGGTCGGCGGAGTCGGTGGTTTCGTGGGTGCGTACGTCACCTCATCCCGAATGGTGCTGAAGTCAGCCACCAAGACGATGGCCATCTTGGTTGGAAGCGAAGGCATGGAAAAGGCGGGCAAAGTAAGCAAAGACGCTGCTGCGGCGAAAGAAGCCGGCATGGAATCCCCCACGGAGCGAAAAGCCCGCATGGACCGTGAACGACGGGAGCGTGAAGGCCAAACCGAACGCACCAAACCCCCAAAGAAGGCAAAGAAAGAGGAAGAATCGACGGACGCTGGCCTCGGCGATTTCGACCTCGACAGCGTGCTGGCCTCTGCTGGTGTGCCCTCCAAGTCCAGTGGACCCTCCACATCCTCGGGCCGTTCATCGTCGGTGGTGGTGACCGATGCTGCCGCCAACATGGACCGGATGCAAGCGAGCGAAGCACCGGTCAGCAGCGCCCCACGGAGCACCGGGCCGCCGCAGCAACGGGGCGGCCCCCCCCAGCGTTCTTCTCAACCCAGTGCCGTTCGAAACGAGCCCGAAGCTGCAACCTCTTCGCCTCCAGTTCGCCGAAAGCGAGTGGCGAAAAAAGCCAAGCCCGCAGCACCTGAACCGGTCGCGGAACGTCCACCGAGCCACGACGAGGACGAGGATTCCTTCTCGGACTTTTCATTCTAAGGGGGAACCATCAGTCGGACGGCGCGCGGAAGCACCGTCAATTCGAGCGGGGTTGAGCCGAGGTTCTCACCGTCCACGTTGATGGCCGTGGGCTTCGCCGTGGTGATGGTGAGCGTTTTGAATCGGTGGTAATCCACGCGAGGATGATACACGTGACGTCCTTCAGCTTTCAGCATGCCAAACGCGCGGAAGACTTGGCGACGCGTCATGCTCTTCAAGATGCCAATGTCCATGCTGCCGTCATCGAGGCTGGCGCCCGGAGCCAAGGGTAACCGTGACCCCCCGGTCTGGCTGTTTTGAATCAGCAACAACGTGAAATCGTCCTCAAGGCGCACGCCGTCCATCTCCAAGACGGCTGTCCGTCGTTGATTGGCCAGGATGGCCATCACAATTCCAACGTCGTAACGCAACGGGCCCATCCAGCGCATGCGTTCTGCCTTGATGGTTGAATCAACACCCAGGCCCCACGTCACCAAATTATGGCTGTAGCGAACAATCGGTTCTTTTTCGTGGCCTGGTAGGCCCTCGGTGAGAACGACTTTTCCAATGTCGAGGGATTGAGTACGCCCCCCCAGCACGGTGTTGATCGCATCATCAATGCTGTGAATGGCCAAGTCGTGTGCTTGGGAATTGCCGGTTCCGCCCGGCACAATGCCGAAGACATCGTCGGCTGCAGAACCGCGTTCAAAGCGGCCGGTGATCACTTCCGACAGGCTCCCATCACCGCCAACCACAAGGAGCACGGCGCCGGAGGGGACGTCGGCCTCTCGTGCAAGTTCAACCAAATGACCCGGTGCGTTGGAACGGTGCACGGTCGTCACCACATTGGCTTGCTCGAGCCGTTTGCAGACTTCCTGCGCGATGGTGTCCCCTTTTTTCCGTCCAGAATAAGGATTCACGAACACGTGGGCGGCCACAGGTCGTGGGAGGACAACGCCAGGTTGCGTCCAAACCTTCGCAAACTGAGGCCGGAGGGTGCCCTTTCGCCGCTTGGAGCGCTCGTCCTTCGCAAACTCGAGGGGTGTTGGCCAAGCATCATCGGGCGGTCCGGCCATGGTTGACCATGCCGGTTCCACCTTAGAATGCTCCTCTAAGACCACCTTATGCACTTTGAAATTCAAAAATTTAAACTGCATACATGCGCAAATGCCGCAGCCATGGATGCAAGGTGTGATGAAGCGCTGAGGGTTGGTTGCACCATGGAGGAACCGTGGGGAGACGACGACCGTCGCTTCATGGAGCATGCACTGCTCGTGGCCGAACGCGGACGCGGTCGTGTGAGCCCCAACCCCATGGTGGGCTGTGTTCTTGTCAAGAACGGCGAAATCATCGCCGAAGGATGGCACGACCACTTGGGTGGGTTGCACGCTGAACAAATGGCCATCCACGATGCAGAAGCCAAAGGACGCTCAGCAAACGGGGCCACGGCGTACGTGACCCTTGAACCGTGCAACCACTTTGGGCGGACGCCCCCTTGCACCGAGGCGCTGATGTGGGCCGGCGTGCGGAACGTCATCGTCGCTCACGAGGATCCCAACCCGACGGTCCGTGGCAAAGGCGGTGATGTGTTGTTGGCCAACGGCATCCCGACGCGATTTGGCCTGATGAAGGCCGAAGCGAACGAGCAGATGAAGGGGTTCCTGCATTGGTGCGAGCATCGCCGGCCCATGGTGACCGTCAAATTGGCCGTGGACCGCAACGGCTCGGTCGACGATTTGTCAGCCAACGCTGGACGGTTCACCTCCGAGGGTTGTCTTGAGAAAGTGCACGAGCTTCGAAGGGATTGCGACGCTGTGTTGGTGGGCGTGAACACCGTTGTTCGTGACGACCCTGCCTTGACCGTGCGTCGTGTCCCTCACACCCGTCAACCTCTCCGCTTGGTGCTGGACCCAAACGCGAGGACCCCGGTCGACGCTGCCCTGCTCAACGATGAGCACCCCACGCGTCTGCTCCAGTCGGATTTTGTCTCCATTGACCGTCTGCTGAATGAGTTGGGCGACCAGGACATTCAACGTCTTCTGGTGGAGGGTGGTCCCACGACGGTCAAGCGCTGGTTGGACGAACAAGCGGTGGACGAGTTCCTCCTGGTTGTAGCCGATGTCGAACACCAAGACCCGGTGCCCTCCGGCATCACGGACGAGGTGCTTGAAGCGGCCGGTCTGCGCTACACCGAGTCGCTGGTGTGGGGCGAGGAAGAGGTTCGTCGCTTCCTTCGCATCAACGCACCTTGAGCACGGCGTCCCATCGGTGCGATGACCCCCGGCGGAACAGCCCCTCATGGAACGCCCGTTGCTGTAGGTGAGCACAACGTGCGAGACGCCCGCGATTGTTGTAGCAGCCCTGACGCGTGTGCACCAGTGCCATCACGGCCGACAGATCAATGCTGGAACCGCTGGGCGGAGGTGTGGGCCGTTCCACCCGTTCCACCGTACCGTCCCATGCAACATCATCGACCAACGGTGGGTCAAGAGGAGCATCGCCCTCCAATCGCAAGGAACCTTCATCCAATCGAACAGGGCGCCAAGAGCCGGGAACACCGTTCTCAATCCAGGTCCTGATACGCTTCAGTTGCTCCACCGTGGCCAAACCAAGGTGAACGGTCTCCCACCAACCGGGGGTTCTTGCCAACGTCACGTGGTGAACACCGGGTTGCATGTCCCGAGCATCAAGCCCGTCGGACCATGTGGTGCAGACGCCTTCAAGACGCACACGAAGCACCGGCAATACGCCGATGTTGATGTCCCGCAAGCGGTACGGGTTGGCCAATTCACCCAGCAAGAGCACCGGTTTACGAGCGTCCAATCCCGGTGCATCGGCTGCTTGAAGCAACGCAGAAAGGGCGCCGGTTGAATGTTGGTACCCGGCAGCCATCTGACGAAGCCCATCGATGTTCAACGCTTCATCGGTTTCCGAATCGCGAGGGGCAGAAAGCACGAGCACCTTGGCGGATGTAAACAGAAACGACCGGGGAGGAAGCGGTGCCGGAGAGTTGTTGGGGCTGTAGGGCCACAACCGCGGCGAGATGTCTTCCATGCGATGGGGCCGAGGTTCGTCCTCAAGAACGCACCGATTAGTGCGTGTAGGTCGTTTCAAACAGACAAGCAGGGCAAGTGACCTTGATGGGTCGGACATCGGGAATGCCCAGCGCAACACCGCATGCGGAGCAGAGGATGGCTTGGTTGATGGCCTGACGGCGCTCAGCCGCCTCTCGGCTGGGGTCGTATTCAAACCGAAGTTGGTCTTTGTTGATGACGCTCGCCTGCTTGGGAGGTGGAGGGGTCGAAGCGGGTGCCATTTGTGGGGGAGGAGGTGGCGCCCCCACAGAGGAACCCGGCAAACCTGCGTGACCCGTGCCCGGGGCGGCGGCCATCATGGCCTTCAAGGTCGCTTCATCCACGTTGTAGGTCCGGGTGATGCGATCGGTTTCAAGCATCAAATCGTAGCCGTTCAGTGAACGGAGTTTGTCGATTTCATGCGCTGGAACGGGAGACACATCCTAACGATGGTGGGATGGGATTTAGGCGTTGAGGGGCGTTGTTCGATCAAATGCCCCAGTATCGCTCGCCCTGAGCCTGCTTGGCTTGGAGGGACCGAACCACCGTGGTCACCGTCCAAAGGACCACGATCCAGATGATCGGCGTGGCCAAATCGTTGAGAATGGTTTGGACGCCGAAGGTGTAAGCCTCGCCCTCAAGCACACGGATGGCGATGTCAAGCGCCGTGTTGAGGAAGGAGTACACCACCATGCCAAACACGCTGAGGACGATGAGGCTGCCCGAAAACGAACCGCGCTTCAGACGCAACAACATGAAGCCGGCCGTCGAGGTCAGGAAGGCGATGATGGTCCATGCCAGCGAAGAGTGAATCACGTTGAGCCACATGACCGAAGAGGCCGTGGGGCCGACACCGTACGTGCCGAATTCGCGCCAACCCTCGGCCACGGCAAAAATTGCGCTGAACACCGTCGCTGTCCACAGCAGCGAGGAAAACATGGCAGCATCGGCGTTTTCTCGCATTTCCTGAACGACACGAGCCACCGTGGATTCCAAGCCTGCGCCCTTGCTGAGAATGTACAAGCCGAGCACGAGGGGCAGCGCCCCGATCACCACACCACCAATTTCGTTGGGCAGCATGATCCCCAGCCCAAAAATCGCCATCACGGCACCGAGCGGGACCATGATTTTCGAGCGCCATTTGGGGTCCTCCAGCGCCTTCACGATGTAATAGTAGGTACCCTCGATGCCCTTGGATTGCTTCACGATGACCTTCTCAACGTGGTCGATGCGAACTTGAGACTGGATGATGGGCAACACGCTTTCATCCTCGGCCCCATCGGTCACCAGCAACGCTTGGTCGGGCTGGAACGCTGAAACCACTTCCTCCAACTGGGCAGCGATGGCTCGGTCCGAGCGGACGCCGACCTTTTCATCACCGGTGAGAATGGCGATTTCCACTTGGTCGTCTTCGCTCTTGGCTTCGGCCAGCAAGTCGTACTGACGCAGAGCGCCCAGGATGGCATTGGTGTCGCTTTCTTCCGGGTCGGCAACGCCCAATTTCAAGGCGGAGGTCAGCACCTGCCGCCGGCCCACCACAGGGCCGCGAATCGACGTCTTGCTGCCGAGGTCGTCGTCCCGGTCAACCGTCAATACCAGCGTTCGTGTCATGTCGCCCTCGCTGTGCCCACACAGGTTCTTTCATTCAAACCCTTGTGCGATTGTCCCGAGGTTGGAACCGTCACAACACAGGCGCTGAACGGCGCTGAACAACATCGGCGTCGTCCCTGCCCGAGGGCGGGTCCTGCCAGTCAGGGTCGCCTGGCAGCACCAATCCCGACCCCAACGCCACCAGCGCCTCGGCCAATTCGCGCTGTGTGGCGACCAGGTCGTCCCAATCGTTGGCTTCGTCGCGCCATGCCACCCAACGTCGAACGGACCGTGTGGCACGAACCAACCGAGCATAGAGCTCCATGTGTGCTCGAGCGCTCAGGGGCCAAAACAACATGAGCACCACCGCAACCCCCAGCGGCGGGAGGACCGTGAGGTACTGCAGGATTTGATGGGTGGAGAACGCGTGATACACCGGACTTGAGGTGTCGAGCAACACCCAGGTGATGGCCAACGAAAGGGAAAGCCACCACATCGGAAAGACGACGACCGAAGAGAGGACTTTGATGCTGCCCTGCAGCGTGTCGTCCACGCCTGCCCGTCGCGTCCAACGCTCAAGGAGTGACTGAAATTTGTACGGGGCGTAATTGCCAAGCATTGCCCCCCAGGTCATGAGGCCGAACATCCACGCCACGGCCCAGGACCAGGATGCCATGGCACGAGCGGCACCGCGTGCAGTCACCGTTTCTGGACGCGCGTCGACATCGTAGGGGGTCAGTGAGCGGGATTCAAGGTCATCGAAGTGGGACCGGCAACGGGCCGCCAACGCATCGGCAACCGATGGATCATGACGACGCATGAACTCCCAACCTGCGCGCAATCGACGGGCCGCCATGAGCGAAGTGGCGTAATCGTGGCGTTCCATGCGCTCGCCTTGTTGACGACCCTTCTCGGCCTGCACCAAACTTCGCCCCTTCCAAATCAACGTCCGCTCCTCCCAGGTGGTTTTGGCAAGGTTGGCCCGTTGAAGTTCCACGCCGATGGCCTGTGTCACCTCGAGCACCCAACGCCGGTCGTCGGCTTCCGTGGTCGCCTCTGGGAGTGAAGGCAGCGTCATGGGGCGGTCGAGGACGATGGCTGCTCGCTCGCGGAAGCGGCTGGAATCGGAGTAGTGCAGACCCACCGGGACCACATGAGGGAACGGGCGACCGGATGCAACTGCCTCTCGGTAAGCCGAAAGAAGCAACCTGGCCGCACCTGATCGCACGTTTTGAACCGAGGCACGGCCATGCGTGGCTTCCTCGGGAAACATCAGCACACGTCCACCGTTGGCAAGGTGCGTGGCCGTCGAAGCCAACACGGTAGAGGTGGCCAAGTTCCCCCCGAGGTTGAGGCCAACGCGATCGGTCATGCCGATGGGGACCACCCCTGCCGACCTGAACAACCAGCCAACAGCGGGGAAGGCGAACAGCCGATGGTGCACGAGCGTGGTCAATTGGCCTTCGAGGCGTGCGGTCATCAACATCGGGTCGACCAGCCCGTTCGGATGCCATGTCACAAACAGGACACCTGCGTCGTCCTCCGGACACTCATCATCAACGACGCTGACCTCGCGAAACCACACGTTGGTGAGAAAGCGAAAGAAGGAACGAAAGAGGCGGTACAGAACGGGCAAGCGTGAAACGCTTGTTCCCACCGCACGCTCCAGCGCCATGCGGCGACACCCATGTCATGCCCTAAAGGCTCATGCCCGGTCATTGTCGTTGCCGGGCGTGTCCTCGGCCGTTGAATCAGGGGCGGTTGGTGACGCAGATGGCTCAGCGGCCGGGGAGGGTTGGGTCAGTCGTTTCCACCGTTGCGTTGCTCGGATGTACTTCAGCGGGTGGTCCATCCAGGGTTGATCGCAGGTGCGATTGTCACCTGGCAACACCGGGCAGTTGTGGTTGATCTTCAATTTCCCGCACCCCGAGGGCGTGTATCCATGCTGATACACGTGCTGAACCTGATAGGAGGTGGTGGCTTCGCTGAAATCCGGCGCCCCTCGGAAGAAATTCACGCAGGATTCCTGCGGAAGAGCCAGCGTTGATGCCATGGAAGCGAGGAACAAACGACCGAAGTGGTTGACGTTGACGCCGGCAGACAGGTCCGCCACGATGCGTTGCATGCACGGCGGCCAATCCTGCTCATCAGCACCGACCAAGGCGATGGCCTCGCTGGCTTTGCTGGCCATCAGGTTGCGAACCATCCCGACCGGTTCTGCCAATCGAACAGCCAAATCGGTGTTGATATCGGCCATCTTTTCCAACGCGTCGGCTTCGATGCTGGCTTTGATGCGCTCCCGAAGCAACCTCGCCACTTTCGCCGAGGAAGCGTAGGTGCGTTCGTTGTGGAGGGTCACCCAGCCCTCACTCACATCCGCGTTGGGAAGACGCCATCGATGGCCGGTGATTTTGGGACAAATCTCGATGAAATCGGACAAGCCGATCTGCCAAACATCGGAGGCGCCTTGTCGCTGCTGACGAAGGGTCATGCCAGGTGCACCAACCACCGTTGTTGCAGCCACCTTCTGCGAGCGACGGATTTCGCTGAGGTAGGTGTTGGCCAGCACCTCGAGGTTGGCCTCGTCAAGGATAAGCAGTTGCTCGGCGCGGGCCGCCTCAGCTTGAGCCCAACGCGCCACCAAACGCTCGTCCTCGCTGGCACAGACGACCAGGCGTGCGTAGTAGAAGGAGAAGGCTTCCACAAGCCGCCCTTCTTCGGTGTGAATGTCCCCCCCAGCGACCTGCACCCCTTCCTTTGACTGCACGGTGTCCACCAAACGAAGTCGAGCACGCTGTCGGGCTTTGTCCATCCACGACCCCTCCAGCAGTTCGTCAAGGTCAATGGCGTGGCGATGCGCCAAGGAACGTATCCATGCGGAGGCTTGAGGCAGGAACGGGTAGCGTGCCAACGTCACCTCGTCCTCGATGGAGGGAGAGGAAGGGGGCACGGGCATGCGTTGCCCACCCGTTCCACCCGTTATCAAGGTCGGCTTTCATCGGTGAGATGATGAGCATCGGTCGTTTCGCCCCACCATGAACGATGAGGTGCGTGCTCGGTTGGTGAGCATCCAGCACGACGTTCGCGCCTTCTTTGGTTGGTCCTATGAAGACGATGTGGAAAGCGCTGCCCAACTGGCACGCGCCATGAACCTGGACGCTCCGTTCAACACCCCTTCATGGTCACCGGAAGCCAGGGTGGATGCACTGGAGGCGCTGACCCTCGCCATCGGTTCTTCGGACGTGTTGGTGGTCGGCGCAGCCGCCGAGCCTGAGGCCGTGCGGATGGCATTGGAAGAAGGCGTGTGCGTGGTGGCGGCCGACGGAGCCGCAGGTGCATGCGAAGGCATCGTCCGCCCCCATGCTGTCGTCACTGACCTTGACGGGGCAGAACATCTTGAGCGGGCAGCACAGAACGGCTCAACCCTCGTGGTCCATGCCCATGGCGATAACCACGAGCGATGGCAGGCCTGTTTCGCCCGTTGGTCCGTCCTTGAGCAGCCACCCCCGTTGATCCTGACCCATCAAACGGACGAGACCTTACCTGGAATGCACAACCCCGGGGGCTTCACCGACGGCGATCGTGCCGTGTGCTGCCTCCTCCATTGGGGCGTCAATCCTGACCGTATTCGTTGCATTGGGTTTGATTCCAGCCGTCTGGGGCGGTGGTCGGGCCAAACGGACCCTGCGCGCAAGCTGGAAAAGCTGCGTTGGATGGACGCCGTCCTTCGCCTTGCGTTGCCCGGCATGGAATGAAGCACGTGCGCCGCAATTGTTGTTCTGAACAACGACCTAAAAACGAACACCTTGAGCCAATGCCATGCAGCGCAAGTGGCTCAACCCTGCGCTGTGGGTCACCGCTGTGGTCGTGGTGAACCTCATGTGGGGCACCGTGGTCAAACAAGAAGCGCCAAAGGAATTGAACAACACCGAGCAAACCGAAACCTGGCGTTCGTTCAACCTTGAGGGGGCCCTCGGCTCCAGCGCCCCGCTTCCCGTGTCCCTCGAGGTGACCTTTGCCGCCCGAACCGTGGACGAAGGCAACGTCTCCTACGTGCTTCGCTTCAACAACGAAACCGAGGTGCACCGGTGGGTCGGGACCACCGAAAACCAACCGCCCGTCTGGCAGGGTGAGCTTCAGCCGGGCACCTACGTGCTGGAAACGCAACTTGAGGAAGGACTCGTCACCGAACAAACGCTGTACGTGGCTCCTTTTGAACCGCTGAGGGCATGGGGGCACGTGGGGTTGACGTTGGGGTTGGTCGTGGTGTCGCTCATCGACCAAGCGGTGCGAAATTTCGTTCGGAACCGGGTGCGGCATGCCCCTGCGGAAGCGACGGAACGAGCACCGTTCAAACCCATCCGTCGCGGCATGCCCGACGCCGATACCGTCCACGGGGATGATTCACCGTGGCGAGACCCGCTGCAATGATCACAAGAAATCCGCCAAGGAGAGTTGCTTCGCCCGGTCGTTGTTGAACAAGGAATCAGCGCTGTTGGCCAGCCAATCCGCATTCTGGCGGGTGTACAGGTCCACACCGTAGTGATCCATCACGTAGCGCATCACATCGATGTACTTCCGCACCGCACCTTGGGACACGGTCAGCGCCAAGTTGCCCCCGCACTGTTCCCCCTCGGATTTGGCCACGCCCATGGAGGCCAATCCCCGTCCCGTCGCTTTACGCGGTTGAATGCACTTGCCGGAGACCGGCATTCGGCGATAGGAATGCGCACATTTGAGGCAACGAACTTTCTGACGGCCGTAGGCGTTGAGGTTCCCCCGAAGATCGGGCAGGAAGTGGGAACGAACCACGCTGGACGCCACCGTTCGAACGTTCACGCCTCGCAACCGGTGCCCGATGGCCAACTGCCCGTTCATTTTGTCAATCATCGTTTCGAGTGTTTTGTACGCCGAGAGGGCAGGGCCCTCATCCAGCGCTCGGCAGTCGTGAGTGTAGCCGTAGCCGCGGACCGCAGCCACGCTGCCCAGTCGGCGCTCAACAAAATCCATTCGTTTGGAGACGTCCTTCGGATGCGGTTGTTCCAAGGTCGCTTCGTAGAAATCACGCTCGTAGAACCATGCTGCATCAACGTTCAACGCTTCTTTGTCCACCTCGGTGGGGTTGAGTCGGGTCGTCAGCACCAACGGCGCGTCCATCTGACCACCGCGATTCGCTGGCAGGATGTCACGGCTGAAGTTCAGCAGCCCGTCCATGAGCATCATGATCGCGTCTTCATCGCCGTCGCAGTTTCGTCGCTTCGCTGCATGGAACAGTGGATGCGCATAACCCCCCGAACAGTCTGCCCATCCGATGATTCGGGAGAGAACGCCACCGCTGGTGTGGGGGGCAAGGGCGCAGATGAGGTGGCCCACCAGATCGTCGGGATGTTGAGCGTTGTAAAACGGGTCCATGCCGTAGTAGCGAACCAGCAGTTCATCGACGAATTTGGCTGTCCGAAGCAAGAAATCCTGAGCGTTCTTGGCCACAATAAAGTCCTGCGGGAAGATTTCGAGCATCTGTTCGTCGTGCGTAAGGGGGTCACCGCGATGGTCGTGCGTGTAGCCCAGGCCGTGCAGTTTTTTCCACGTCACACCAATTTCTCGGGGCGTGAAGTGCGTAATGGGAACGTCACTCATGTCGTAACGAACCGTCCCGTCCCTGAAGACGGGCAACCCGTGCTTGGCCCTCAAAATCCCTTTTTCAATGGGCTCAGGCGTTTGGTCACGGCTGGACAATTTTTTCATGCATTTGACCTGTTGGGGCAAACGGTCGATGCCCAGGCGAATACGAGCATCCTCCACCATATCGTCCATTCGAACGCTTTGCACCTCACCGCGTCGGCGTGCGGTCGATTCTGAGGCCACGGGTTGGGTGGCACCGTCGCACACCTCTCCGGCACGGCGCTCGCCATATTCATCCACCACTCGGTGATGACAGCGCAAAAACGGCGTCTCCTGGCCGCAGGTCGAGCACCGACGCCGACCGAGCTGGACGCGAATGGTTTGCTTGTTCAGGGCGTTAGCCAGCAGCCGCTGATTACCGCCGTTGAGTTCGATGGGGAACAAGGCGTGGGTCATGGGGTTCATGATGCGCGGGGCAGCCTTCTCCGGCCGGCCCATTCGGCAACCGACCCGCACGGGTGCGCTGTGCTCCCAGCGCAACGAGGCGAGTTGTCGCACGAGGACCATGATACCGTTGACCGCATGGTCGTCTTCGAGCCGCTGGGCTGAAAGGTACGCATTCGGGTCGCGTGGCCCCACGTCCACCACTTCGTCTGCGGCCCGCTGACCGACCTGGTCGGTTTCGGCGATGCCCAGACCGCGTTGGCGGGCGTTGGTTTCCGCAGCGATGCGAACCGTTGAGCGTTCTTTTTCCAGGGCTCGCAGACGTTCACGCTCCTCGTCAAGCACGGTTTTGCTGTGACGCAACGCAGCCATGCGGTCCTCGGCGGCCTGGCCAAAGTCATCCGTTTGAACGAGACGGTCACCGTCCACAGCGAAGCCAAGGGCCTCGCACATGCCTTCCCAACCCGCCGTGACCACCACGTCGTCGCCTTCGTGGTGGTGGCGAAGCCCCAGCAGCATCATGCTTCCCTTGACCAGACCGTGCTGGCAATAGGTCCAGCCCTCCGGCATGGCATCGCTGAACAGCGGCTCGGCCAGCGCCGCTTGTGGGCCAGGAATTGAACGTTCACTGAACGCTGGCAACCGTTCGGGTTGGAGTTCGTCCATGGTGGCCGAAGTCCATCCTTTTGCGCCCTCTTTGAATCGAAGATAGCGGTCGCTGGGCAGCGGGCGTTCTCGATCGTTCACCGCGGATGAGGGGGCCTCGATGCGTGCTTGCTTCAGCTGTTCAAGCAACGCTGGTACCCATTCGAGCGGCAAATCCAGCAGCCAGGGATTGTGAGGCGGTGGGAGCGATGTGCCAAATCGCTGAGCAATGCGTTTGGCCTGCGCCCATGTGGGGTTCAAACCGCGCAAGCGCTCATGCCATGAGCGACGCACTCGGTACTGGTGATGCGGGTCTTCAACCTCGTGCACGGAAAGGCCCGGTGTACCTGTCGGCCATGCTTCGCTTTCGTTGGAAAACACCGAGGTGAACTCGTCCACGTCCTCTTCCGTCGCCAAGGCCTCAATGAGGTCGCTGGCCCACCAGTCCATTCCATAACCCGCCGGTACCAGGTTCTTGTTGTTCTCCATGAATTCCCCGTAACCGATGACCAGCTCCCCGTTGTCCCAAATCTGTTTGACATCGTGGCGTACACCGGCAAACACGGAAGCATGGTCGTAGCGTGAGAAACGACCATCGGCGAGCACCACCCAAGGCCCCTCTGAATCATCGCATGGCGTGATGGCGCAGGCTTTTCCGGGACGCTCAATCTTCATCTGTGTCCCGATGGTGATGAAGTCGTCCATGGCCAGCATCGAGGCGGTGTTGCACGAGGCCGCTGCCAATCCGGAAGGCCGGGCGCGCCCGTAGCGGAGGCGAAAGCCGCCCGGCTGAAGGGGTCCGCCGAAAACCGGGCGCCCAGCGATGATGTCACGCATGAACTTGGTGATGGGGGGGACTTTCTTGCTCTTGAACGCCGCTTTCTTTTCCCCCGCATCGGCCTTCCCTCTCAGGGCAAACTTGGAGATAAAATCCCATCCGGGCACGTTCAAACGCTCGGTGTGCTTCTGAATTTTTGGCGCTTTCAGGCACATGCCTTCACCAATGACCAACAACACGCCACCCCGAATGCGTGCTTCGTCGATGTTCCGCACGTTTCCGTATCCGGCGCATTCGATGCGTTCGGTGGACTCGCCGTTGATCATGACAGGACAAGCCCGCACAATTTCATCGATTTCCGGGGGCGAAGGTCGGTATTGCAGGTTGCCACGGTACAGCCCGAATTCTTCCTTGACGCGCTCGACCTCGGGGTCCGTGGGTTGGTAATGGCCGACGTCCAGTTCCCGACGGATCATGTCGGCGATCAGCACGGCAAGGGCTTGAGCCGTTCCTCCGGCTGCTCGGATGGGCCCGGCGAAATGCACGGAGACGAATTGTGAGCCGTCGACGTTGTTGAGCAAACGGACTTCGCTGATGCCCTCCAGAGGAGCAACCAACACGGCTTCGGTCAAAATGGCCAAGCCCACACGAAGGCCGACGTCGATGGAACGCTCGAGATCGTAGCCTTTGCTTCGAAACCCGCGGGCAACGGATTGCGCCATCATGATCGATGTGGTTTCACGGTCGTGCTCCTCCAACATGGTGCGAATGTCGTCCGCCACCGGATAACCGTCCAGGTGCTCGATCAGCAATTTTTCCGTTCGACCTGCCAGGTCCGCCGCCCGGGGAATTTCGACCCGATCTTTGTGATCGTAGCCCTTTTGTCGCGCTTGTTCAGCGAGCAAGTAGGCGTCGTCAGCTCGTTCGTCCATCCACTGATGGTAACGTTCCATCTCCGCCTCAAGCCGCTCAATGTCCACGCCCAACAACGGGTCGTGGTCAAGGCGGGGTGGCGAGGCCGGGGCAGGAGGCATGGTGCTCAAAATCACACGGCGGCGACCCTTTATCATCCGAGCGGTTGAAGGCCATGACCGAAAGTTCAAGCGTTTGGCTCGCTGAATGGGAACCATGACGGTCCACGACGATGTTCGCAATCACCCCCGTTGGCCTCGGTTGGTTGAATTGGTGCATGACCTGGCGTTTTTGGACGGCGGTCACGACGAAGCCTTCACGTTGGCAAGCGGTCGCCAATCCAGGTGGTTTTTTGACACCAAACCTGTCATGATGCACCCCGAGGCGGGAGCCATCCTCGGCGAACTGCTCAACCTCCGCATCGCCGACCTCGGAGCCACCTATGTCGGGGGTTTAGAATTGGGAGCCGTGCCGCTCACCGCGTTGGTGATCGGTTCACCGAATGCTGACGACAACCTTCGAGGGTTCATGGTCCGAAAAAACCCCAAGGGCCGTGGCGGACGCAAGACCAACAACCCTCCCGGCATCGAAGGTTCATCCTTGGCTGAACCCGGCGACGTGGTCATTGTTGAAGACGTCACCACCACGGGCGGTTCCTCGATTCAAGCAGTGCAGCGCCTCCACGAGGCGACAGCATGTCGCGTGGTCGCCGTGATCAGCATTCTTGACCGCCAAGAAGGTGCTCACGAAGCCTTCGAAGCCGCTGGTATTCCGTTTGAGTGCTTGGTCAACCGTTCCGACATCGCTCAAGCATGAGGTGATTCCATGCACCAACGGTTCACGGCCGACGATGCAGAGGACAACGGAACCACGCAAACCAGTCCCGATTCGACCGCTCCCGAAGGCACCGTCTTTCATCACGCCAACGATGGGCGCCCCCTCGCGACGCCCTGGCAGGTGGCGACCGAGCGTTCAATGGCGCTTGTCGACCAACCTCTCGCCGACGGATACATCATCGATCCCGCCTGCGGCAGCGGACTTCAGGTCTGGGCCCATGCCTTGACGCTGAGTCGTCCGGCCATCGGCATCGAACTTGACCCGGCACGCGCCCTTGCCAGTGCTCTCAACCTTCGTACCGTTGGCGCCATGTCAGGCGAGATCACGTCACCTTGGTGCAGCGATTCAGTGGTGCTGGCAGGAGACGGTTTGGACGCTGAACAAGCCCTCACCACCGCCCTCGGCCAAGCCTCCCCTTGCGTGGCGATGCTCCAGTTGGACCCTGCGCGTCCTCGAAACAGCCGACACCACGACCTCAGCGAGATGCGACCGGCGCTCGACCATGTCCTTGATGCATGGCGGCCTTGGTTTGCACCCCACGAGCTAGGTCCTGCCATGCTGCTTGACCTTTCGCCCAGGCTCAGCACCGACCAGCGGCGTCAAGTCGAATCGATGGTCGATGAACGCTGGCCGGGGCTTCGTCGCACGTGGGTGTGGACTTCGCGCGGCCGAGGACGGGTGGACCGACTTGCCTTGTGGACAGGGCCGTTGGCTGCTGATGGAGCCTTGCGACGCTTTGTCCGGATTCCACCTCAACTGGGCGAGCGCCCGTTCACGGTGACCACGCATCACCCGACTGAACCGCTGAAGATCACCGTTCACCCCCCGCAACGCGGTGAACACGTCAGCCTGTTGGACGCCGCACTCGTGGAGAGTGGACTTGTCTCCCAGTGGTTGGCCAATGTGACCAAGGACAAGGATCTGCGTTGGGGCGTCCTCCATGGCCGGCGACCCCAACTGCATCACCCCCACCCGTTGAGGTTGAGGCCAATGGACCAGGGTCTCGTGCAAGCCACCGGTCGCGTGGTGGCCTTGTATCAAGGGTCACTGGACGACACCACCGTGCAGGACGTGGTGGAACTGGCCATTGAGCACCGCTTTTCATCCGTCAAACTGCGCCTTGCGACCCCTCCTGAACGGCAGCCTGCGTGGCAAGGGGCGCTTGACAGGCAGTTGACCGGTCGCTCGGGTGACCGGCAAGGGTTCCTCGCTCAGCACCCCAACGGTCACACCCTGCTGCTCTGTGTGGATGCTCACAACGGCCGCTGACCGTGGTGCAGTTCGCGCCTCGGGGCCTCAATTTGGCCATCGCGGTCTTGATATATGGGAGGTTGGTCGGAGGGATGCTTGACACTGTGTGTTAACATTGAGGTGAAACCATGGCACGACCGAAGGATGAGGACCTTGGCGACGACTTTTCATACATTCTGCGTATGGCAGATACCGACATGGACGGGCTGAAGCCCCTGGCGACCGCCCTGACCTCCGTCAAGGGCGTTGGTGCCCGAACCGCCATTCAGATCTGCAAGAACACCGGCTTCGACCCGTACAAACTCGCCGGCTTCCTCAGCACGGACGAGCAGGAGCAACTCCGTGTGGCCATCGAGTCCTACGCCGACTCGGTCCCCAGCTGGATGCTCAACCGCGAATGGGACCTCGAGAGTGGCCGTGACCTCCACGTCACCGGCCAACAAGTTCGCTTCACCACCCAGGACGACATCAGTCGCCTGCGCACCATCAAAGCCTACCGTGGTATCCGCCACGCCTCGGGCAACAAAGTTCGTGGCCAGCGCGGTCGGTCCAACGGCCGTGGCGGCCTGACCTTGGGTGTGAGCCGGAAGAAGTGATGAGGAGGGAAGAACATGGGAGAGCCAAAGTTTTCACGACCTAAATTCGACACGCCTTCGCACCCTTGGAAGGCTGACCGCATCGAAGAAGAGCACGCTATCAAGGCCAATCACGGCCTCAAGAACATGAAGGAGATTTGGAAGGCCAAGTCCCAGCTCCGCCGTTACCGACGCCAAGCCATGCGCCTCATCGGTATGGTGGACACCTCTGAGGGTCACGGCAAGCGAGAGATGGAGGACCTGCTCCACTCCCTCTACAACAAAGGCCTCATCGAGAACAACGCCGAGCTCGGCGACATCTTGTCGTTGGGCACCGAAGACGTTCTCAGCCGACGCCTGCAAGCCCAAGTGTACTACAAGGGATTGGCCTGCTCCATGAAGCAAGCTCGCCAGCTGGTGACGCACGGCCAAATCTGCATCGGCAATCAAAAGGTCACGATTCCTTCCTACCCTGTGACCCGTGACGAAGAAGGCGATTTGCGCTACCACCCCTCCTCGGCCTTGAACGATCCCAACCACGCCATTCGCCAAGCCATTGAAGGCCGCCGTGAGATGGCCGAGTACGCCGAGGAAGGCGTTGACCCCGAGGCAACCCCCGAGTTTGCTGAGGAAGTCCGTGTGGCTGCCGAAGCCTCCAACGAAGCCATCAAGCAAGGAGGCGATGAGTGATGTCCCGCAAAGCCATTGTCAACATCTTCAGTTCCTACAACAACATCCTCATGACGGCGACCGACTTGACCGGCGCTGAAACCATCACCACCTGCAACGGCGGTGAGGTCGTCAAGGCTGGCAAAGACAAGGGCGGCCAGTTCGCTGCCACCCGCTCAGCCGAGCGCATGGCCGATGCCCTGCGCGACAAGGAGTTCACCGAACTCATCGTCAAGTACCGTGCACCCGGCGGCAACCTCTCCAACAACACCGGCCCCGGGGCCCAAGCCGCCATCCGCGCCTTGACCCGTGCTGGCATGACCATCACCCGCATCGAAGACGTCACCCCCATCGCCCACGACGGGACCAAGAAGAAGGGCGGCCGACGTGGCCGACGCGTCTGAGGACGGAGCGTGAGCAACATGAAGACTGAAATTGTCCAAGGCTGGCCCCAAGGTCACGAAATCCGCATTCTCATCACGGACACCGATGCCGCTCAGGTGAACGCCATCCGTCGTGCCCTCATCGCTGATGTTCCCAAACTTGCCATCACCCGTGTTGACTTCTCCCAAGGCGTGACGCAAGACAACAAAGGCGAAGTGGTGGAATCGGTTAACGTGCTTCCCGATGAGGTCCTTGCCCACCGTTTGGCCATGATCCCTATCCCCACCAACATGGACGAAGGCCTTGTGTTCCCCGATGCATGCGAGAACTGCAAAGACGTTGTTGAAAAGGACAAGGGTTGCCCCATGTGCCAGGTCCTCTACACCCTCTCCGCCCGTGGCCCATCGGCCGATTCGGACGAAGAACTTCGAACGGTGTACGCCGGCGACATCACCACGATTTCCGACCCCGTGTTTGACATCCGAGACGAGCACAAAACCATCCCCTTGACCGTGCTGTCAAAGGGCCAATTCCTCGAATTCTACGCGTTCGCTGTGCTGGGCCGCGGCCGAGACCATGCCAAGTGGTCCCCCGTCGCCGCCGTGGGTTTCCGCCCGCAACAAGTGGCCGTGCTCAAGGACGCCAAAGCCGCCGAGACCCTGTTTGGCCTCGGCTTGACCACCACGGACGGCACGCCCATCGACGCCAAGCTCTTTGGAAAAGGCAAGAAAGTCACCGACATCAACCACGTGATGGACCTCGAAAAGGCGCTCCACCAAGTGGGTCACGGCACCGGTCGCGAAGCCGATTTCGCAGAGAGCATCGTGATGGAGACCGTCGACAACGCTTACGTGTTCTCCTACGAGACCGACGGCAGTTTGGACCCCGTGACGGCCTTCAACATGGCCCTCGACGAACTGGCCGGTCGCTTTGACACCATCAAGGAACAACTCGATGGCGCCCTGGCTTGATTCGCTTCACATCATTGATGAGCCCAACCGGTGGTGACACCGCATGGCCGATGGATTAACCGTACGCCAAGGTGGCCACATCACCCTCCTTTTCACGGTGGAGAGCGACCAACGCCTGCCTCGCGACCAAGGAAGTTGCGGATCGGGCTTTTCCATCCACCATGGGGTTCAGGCCACCGGTCGGTTGGTGGTCCAACCCACCGACGGTTCACCTTCCGAGGGGGAAGACCCCGACGAGCGAACCGACCCTCCAACCCCCAGCCCTTCGGTCATCACCGTTGTCGACCGGCTCGGCCAACCGTTCAACGATGACACCATCTACAGGTCGTACCTTGAAGTGTGCCGGTACGCCAAACTGCTTCGACCCAACGAGTCGCTTCATCTTGAATTGCAGCTCGAATGCCCGTTGAGTCAAGGCTTCGGGATGTCCGCTGCCGGGCTGATGGCCCTGGGGGAACTGGTGCACGGATTAACGGGCCGAGGCACACGCCGTCAATTTCTCATCATCGCTCACCAAGTTGAGCGCCAACACAGCGGTGGGTTGGGTGATGTGTTGGGGGCTTCGGCAGGGGGCGTTGAACTGCGAACGCAACCGGGCGCTCCCGGATGGCCCGGTCAAGTTCGCTCGTTTGAAGCAGAGATGCCCGTGTTGCTGGTGTGGAAACCGAACGAACAGCGCCATACCTCCTCGTACATCAACCACCCCGAATGGAAGCGAGCCATCACCGAAGCCGGCCAAACGAGCGTTGAACGGCTCAAAGCACAGGCGTGGTCAACCGAAGTTTGGCCCATGTTGCTCGATGAAGCGACGACGTTTGCCACCGCTTCTGGCATGGTGAACGAGCCGATGCGTGCATCGTTGTTGTCAACCGTCGAAGCAGCCGTGGACGCCTCGGGTTTGAGCGATGCAGTGGCTGTTCGTTTGTGCATGCTGGGAACATCCGTGGCGGTCGTGCCGCGTTCCATCCCCTCGACGGTGAATGCTTCCGTTCTCGATGAGCTCGCAACCCGCTGTCAAACAGCCGGCGTGGCGACCCTCCTCACACATCTGGGTTCGGCTCGCTCAACCGACTGAGGTCAAGCGGGCTGGCGTCCAGCATCAACACGCCTGGCAGGTAGAGGTTCTCGCAAAAGCCGTGACGGAACACGATGGCCCCTGAACCCCATTCGTCGATGTAGCGTTGCATTTGCTTCTTCATCTTCTTTCGTTGAAAGTCAACGTCCGCACCGTAGAAGTGCTTGGCATCGATCCATGCAACCGGTTGGCCGTTGATCGTGACATCGTCCAAAAAGAGGAGGTCTGGCGTTCGAACAGGCCTGCCGTGGGCCTCTTGCTGTTCTTTGACCATCTCAGGTTGACGGCGCAAACGCACACCTTGCGTTTCAAACCAATCCGAGAGAATGTCTTCGAACAAATCCGCACGCAGTTGGGTCTCGGATTGGTCAACGTTCGACACTCGATCCGCCGCTTCAGCCGCTTCAAATTCAGCTTGTTCCCTCGCTTTCATTGATGCAGGGTCTCGAAAACTTTCCTTGATTTTGTTTTTTGACCAACCGTTGGCTTCCAGCACGACGCGAAACACGTTCATGGGTGGAAAATCGAATTTTTTCGAGAGATCAAGGATGCTGGTGCCGTTGCGGTACAGCTTGGCCAATTCTTTGCCCTTGCTTTTGAGTCGCCCGTGGGAGTACACGGTCTTTTGTTGCAAAAGCGCCGACCGGAGGGAGAGCGCCTGATCGGTGTTCATGGGCTCTGCGTCGACAAAGCGGGCGATTTCATCCACGCGCTCATCGCTCACCCAACCAAACTCACCTCGGCGAACCACCTTTCCAGCGACCTTTTCCTCACAAGCCAGCGGGACTGGCTCAACCGCCCAGTCGAATGAAAATGAAGTCGGTTCAACCGGCTCGTCCGGAAAACCCATCGGAGGCGGGGACCGTTTGAAGCGGTCTTTGGCGCGACCATCCATGACCTTGACACGAAACGCTTCCCGCTCCTCAAGGGTGGCTCGCTTGGGTCCTCCGTATCGTTGGCGTCGACCGCCCTGGGGCCGTCGTTGCCTCGAAGAACGCCGTTGGTCCCGTTGACTCATGTGGGTGCCTCGGACCGACGCCCAATGAAGCCTTGGACGCGAAGCGTCGGGTCACGTTGACGATTGGTTCAAATGCAACATGATGAATGAAATTTCATGGGGTTGACGCAGCGCACGGCCACCACCCTTGTCGTGCTGTTGCTCTTGTCGTTGGTACAGCACACCCCAGTGCCACTGAACGATGCCCAGGAGATTCATCCGTTTTCATCGGACACCGCTGCGTCGTTGGCGGGTTGGTTAGCAGCCGGTGACGGACAGAGCAGTGAACGCATCAACGACATGGTGGCCTTGGACGATGGGCAGATGGTGATGGTCGGGTCCTTTGAACAGAACATCGCTTTCCATGGCGACGTCGAGGGCTTTTCCACCAACGACACGGACCTTGGCTCGTTTGGGGAAGACATGTTCATCGCCTGGGTGGCCGAAAACGGCACCTGGGCTCGGAGCCTTTCCGCAAGCTCGGGGTACTTTGACGGACTCCAAGAGGTCGAGCGCATGACCGACGGCACCCTCATCCTCGCTGGGCGGTTTTGCGACCTGTCGTATGGGGAATCGTGCAACCTCACCCTCGACGGTTTTGGTTCGATCAACAAGTCCGCCGATGACGACCCCAGTGCGCTGATGGTCGCCGCCATGTCACCCGACGGGACCTGGTTGTGGGCCAGAGCTTTCAGCAACGCTTTCGACATGACCGTTTTGGACGTTGAAGCAACAAGCAGCAACACCGTTCACGTGGCCATTTCGCACCGCGGCGAATTTCTGTTCAACAACGAGACCTCACCGGGCTCGACCGAGTTCGAAACGATTGCCCTTTTTGGGATGGATCACAACGGAGAGGATTTGTTCCTCCACACCGTGACATCAACCGATTCACTCGAGTACGGTGGCGTCCTGTGCGAAGACCGTCTTGGGAGAACCTATTTCGGCACCACGTTCCTGGGCGTCATTTTGTTTGACGACAACAACGAACACACCAGCCAAGGCGCTGCTGACGGTGTGTTAACCCAGTACGACGAGGATGGGTGGGCCTGGTCCACGGTGGTTTCAGGACAAGGTGAACAATCCATCTCCGATTGCGTAGCATCAAACGACGACGGCGTAACCGTGGTCGGAGACTATTACCAGCGAGCCAATTTCTCGGGAACCGTGATCACCGAAGCGGTGTGGGTGGACATCTTCGAAGCCTCCCTTTCGTCGGGCGGTGCATGGACCTCGAGCAGAGGGTACGGAGGAGGCGGGGCCGACCATGCCGTGGGCGTTCACGTCACACAGCAAGGCGAAACCTTGGTGTTGGGCCGAACGTCCTCCACGTTGACGCTGGGCAACACCACGTTGACCGATCTGGACGGCATCAACGACGGTGCCCATTACGACCTGTTCCTTGCTCAACATCGGTCGGACGGCGCATGGGATTGGGCGGTCCATGGGGGAGGTATGGGCAACGACCTCCCTCTTCGGCTGGCTATCAGCTCCTCAGGTTCACCCGTGATTTCATTCATTGCCAATGACGACGGCGCCTTCGGTATCCACGCCTTTGAACAACGGTATGCTTACGACTTCGGAGCTTGGATGTACGTCACGGACATCGATGCCGACGGTGTGTTGGACGGCGAGGACAACTGCCCCAACATCAACAACCCCGAGCAGTTGAACCGTGACGGGGATGCGTTTGGCGACCTGTGCGACAACGATGACGACAACGACTTGCTCCCCGACGACCAAGACGCCTGTCCGCGGGGCAACGTAGGCTGGGACAGCCGCTTGCAGAGCAACGACCACGACGGCGACGGGTGCATCGACGACAACGAGGATTTCGATGACGACGAAGATGGTATCTTTGACGTCAACGACCTGTGCCCCAAAGGCCCGGTCGGCTGGGTCTCCACCCCAGAAAACGACATTGAACAGGACGGATGTTCCGACACCGACATCGACGAAGACGGGTACATTGACCAGCAAGACAACTGCCCAACCATCAGCAATCCAACACAGACCGACCTTGACGGCGACGGCACCGGCGACCCCTGCGACGAGGACAAAGACGGTGACCGCATCAACAACGTCGACGACAACTGCCCCAACGACGCAGAACCTTGGTCTTCAAACCCCACAACCGACTACGATGCCGACGGGTGTTTGGACGAGGGGAGCGACGACGATGATGACGGCGACGGTGTGGACGACGACGAGGATGTGTGCCCCTACGGTACCCGCAACTGGGAGGACAACGCCAGTGAAGTTGACCACGATGGCGATGGATGTGCGGATGGCTTGGAAGACGACGATGACGACAACGATGGATTGCTTGACCCTGTTGACGGCTGCCCCCGGGGCGTGCTCGGTCCAGCAGCTGCGGGTCAAGACCGCGACGGTGACGGATGCATCGATGCGGTAGAAGACGACGACGACGACGCAGATGGCGTCTTCGACCCGGTGGATGCCTGCCCGCTCACCGCTTTAGGAGCGGAGGTCTCGAGCACGGGTTGCAGCCAGGTCCAACTCGATGACGACAACGACGGCGTGTCCAATGCCGACGATTTCTGTTTGAACAGCCCGGAAGGTGCGGTTGTCGACGTTCGGGGATGCACGCAAGCCTTGGCCGTTGAGGGTGAAACCGATGAAGGCGGTCTGGGCCTCGCAGGTTGGCTCTTTGTGTTCGCAGGCGCCGTGTTTGCTGT